>JAEWKP010000167.1 GCA_023393655.1 Pseudomonadota bacterium | reverse complement strand
GTCTTGAGCCGCACGCGCGGATGAATCTCGGCCTGCGACAGCACCGGCGTCACCCGGCGGAAGCGCTCGATGATCTGGCGGGCGAAGGGCCGGGCCATCGCCGAGGTGACCAGAGCCGGCATCTCGCCGATGCGCGCCGCATCCTCGAACTTGTCGCGGACGTGATGCACGAATTCCTGCAGGCGCGAGGGCTGCATGGCGAGGGGGCGGTCCTCGCCCTGGCCGATGATCGACTCGGCGAAGACCCCCTCCCAGGCCGGCGACAGCGTGATGA
This sequence comes from Pseudomonadota bacterium, assembly GCA_023393655.1. Taxonomy (GTDB): domain Bacteria; phylum Pseudomonadota; class Alphaproteobacteria; order Rhizobiales; family Beijerinckiaceae; genus Allobosea. The sequence goes on along the minus strand of JAEWKP010000167.1, from coordinate 4,299 downwards.
TCGGCAGCACGCCCTGCATGTTCGAGAACTGGGCGCAGATCTGGCGGGCCAGCCGCGCGCGGACATGCTCGGCGATCTCGCGCGGATTGCGCACGCTCGCCGAGACCTCGGCTACCCCTTCGATGATCGTCGGCAGGTCGCGGATCGAGATGCGCTCCGACAACAGGAGCTGCAGCACGCGCTGGATGCCGGTGGTCGAGATCTGGCTCGGCACGATCTCCTTGACGAGGTCGGCGTGGTCCTTCGGCAGTTCGCGCAGGAGCTTCTGCACCTCGGAATGCGAGAGCAGCTCAGGCATGTTCGACTTCAGCACCTCGGTCAGATGCGTCGAGATCACGGTCGCGGCATCGACCACGGTGTAGCCGCGCAATTGCGCCTCGTCCTGCAGGGCGGCGTCGATCCAGGTCGCCGGGAGGCCGAAGGTCGGCTCCAGCACGTTGTGGCCCGGCAGGTTCACGGCGCCGCCCATCGGGTCCATCGCCATGTACTGGCCGGCATAGACGATGCCCTGCCCGGCATCGATCTCCTTGATCTTGATGAAATAGTGGTTCGCCTCGAGCTGGACGTTGTCGACGATGCGCACCGCCGGCATGACGAAGCCGAGCTCGGCCGCGAGCTGGCGGCGCAGCGCCCTGACCTGGTCGGTCAGCCGGTCCTGGCCGCTCGGCGCATTGACCAGCGGCAGCAGCCCGTAGCCGATCTCGATCTTGAGCTCGTCCATCTTGAGCAGGTCGTTCAGCGTCTCCTCGCGCGGTGTGCCGTCCGCCGCGGCGGCAGCGCCGGCCTGCGCCGCATCGGTCATGCCGGCTTGCGCCTCGCGCTCCTTCGCCGCCCGCCCGAAGCGGTAGGCGAGGAAACCCGCGCCAGCGGCCAGCAGCAGGAAGGGTGTCATCGGGATGCCCGGCAGCAATGCAATCAGCAGCATCACCGCCGCCGACATGCCGAGCGCCTTGGGATAGCCCGAGAGCTGCTTGCCGAGCGCCTTGTCGGCGGCGCCGCGCACACCCGCCTTCGAAACGAGCAGGCCGGCCGCGGTCGACACGATCAGCGCGGGCAGCTGGCTGACGAGGCCGTCGCCGACGGTGAGCATGGTGTAGTTCGTCGCCGCCTGGCCGAAGGTCAGGCCCTGCTGCGCGACGCCGATGATGATGCCGCCGAGCACATTGATGAAGGTGATCAGGAGGCCGGCGATGGCGTCGCCGCGCACGAATTTCGAGGCGCCGTCCATCGAGCCGAAGAAGGAGGATTCATCCTCGAGAGCCCGGCGGCGGACCTTCGCGGTCTCCTGATCGATCAGCCCGGCCGAGAGATCGGCGTCGATCGCCATCTGCTTGCCCGGCATGGCGTCGAGGCTGAAGCGCGCCGCGACCTCGGCGATGCGGCCCGAGCCCTTGGTGATGACGACGAAGTTCACGATGATCAGGATCGTGAAGACGATCACGCCGATCACGAAATTGCCGCTCATCACGAAGCCGGCAAACGCCTCGATGACGTGCCCTGCCGCCGAAGTGCCCTCGTGGCCGTGGGCGAGGATGAGGCGTGTCGAGGCAAGGTTCAGCGCCAGCCGGAACATGGTGACGATCAGCAGCACCGTCGGAAAAGCGGAGAATTCCAGCGGCTCCTCGATGAAGAGCGCGGTCATCAGCACCAGCACCGACACGATGATCGACAACGCAAGCATCAGGTCGAGCAGGATCGCCGGCATCGGGAAGATGAGCACCACCAGGATGCCCATGACGCCGATGGCGAGAAACAGGTCGGGACGGTTGAGAAGCTTCCCCATCGCCCCGCGATCGGGAATGGCGAACCCTCTGCCCTGCCCTGCCGTCACATCGGTCATCGACCGCTCCGCCCCACGCCTCACGCGCCCCGAAGCGGAGCGCAGCTCGGCAATTCTTGCCGGGCTCATGGTGAACGAATTGTTAAGAAACGGATTAATACCCTCGCGGAACCATCCGATGAACGGATGGTTGTCAAAATGCCCCGTTGTGGCCGCATTCGCCGGCCCCACTCGGCACAGGGAGGGCGGGACTTCGCCCGATCCCGACGATATTGGAGGTCACCTTGAATCGACGTTCCTTCCTCACGAGCCTTGTCGGCGGCCTCGCGGTTGCCGGCATCGGCGGCACCGCCATGGCCAAGAACCTGGTTGAAGCGGCCCCCGCGCCCGTCGAACCCAAGGCCGGAGACATCGACCCGTCCCTGAAGGCCGGCCTCGACGAGACCGATGCCGAGTTCACCCAGTACTATCGCCGGCCGCGCCATCCCCGTCGGCCGCCCCCGCCGCCGGTCCACCGTCGCCGCCGGCGGCGCGTGGTCCGCAACGGCCGCGTCTACTGGGTCTACTGACCGGTTCAGGGCCGGCACCATGGGGTGCCGGCCTTTCCTTTGACCGTCGATCATCAGGGGGACAGCCGGCATGACAGCGCCGGACAACGCTCAGAACGACACGATCGCCACCGACGTGCCCGCACGGCTCGACCGCCTGCCCTGGTCGCGCTTCCATACGCTTGTCGTCGCCGCGCTCGGCATCACCTGGATTCTCGACGGGCTCGAGGTCACGCTTGCCGGATCGGTCTCGGGCGCCCTGAAGGAAAGCCCGGTCCTCAAGTTCACCAATACCGAGATCGGCCTCGCCGGTGCCGCCTATATCGCCGGCGCGGTGCTGGGCGCCGTCTTCTTCGGCTGGCTCACCGACCGGCTCGGCCGCAAGAAGCTCTTCACGATCACCGTGCTCGTCTATCTCTCCGCGACGGCCGCCACCGCCTTCTCCTGGAACGTCACGAGCTTCATCCTCTTCCGCTTCCTGACCGGCATGGGGATCGGCGGCGAATACACGGCGATCAACTCCACCATTCAGGAGCTCGTCCCGGCCCGCGTGCGCGGCTGGACCGACCTCGTCATCAACGGCTCGTTCTGGATCGGCGCGGCGCTCGGCGCGTTCGGCGCGATCATTCTGCTCGACCCCGCCTGGATCAACCCGGAATACGGCTGGCGCCTGGCCTTCTTCATCGGCGCCGCACTAGGCCTGGTCATCCTGTTCCTCAGGCAATGGATTCCGGAAAGCCCGCGCTGGTTGATCAGCCATGGCCATCCCGAGCGCGCGGCCGCCATCGTCGCCGATATCGAGCGCCGCGCCGGCTTCGTTCCGCCCGCCGGCGAGATCCTGCCCCTGACCCGGTTGCGCCCGCGCGCCGCGACACCGCTCGGCGAGGTCTTCCACGTCCTGTTCATAGCTCATCGCGAACGTGCGCTGGTGGGCTTGGCGCTGATGCTGTCGCAGGCCTTCTTCTACAACGCGATCTTCTTCACCTACGCGCTGATCCTGACCGACTTCTACAACATACCCTCGCAGCAGATCGGCTGGTTCATCCTGCCCTTCGCCGCCGGCAATTTCCTCGGCCCCCTGCTGATCGGCCGGCTCTTCGACACGCTCGGCCGCCGCGTGATGATCGCGGCGACCTACGCGCTGTCGGGCCTGCTGCTGACCGGGACGGGCTACCTCTTCTGGAAGGATTGGCTCACCGCCTCGCAGCTCACCCTGTGCTGGAGCGTCGTCTTCTTCTTCGCCTCTGCCGCGGCGAGCTCGGCCTATCTCACGGTCTCCGAGACCTTCCCGGTCGAGATGCGGGCGCTCGCCATCGCGATGTTCTACGCGGTCGGCACCGGCGCGGGCGGCATCGCCGGCCCCTGGCTCTTCGGCATCCTGAGCGACACCGGCTCGCGCGGCAGCGTCTTCGGCGGCTACCTGTTCGGCGCGGTGCTGATGCTGGCGGCTTCCTATGTCGCCTGGCGCTTTGCGGTCGCGGCGGAGCGACGCTCGCTCGAAGACGTGACGCGGCCTCTTAACGCCGTCGACCAGCACTAGTTGACGGCTGCGGCTGTAGCGGAACTAATTGTCGCAGCCGCCCGTTGTCTTCATCGGCACGCGCGTGCCGGGGCGACGCGAACTCGTACCGGAGGAAATCGTGGATAGACGTTCGTTCATCATGGCATTGGCCGGCGGGCTGGCCGCAGCCGGCACTGGTGGCATCGCCGCCGCCCAGGCGGCACAGCCGGCGCCCACTCCGAAGCCCGAGCCGCGGCGGGACGAGGTTGCGCCCGAGCTCGCGGAGCAGCTCGACAAGGCCGACGCCGAGTTCAGCCAGTACTACTACTATCGCCGCCCCCGCTACTACCGTCGCTACCGGCCGCGGTACTATGCCCGGCCGCGCTACTACTACCGGCCCCGCGGCTACTACCGCCCCCGCCGGCGGGTCTACTACTACTGAGACCCTGACGGGTCAGGCCATGCTGACG
>JAEWKP010000149.1 GCA_023393655.1 Pseudomonadota bacterium | reverse complement strand
GTACGCCGGGCCGGAGACGGCACGCCGCTGCCCGGGATCCGCATCCAGATCTGGGCTCACACGACGGAGGGCTACGAGACCGATGCGCGCAGCCATGGTGCGACGCTGACCGATGCTAATGGTGCCTTTCGTCTCGAGATGCCGCAGATCATTCCCGCCCGACGTCATCGACGCACTTCTTTTCGACTCGCCAACCCCGTTTTCGGCCTGGGGCGTCGTCGCCATGTGGGCTGCCCTCGCCGCGGCGCTGCTCGCCGCGCTGCGCCGGCCCCTGCGCATCAAGCCGCAGCTCTGGCGTCTTGGCCATACCGTGCTCGTCTTGTTGGTCGTGCTCGGCGGGGTCGTCCACGCGCTGTTTATCGACGGTACGATGGGGAACTTCTCCAAGCTCGTGCTCTGCGCGCTCGTCGCCGCGGTAACTGCGGTCGCGCTGCTCAATCTTCGCGTCTGGACGGTGCTGACACGGCGAAAGTCGCAGGACCGGCGCCCATAATCTTCGCGGCCCTCAGCGAGCGCGCAGGTGGCTGACGCCCTACAACCGCCCCATCGGTCGCGCCCGCCGCAACGCAACGGGCCTAGGCGACGAGTGAAGTCCCCGAATGCCGCCGTGGATCGGACGCTTAAGCCGAGAATCGTTGTTCGGTTACGTCTGCTTTCCGGCATCTGCCGAATGTCAGCTCCTGGCGCAAGCGAGTCTCATCCTGTCCCATCGGAAGGGTGCACTCCACTCGGGGCCATTCACTCCAAGCTTGGCGACGAGCTGTTGAACGGTGAGGTTCTATAGCCTCGCCGAGGCTCGGATCGTCATCGAGGGCTGGCGTCGGGAACCCTCCAAAGGGTCAAAAGCCTACTTCAGGCAGGGCCACTTTTCAGTGGCCAGGCCATGAGCCGAAAATTCAATTGAGCAAGCCGATCCGTTCGACATCATTTATTCTTGTATTGGAGATCGGCAGTCTTTTTGCTGCGAGAACCAGTCCGACGCGGTTACGGACTTCCAATTTTTGCATGAGCAAGCTCATGTAATTTTTGATAGTTTTCTCGCTGAGCTTCATGACAGCGGCCATTTCCCGATTGGTGCGGCTGTCCAAAAGCAGATTTACAATCTGCTCCTCGCGGACGCTCAGCTTTATTTTCATCTCATGAGGATTAGTTAGCGCAGCGATTACTTTAGCGGAAAAACCTTTGGAGATATAGGTCTCGCCGGCTACGACGGCGTCTATCGCCTCCCTCAAGCTCTCGAGCGGACTACCTTTAAGCACATAGCCATTGGCACCAGCCTTCAGCGCATCCACTGCATGTCGAATTCCCGACGATGCAGTCAGGATAACGATTTTGATTTCAGGCGCGATGCGGCGAATTTGCTTTATGCAATCAAAAGCATCGCCAGGCATATTTAGGTCAATCACAATCACTTCTGGCTTGGTCTTATACGAAATCTCAAGCGCTTCTGCGCAGCAGCCGCCTGTTCCTACAACTTTATAGCCGGGTCGGCGTCCGAATATAGCACGAATACCATCCAAGAGCGTCGGATGGTCGTCCACGAAAGCGACGGAAACTGTGCGCATGATGCAGCTCTCCAGCCGAGAAGGAGAGCTTAACGTAACTGACGGTGATTACAACATTCTCGTAAATGCTTGGTTAAGGCTGGAGGTTGGGCTTCAGACTGCTTCCGTATGCCCGCGCTGTTATCGCTTCACTAACGCATGCCCACCCGGCGTACGAGATAATGGCCCTTGGGGCGTCATCGATGGCCGTGTGCGAGCGGCAGAGTGACCCGCACTTCCGTCCCGCGCTCCGTCTTCTCCAGCTTCAAAATTCCGCCGAACGCCTGAACGCGATTTCGAATACCTCGGTGACCCAGCTTGGCGTGAACCGCTCGTTCTGCCTGAGGCGCCACGACCTGGCCGCCCTCATCGCTTATCGTCAGCTCGAGCCGATGATCGCGAACCGCGGCCGATACACGTTGGCCGACGCCGCCGGCATGTCGAAAGGCGTTCGTCAGCGACTCTTGAACGATCCGGTAAACGCAAATCTTCATGGCGCTCGACATGGTTTCAGGCAGATCTCCGAGGCTGAGCTCGACACTCGTCGCCGTCGTGCTTTCGTGCCGGTCGCGCGCCAGTTCGATCAGCTCGAGCGGCGACAGCTCGTCCAGCTCCGGCAGCACGAGGCCGGTCGAGAGATGCCGCAGTTCTTCGATGGATTCGCCGAGCGTGGCTCTCGCTTCACTCAGGTATTGCGGAACCGGGCGCTTTCTCTGTCGCTTATCGACGAGGATTTCGGCGATCTCGTCGAGCCGGAGCCTCGCGAGAGTCAGCGCTTGGATCGGGCCATCATGGATGTCGGAGCCGATCCGCCCGAGCAACTCCTCGTTCGCCTCGTTCGCATCGAGCCTGAGCCGCTCGTTCTGCAAGGCCATCGACTGCGCTTCGGTGATCCGCTTCGTCAACTCGGCTCCCTGCACCGCAATCGTGGAGCTGCCGCGCCGAACGATCAAGTAGAGGAACGAGAGCATCAACAGCGTGGTCAGGCACACGATGATCCACGTCAGCCGCTGGCTGTGCTGGAGCTGCGTATCCAAGATCTTGGCGTCTTCATAGATCTCGCCGACGGCGACGACAGTCTCCGTTTCGGTCTTGTACAGCGGTGCGTACACCTCGATGAGGGATCGATTCAGGCTCTGCTCGTAGGCGCTCTCGGCGCTTACCATATCCTTGAATTCCGAAACGATCTTGCCGCTTGCTGCCGTGGCGACATCGGTCGAGACGAAATGTTTTCCGATGATGTCTTTCGCCATGTTGGCGTAGATGACGGTCCCGTCCGGCCGCCAGACCTTCACCGAGACGATCCTCTTCGTCAACGGGGTTCTGACAAGCAGTTGATCGAGACGTTGCTGGTTCGCGATCGGCATGGTGCCGTCCGGCAGGAGATTCTGCACCTCCGCCTCGAGAAAACCCACCATCAGATCGGACCCGCCTTGCCCGGATGTCACGAGCACGCTGCGTGTGATTCGGTGAGTGACCCAGGTGCCCAGCACAGCCATGGAAATACAAAGGACCACCGCGGCAGCAGCAAGGAACTGGACCGAAAGGCTATACTTGCTGCGCCACTGCATTGAACGGCCACCTTCCAGGGTGCCTAAAGTCCCGAAGTCGCCAAGGACCAACCGCAGGAAGAACGCCTGACTTCCTGAGGCTGACAGGGGAAGGGACCGATCTCCACAATCTGCCATCCGAAGCAGTAACGAGCGACTCTTTAGTCGCCTTCGATTTTTGGGGAGAGGCAGATGGCTGTCAAACTCAATCGGCATGACCTTGAGTTCGTCCTCAAGCAGATCAGGATCGCCGAGGCTCACGTTGCGGGAACCCCCCTGATGCAGCTGATCGACCAGCCGCATCTGCCATTCGGGCTGCGCACGGTCGATGGGACCTACAACAATCTCATCGCGGGGCGTGAGCAGTGGGGCGCCTCCGACCAGCCCATGCCGCGGATGTTCGATCCGCGCTGGAACAACGAGGGCGACGAGACCGGCATCGACATCAACGGACCCGATACCCGCGGGCCCGATGGGATTCCAGGCACTCCTGACGACCTTCCTCCCGGTGTCGACGATCCCGCGGACAACGTCACAAACACCGATTACGAGGCGCCCGGCCATGTCGTGGACACCGATCCGCGCATCATCACCAACCTGATCGCCGACCAGACCCTGAAGAACCCGGCGGCGATCGTGGCCGCGCTTCAGTTTGCCGAATATGACGGGCCGATTCTCGACGCGCCGGGCGGGCCGGGCGCGCTGACGACGATCAACGGCCTCTTCCAGACCTATCTCGGGGAGGCAGCGACCGCCGTGGCGGCCGCGTTGTCAGGCCTCGGCGCCG
>JAEWKP010000078.1 GCA_023393655.1 Pseudomonadota bacterium | reverse complement strand
GCACGTCGCCGCGGCGCGCCGCGGTCGCGATCACCGGGATCGGTCCCTCGCCGCCGCCGAAGCGGGCGCGCCGGCCGCCGCGTCCGGCGCCTTGCTGGCCGGTCGAGACGCCGTCTCCGCCATGGGGCATCCAGCCGCCGTTATAGCTATGCCAGCCCCAGGCGGCGGCGATCAGCACGAGAAGGGCGAGAAGACGCTTCATTCCGCCGCCTCGGTCGCGGTGATGGCGGCGCGGCGATCAGCCTCGGACCAGCCGCCGCCCAGCGCCTTGAACAGGTCGACATAGGCGGTGAGTTTCCGGAGCTTGATCTGCGAGAGCTGGTCCTGCGCCTGGAACAGGGTCTGCTGGGTGTTCAGGAGCGTCACGATGTCGATGGTGCCTTCGCGGAGCCGCTGTTCGGTGATGGAATAAGCGCGCCGCGCCGAGGCGACAACTTCCGCCTGCAGTCGTTCATGGCGGGTGTTTTCCTGGATCGCGATCAACGCATTCTCGACATCGGCAAAGGCGCTGACGATGGTCTTGCGATAGGTCGCGATCAGTTCGTCGGCCGTGCCGCGTTCGAGCTCGACCCTGGCGCGCAGGTTGCCGCCATCGAGGATCGGCTGGACGAGGCCGGCTGCGGCAGAGGCGAAGGCGGCATCGGGCCGCAGCAGGTTCTTCAGCAAGGCGCTCTCGAGCCCGCCCTGGCCGGTCAGGCTGATGCTCGGATAGAGCGCCGCGCGGGCGGCATAGAGCGTCGCTTCCTGCGAGGTCAGCCTGGCTTCGGCCTCGGCGATGTCGGGCCGGCGCTGCAGCAATTGCGAGGGCAGGCCGGCGCGCACGCTCGGCACGGCGATCGCATTCAGGCTGCCGCCCTTGATCGTGATGGCGGCCGGCGTCTCCCCAACGAGGACGGCGAGCGTGACCTTGGCCTGGCGCTGCGCGAGTTCGAGGGCCGGCACGGAGGCCTTCTGCTGCGCCACGACGCTTTCCTGCTGCGCGATGTCGAGCTGGGTCGCGGTCCCCACCGAGAGCCGGGCCTGGATCACCTTGAGCGTGCGCTCGGCGACCGCGATATTCTCGCGGGCGATGCGGAGGCGGTCCTGCGCCGCCAGAACCTGGAAATAGGTCGTGGTCACGCTGGAGACGGCGGTCAGCGCCACCACATCGCGGTCGAAGCGCGTCGCCTCGGCCGCGAAACGTCCGGCATCGGCGCTCGCGCGGTTCTTGCCCCAGAAGTCGAACTCGTAGCTCGCCGAGAGGCCGAGGCTGAACTGGTTGCCGACGCTGTCGCTGAACGGCCCGCGCTTCGAACCCAGCGTACCGGGCCGCAGGCTGCGCGAGGCATCGCTCGAACCGCTCAGCGTCGGGTAAAGCGCCGCCGCCGCGACCCGCGACTGCGCATCGGCCTGCCGGATCCGCGTCATGGCGATGGCGATGTCGAAATTCGCGCCGGCCGTTCGCTCGATCAGTCGGTCGAGCTCGCGCGAACGGAACAGGCGCGGCCAGTCCGGCGAGATGGCGGGCGATGCGCGCCGTTCGCCGGCGGCATAGTTGCGCGTGACGGTGACGCCGAGATCGGGGCGCTGGTCGGCCGGCAGGCAGGCACTCAGGCCAAGAGCGATGGCTGCCGCGGAAGAAAGACGGAAAAGCGGATGTCCGACCGCGTGTCCCGCAAGATCACGCCTGTAGTCCGGCACCATTCCGCTCTTCTCCAGCCTCGATTCGAAAGACCGCGGAATACGACGCGACAGCGCCGCTTCTAGAGTGAACGGTGGCCAAGAGAAAGTGAATTTCTCTTCATGTTTGCGGCACGGGCGCTGCCGCCGGTTCGTCGGCAGGGCTTCTGCGCCACACAGCGTTTGCAGCCATGACGGACCGGTCGTGGTTGGCCTTGCCTGCACCGTGCTACACGGGCGTATGGTTGCGCGCTTCACCCTCGTCGAACTCAGCTCTGCCCGACAGGACATCAGGAAAAGCCGCTTCATCGCGGTGGCCGGCCCGGTCGCGGACGAGGCGGCGGCCAGGGATTTCATCGCCGCACGATCGGACCCGGCGGCCAGTCACAATTGCTGGGCGTGGCGGTTCGGGCAGAGCTACCGGTTCAACGATGACGGAGAGCCGAGCGGCACCGCAGGCAAGCCGATCCTCGCCGCCATAGACGGGCAGGGGCTCGACGGCGTCGCCGTCGTCGTCACGCGCTGGTTCGGCGGCATCCTGCTGGGCAGCGGCGGGTTGATGCGCGCCTATGGCGGGACGGCCGCCCAATGCCTGCGCGAGGCGGCGAAGGCGGCGCTCATCGAGACCGTCCCGGCGACGATCGCATGCGGGTTCGGCGATCTGACCCTGGTCCAGGCGCGGCTCGGGGCCGTGCCGGGCGTGCAGTTGCGGGATCAGGCTTTCACGGATACCGGCGCGGTGCTGGCGGTAGCGGCTCCAAAGGCCCAGATCGACGGCGTGACCCGGCTGGTGATGGATCTCACCAGCGGGCGCGCCGTGATCAGATGGGACGAGTAGCCGGGTGGCCGTAACGCCGGCTCAACCGAAGGAGAGCCTGGCGCGCTGCTGTCCGTCCGCGTCGAAGTTTTGGGGTGCGAGCCAGGCTTCGTAGCCCGCCCGGAGGCGCGGCCAGTCGGCATCGACCATCGCGAACCACGCGGTGTCGCGGTTCTTGCCCTTCTGCACCATGTGCTGCCGGAAGACGCCCTCCGGCGTGAAGCCGAAGCGCTGTGCCGCGCGCTTCGAGGGCGCGTTGTGGTCGTTGCATTTCCATTCGAACCGCCGATAGCCCAGCGTATCGAAGGCGTAGCGCGCGAAGAGATAGAGCGCCTCCGTCGCGACGCGGCTGCGGGCGATCGCCGGTCCCCACAGGATATTGCCGATCTCGATGACGCCGTGCACGGCATCGATCCGCATCAGCGCCTGCCGGCCCTCCGCCCGCCCGGAGTTCCTGTCGATGACCGCAAAGAAGAGCGGATCGGCCGAGGCCGAGGCCTTTTCGAGCCAGCCGCTGAGCGCGGTCATGTCGGCGGGTGCATCCTCGAACAGGTAACGGAAACGATCATCCGCTCCGGGCTCGCGGGCCGAGGCGAGCAGGTCGCTCCCGTGCCTGGCGGGATCGAGCGGCTCGAGCCGGGCATAGCGCCCTTCCAGCACAATCCTCTCGGGGCGGGGAACGCCCTTCCAATCCGACAGATCCATGGCGATGCCCTGATTTCATGCGTGGTTGCCTCTGCCGCCGAAGCCGCAGCAGCGCATCACTGGTGGATTTTGTGGTGTGATGTATACTTCCACTTCTTTCAATCCGACCAAACCACTTTGCGATGTGACGATGCCGGCAAAGGCCTTTGCCTGGCGGCCGCTGGACAGGGCGGCCGGCGATCTCGAAGGGCAGCTCTATCGCGGGTTTCGGGATCGCATCCTCGACGGGACGCTGCAGGCCGGGGACCGCCTGCCGTCCTCGCGCGATCTGGCCGCGGCGCTCGGCGTCGCCCGCTCGACCGTCGTTCAGGCCTATGAGCGCCTGAAGGCCGATGGCTATCTCCTGGCGCAGGCCGGCTCGGCCACGCGCATCGCCGCGATCGGCGCGGGACCGCCCCCGCTCCTGCTCAAGCCTGCCGCGGGTCTTCCGGTGCCGGTTCGCCAGCCTGTGCCTTCCAGGCTTTTCGAGCCGGGCGTGCCCGACCTGGCGGATTTCCCGCATGCAAGCTGGGCGCGCTATCTCGGCGCGCGTGCCCGCTCCCTGCGTATTCACGATCTCGGATATGGCGAGGCGGACGGCCTTCCGGAGCTAAAGGAGGCGATCCTCGATCATGTCGCCAAGACCCGGGGCGTCCTGGCGCGGCCAGAGCAGGTCATGATCGTGCCCTCGACCCGGGCCGCCATCAACCTGCTGATCCATGTGCTGATGCGGTCGGGCGATCCAAACGGCCACGTCGCCTGGATGGAGGAGCCGGGCTATCCCACAGCACAGGCACTCCTGCGCGAGGCCGGAGCCAGGATCGTTCCCGTGCCTTGCGACGAGGCCGGGATCGATGTCGCGAAGGCTGCCGGGCCGCCGCCGCGCCTGATCTATGTGACGCCCTCGCATCAATATCCGACGGGTGTAACGATGAGCCTGCAACGGCGGCTGGCATTGCTGGATGCCGCGCAGGCGCATGGCGCCGTCGTGATCGAGGACGATTACGACAGCGAGTTCCAGTACGGCTCGCGGCCGATCGCGGCGCTGCAGGGCATCGATCGCAACGGCCTCGTCGCCTATCTCGGTACCTTCTCCAAGATCTTCGCGCCGGGGGTGCGCGTCGCCTATGCGATCGTCCCGATGCAGTTGCTGGAGGCGTTTTCGGCCGCCCTGCAACTGCAAGGCGCCGTCGTGCCGATCCATATCCAGGCGGCCCTGGCCGATTTCATGCGCGACGGCCGCCTGCGCGGCTATATCCGCAGGATGAAGGTCCTCTACGCCGCACGCATGGCGGCGAGCGTTGCCGCGCTCGAGCAGCATTGCGGCGATGCCTTGCAGATCGGCGCCGGAGCCGGCGGGCTTCAATTGGCGACATGGTTCCGCGATCCGCATGTCGGTGACCGGGCTGTTGCCGAACGTCTGAAGGAGAATGGTTTTGCGATGCAGCCGATGGCGCGCTTCCATCTGGGGCGAGCGAGGCCGGGTCTGGTTTTCGGCATAGCGCGCGTCGCCCCGGCAACCGTGCAGACCCATGTCGCCTTGCTGGCCGATATCATGCGGCGGGCGGTGTGAGCGGCGCATTGACAGTGTGGCCTGGATTGCTAATCAGGCTCCTGAGGTAACGGCCTCGATCCCGTGACGGGATTTGAATGTCCGGGAACGGCCCGGCCCTCTTCTCCGGGCCGGCCCATGGCGCGTTCCACGACCAGAGCATCGAGCGTCGCGCCGCTGGTTCGGTGGTTCATCTCCTCCGCGACGCTGACCGTTCCCCAGGCGGCCGGCCCTGTCGCTTTCGCGCTGGTCGCCCTTGCCCTCACGGGCGACACCAGCGGCGGGGCAGGGATGATCCTGGCGATGACGCTGGCCCAGGTCGTCGGCGCCATCCCGATCACCCGGGCGGGGCATGGCCTGCCGCCGACGACCTTCCTGCGCCTGCTGGTGATCTTCCGCACGGTCGCCCTCGCCGCGGTCGCCCTGCTGGCGCATTGCGCAGCGCCCTTCATCTGGCTGGTGGCGTTCTCGGCGCTCGCCGGGGCCGTGAACGGCGCGGCCTTCGGTTATCTGCGGACAGTTCTCAACCAGCTCGCGCCACCGGCGAAGCTGCCGAGAGCGCTCGGCATCGCGGCCACGCTCAACGAGGTGACGTTCGTCCTGGCTCCCGTCGCGGCGTCCGGGCTGGGCACCCTGTCGCCCGTGTTCGCCGTTCTGGTCATCGCCGCCCTCGGCGCGATTCCGGCCCTGCTCGTTCCGACCGTCGGGTCGAGCGCGACGGAGGAGATGCATCAGGCAGATGCCTCGATCATCAGCCCGGCGATCCTGCTCTGGCTGATCTGCGCGGCGGCGGGCAGCTCGACCGTGGCGGCCCTGGAGATCGGCGCCGTCGCGCTGGCGCTGCATTTCGGCTACGCGCCCGCCCTGGCGATCCTTTTCACCGTCCCGCTCTGTATCGCCTCGGTGCTCGGCGGCGTCTGGGTCAGCGTCCGCAACCGCATGGGAAGCCGCCGCGCCGTCCTGATCCAGCTGATGATCATGACAACCGGCGCCATTCTCGCCGCGCTACAGATATCGATGACGGTCACGGTCCTTGGCGCGGTGCTGATCGGCGGGGTCCTGGCCCCGCTCGGCACCTATTATTCGCTTGTCCTCGATTCCCTCGCGCCTCCCAGGAAGCGGCCCGAGGTCTTCGCGCTGCTGCGGACGGCGAATGCGATCGGGATCATCATCGCCAGCGCGGTCATGACGGCGGTCTCGCTGTCGACGGCCCTGATCGTGGTGAGCTGCCTGATGGTCACGGTCGTCCTCGTCGTCGCCGCTTCCTCGCGACAGCATCGGGACGAGCAGTAGCCGCGATTGCCGATCAGGCGGGCGCCGAAAGGCCTCTTTCAAGGCCAGCCTGCTCTGAAAGCATCGTTCACGGGCTATCGTGCTCAGCTCTGGTTCTGGCGGTAGAGAAACCGATCGGGCTGGACAGGCTCCTCGCGCAGGCCCATGCGTTGCACGCGGTAGAGGTGTTTGGTGAAGGCCAGGGCATCTGCCCGCGAGAGTTCGCGGCCGCGGTAATAGGCCTCCATCTCGACGCGCACGGC
>JAEWKP010000295.1 GCA_023393655.1 Pseudomonadota bacterium | reverse complement strand
GGGAATGCGGGCGCGGCTTTTCGTTGGGGCGACAGTTGATGCAGTGAAAGCCGGAGTTGGGTCGAGAGCGGGCGCGCCAAACCAGTACTTGCTGCGGGACAATAAAGAAATCCGGGGCTTCGGTAGCTCCGGATCGCGACGAGATGACGCTTCGCTATTGGCTGCTTTCGACTACACGGCAGTTGTCGCCGCCGTGACCACGGCAAAAATTGAGAGCCGCCTTGCGTGCTTCGGCGATGTTCGCCTTGCCATATGCATAGCCGCAACCCTTGGTCTTACCCTTGGCGAAAGCCTTCGAGCCTTTCGAGCTAGCGTAGATGTCGTAGCCCTTGATGCACCCCGCGCCCATGCCGGCTGGTTGAGCCAGTGCAGGTGTTGCGATTAAAAGGGCCGCAAGCACGCTTGATGTTCGAAGTAATTTCATATGAGCTCCCAGCTTTTCCCCGATCATTTTCCGCTATATCTCATTAGCTGACGTAAGCGCGGATGCAAGATGAATACGGTAAGTGCCGGATTTTGTTTGCGCGTGGCCAGCAACCTTTAGGTCGCCATAGCTCAAATCGCCGCACAGGGGGTTTTGTTGGAGTCAACAAGCTGGAGTGGGCCGGGCAGCCGCGGCTGGAGGGCGCCAGCTACGAGTCGTAAGCGCGCGAGGCCCGGGGCGCCTGCCTCAGCCGGCCGCGAGCCGGCGGGACGCAGCCTGCAGCGGCTCGGCCACTTCCGCACGGCCGACGAGATGGCCCTGCAGATAGGTGACGCCCCAGTCGCGCAGCATGCTCGCCTGCAGCTCGTCATCGACCCATTCGGCCACCGTCTCGACGCCGAGATGGCCGGCAAGCTCGACCAACGTGCGGACATAGAAGCGGTCGTCGGTCGAGCGGCGCAGGTTCTGGGTGAAGGCGCCGTCGATTTTGAGGATGTCGATCGGGAAGGCGCGCAGATGCCGCAGCGAGGTGTGGCCGGCGCCGAAATCGTCGATGGCGATGCGCGCGCCCTGCGCCTTGATCCGGCCCAGCAATTTGGCGATGCGGGCGGGATTGTCGATCGTCGCGGTTTCCGTGACTTCGACGATCAGGCGCGAGGCCTTGTCCCGGGCGGCGCCGGTGCAGGCGATGAAGGCGTCGAACCATTCGGGGTCGTTGAGGGAACGCGGCGAGACGTTCACCGAGAGGTTCAACTTGGGATCGGCGCCGAGCATCTCGATCGCGAGTTCCAGCACGCGCTGGTCGAACAGCCGCACGAGCCCGCGCCGCTCCAGCATGGGGATGAGCTCGGCCGAGGCGAAGTAGAGGCCGGTATCGCCCTGGCCGACGCGCAGCAGCGCCTCATGGAAGGCGATGTCGCGCGAGGCCGTCCTGACGATCGGCTGCAGCGCCAGGCGCACGCGGCGTTCGTTCAGGGCGGCGATGGCCTGGACGTCGAAGCCGGTCTGCTCGGTGCCGTGGCTGCGCCGCTGCTGCGGCCTGGCCATGACGGCTGTGTCGACGGCACCGGCGCGGGCGCTGGCCAGCGCTCCTTCCGCCGCGGCCAGCAGCGCGCCGGCATGGGAGCCGAGCTCGGGCGCGCTGGCTGCGCCGACGCGCAGCCGTACCAGGGCGATGCCGCGGCTGGTTTCGATCGCTGATTGCGCGACGACCTTGATGAAGCGGCGGGCGGCGGATTCGACCTGCTCGGGCGGGCAACCGACCAGCAGAATCGCGAAGCTGTTGCCGGCATAGCGGACGAGATGGTCGCGTCGGCGCGTCACCGAGCGCAGGCGCTCGTGCACGGTGCCGATGATCTCGTCGGTGGCCTCGTGGCCGAAATCGTCGTTGAGGCGGGCGAGTTCGTCGATGGCCGCGACGAGGACGACGACAGGCCGCTCCGCTGGCAGATGCTCCTGAAGCGCCATGCCGATGCGCTCGACCAGGGCCGGGCGGTCGCAGAGCTCGCTGCCGAACTGCTCGAGCTCGTCGACCCGGGCGGCGCGCTCGAGCCGGAGCACGCCGCGCGCGCTCGCCGGATAGCCGTCGCTGCCGGCGAACCAGCGGCCGGTATCCTCGGCCCACATCTTGCGGCCGGCGAGATCGATCGCATAGCGGGTGCGATAGATGACGCCGTCGCCGCTGTCGTGTTCGCTGGAGCAGAAGATCGCGTCGTAGCGGCTGGGCCCGCTGCCGGGCTCGACCAGGCCGGCGAAGGCAAGGCCGCGCTGCATCGCCTGTTCGGAAAGCGCGCCGAGAACTTCGGCGGCATTCGGTCCCCAGCTCAGGGCGTCGCTCTGGATATCCCAGCCATAGACCACTTCGCCGATGGAGGAGAGGATGCTGCGGGGATCAACCGGGCCGCCGTTCTGGAAGCTGAAGATCGGCGGGGAGGGCATCGTTCGGCCTCGATCGGACGGCTGCGCGGCTCCGTTCTGGTGCTTCGGCGCGCTGTCCATGTGATGGGAAGTGCTTCGAAACGATGCGGTATTTTTGCTTAACGCGGCGTTAAGACTGGCCGCCCCCTTGCAACGATAGCTCCGTCACAATTCGTCTGTGCCGGAGTGATACATGATCGAGGCCGGAAGCTGGACCGACCGGAATGCCGCCGATGCCAACGCATCCGCGCTGGTGCTCCTGCAGGCGGCTGCGGCGCGGGCCGAGATCGGTGCCTTTGCCCGGCGCGGGCGGGCGAGCCCGCAATCGGCGGCGGTCTGCTACCGGGCGGCGTCGCGGCTCGTCGCACCCATTGGAAACGTCCGGCTGCAGGCGGCGCGAGGCTGAAGGCAAAGAAAAACCGGCCTTGCGGCCGGTTTCAAATCTCGCCTCGGCAAGCCGGCATCGCTGCCGGCGCCGCAAGACCGGGCGCCTCAGGCGTCGGTCTTGACCTTCAGCACCTGACGGCCGCGATACATGCCGCTCTTCAGGTCGACATGGTGCGGACGGCGCAGTTCACCCGAGTTCTTGTCCTCGATATAGGTGGGCTGCTTCAGGGCGTCGGCCGAGCGGCGCATGCCACGCTTCGACGGCGACGTCTTTCTCTTCGGAACGGCCATTGTACTTCTCCATCATGCCACCGCCCGGACGCTGGCCCAAGGCCACGCATCCGCCACAGCGACGGATCAATCTCGTGAGGCGTTGGCCTTACACCGTCAGGGCCATGATGGCTAGTGCCGAATCCGGATTTATTCGCCCGCCCGGCCCGGATCAACCGGGGAGGGCGCAATCGCCCAGCGAACCGAGCTGGCGGAGCTGGCGCAGGCTGCGGCCGGCGGCCGATTGCAGCGCCCGATTCGGCTTGGCGGGATTGCGCAGGAGCGGATTGGGCAGCGCGCCGGCCAGCCGGGCGGCCTCGGCCGGCGTCAGGCGCGCGGCGGATTTGCGGAAATAGCGCTGCGCCGCGGCTTCGGCCCCGAACAGGCCGTCGCCCCATTCGGCGATGTTGAGATAGACCTCGATGACGCGCGGCTTCGACCAGGCGAGGTCGATGGCAATCGCGAGCGGGATTTCCATGCCCTTGCGGATATAGGAGCGGCCTGGCCAGAGGAAGACGTTCTTGGCGGTCTGCATGGTCAGGGTCGAGGCGCCGCGGCTCGGCCCGTCCTCGTTCTCCAGCACCTTGTTGAGCTCGACCCAGTCGACGCCACCATGGCTGCAGAAGCGCTGATCCTCCGAGGCGATGACGGCGCGCACGAGATGCGGCGAGATCTGGTCGAGGGGCACCCAGTCGCGCTCGACCGGCTTCAGCACGAGCCAGCGGCCGAGCATCAGGGTCGAGGGAACCGGCACGAACCGGTAGAGCAGGATCAACGCCGCAAGAGCGAGGAGCAGCCAGAGGGCGAGCCGGAAGCACAGGCCGAGAATCCTACCCAGCACCTTGCTTCATCCTCCCACACCGCGCGATCGCCCCCGGCCATGACGGCCCGAGCCGAGGCGGCGCAGCTTGACGATGTGTCGAACGTCCGGCAAGGCCCCCCCTTTCGGCAGCGAACGCGAGATCTGCGCATGAGTTCCGTCCCCCCTCCGGCCAGCTCCGGCGACCTTGACACCCGGCTGGTGCAGAACGCGGCCGCGATCGAGACGCTGCTGGAGGCTCTCCTGTCCGATGCTCCGGCCGTGGGCGAGATCGCGCGCCCCCCGCGCCTTGTCGCCGCGATGCGGCATGGCGCGCTTGGCGGCGGCAAGCGACTGCGGCCCTTCCTCACAGCCGAGACGGCAAGGTTCCTGGGCGTTCCGGTCGAGCAGGCCCGGCGGGCGGGGGCCGCGGTCGAATTGCTGCATTGCTATTCGCTGGTCCATGACGACCTGCCGGCGATGGATGACGACGACCTGCGCCGCGGCCGGCCGACCGTGCACAAGGCCTTCGACGAGGCGACCGCGATCCTCGCCGGCGACGCGCTGCTGACGCTCGCCTTCGAGGTGCTGGCCGATGAGGCCACGCATGAATCCGGAGCGGTCAGGGCGGGGCTGGTAAGCTGCCTTGCGCGGGCTTCCGGGTGTGGGGGCATGGTCGGTGGCCAGATGTTCGATCTTGCTGCCGAAGGACGCTTCGAGGCCGTGCGAGGCGCGCTTCCGGAAGCAGAAATCCGCCGGCTCCAGGCGATGAAGACCGGAGCGCTGCTGGCGGCGAGCGTCGAGATCGGCGCAAGGCTCGGCGGCGCCGATGCGGTGACGTTGGCGGCGCTCGGCCGCTATGGCCGGGCGCTGGGCGCGACCTTCCAGATCGCCGACGACATCCTCGACGTCGAATCGGACGCCGCGCAGATGGGCAAGGCCACGGCCAAGGACGCGGACAAGGGCAAGGGGACGCTGGTCGGCGCGCTCGGCCTCGACGGGGCCAAGCGCGAGCGCGACCGGTTGAGCCGCGAGGCGGTCGAAGCGCTCGCGGGTTTCGGCCCGGATGCGGACGTGCTTCGGGCTGCGGCGCGGTTCGCGGCCGAGCGGAAGAGCTAGAAACAAGAGCCTCCGGGCTTGGGCCACCGCTTCGCGACGCCCGAGACGGATGCTCCGCGCGGAGGCCTTACCGCCAGCGGCCGAAGGCGTCGGCGAGCGTCTGGCTGCCGGAAACGCCCTTCTCGAAGGTGATGATGCCGCGCCGCCCGGAGGCGAAGCGCACAGGCACGTCGATCCAGCTGCGGCTCAGGATCAGGTCGGTATTGCGCTCGACCTCGACCGGCACGTTCGACAAGGCCGCGACGAAAAGATTGTCGCCCAGCGCCGAATTGATCGCCGAAAGTGGCGCGCCGCGCTCGCCTTCCTCGCTCTTGAACTGCGGAACGCCGACTTCCTTGACGGTTTGCGTGGCCGGATCGCCGGTGCTGGTGAAGCGCAGGCCGATGATATGCGAGGCCGGGAAAGCCGAATCGGTGTTGCGGCGGATGGTAAAATCGAGGCTCAGGCCGACATCGGGAATCTCGACTGTCGCGCGAACGATGGTCTCGATCGGCCGACCCTGGCCGGCGCTCTCGCTATCGAGGCGCCAGAACACGCGGCCGCTCGTGGTCTGCGGCTGCTGCGGGGTCTCGGGCACCTCGACGAAGAGGACGGCGCGCTGTGCGACCGCGACCTCGCCGCCGGGCTGCGGCACGGGGATGCCGGGCGCGTTGTTCGGCTGGCTGCCGGCCGGGCGGTTCTGCGGCGGGGTGCCGGGCTCGCCGACGCGCTCGGCGATCTTGCCGCCATTCTCGGGCTGGGGGGGCTGCGCCGGCTGCGATGTCGTTTCGCTGCTCGGGCGCGGCGTGTCCTGGGGCCGGAGCTTGTGGACATAGATGGCCGTGGCCGCGATGGCGGCGACCGCAACCGCCACGACGCTGCCGACGACGGCTGAACGGATATGGCCGGGCTTGACCCGCCTCTCGCGCGGCGGCTGCACCCGCGGCCGGGTGGCCTGCGGCTCGGCCGGTTCGGGCAGGGGCTCGCCATCGTCCTGCCCCGCTGCGGGCGGCAGCGGCGCGAATTCCGGCGTCTTTTTCGGCAACGGCGGACGGATGGGCAGCGTCGGATTTTAGACGGTGCGGATCACAGGGCCGCCCGCTGCCGGCGGCGGTTCGGGAGCCTCGTCGTAATCCGCCTCGATCCGGGCGACGGCCTCGTCGAGCGACAGGCGCTCGCGCATGATCTCGGCTTCGCTCAAGGGCGGGTCAAGACCGCGCAACTGCGCGACGAGCGCCGTCCGCGCCCGGTCGTAGATGGCGCGCCGGGCCTCCGGGGAGGTTTCGGACAGCCCGGCAACCGCACGTGCCAGGATCGGATAGAAGTCGGCCATTGGCCTCACTTGTCGCGGTTGATGCGCCGCGTCAACCCTCGAAGGGATTATGGACGAGGATCGTATCGTCGCGCTCGGGGCTGGTGGAGAGCACGGCGACGGTGGCGCCGATCAGCTCCTCGATGCGGCGAACGTACTTGATCGCCTGCGCCGGGAGGTCGGCCCAGGAGCGGGCATTGGCGGTGGAGCCTTCCCAGCCCTCGATCGTCTCGTAGATCGGTTCGACGCGGGCCTGGTCGTTCTGGCCGGCCGGCAGATGCTCGAGAATCTGGCCGTCGAGCTTGTAGCCGACGCAGACCTTGATCTCCTTGAAGCCGTCGAGGATGTCGAGCTTGGTGAGCGCGATGCCGTCGATGCCGGAGGTCTTGACCGTCTGGCGCACGAGGCAGGCGTCGAACCAGCCGCAGCGGCGCTTCCTGCCCGTGACGACGCCGAATTCCTTGCCCTTGGTGCCGATCAGTTCGCCGATCTCGTCGAAGAGCTCGGTCGGGAAGGGGCCTTCGCCGACGCGGGTGGTGTAGGCCTTGGCGATGCCCAGCACATAGCCGACCGCGGAGGGACCCCTGCCGGAGCCGGTCGCGGCCTGGCCGGCGACGATGTTCGAGGAGGTGACGAAGGGATAGGTGCCGTGGTCGACATCGAGCAGCGCGCCCTGCGCACCCTCGAACAGGATGCGCTTGCCGGCGCGACGCTCGGCATCGAGCAGCGCCCAGACCGAGGTGGCATAGGGCAGTACGTCCGGGGCGATCGCCTTGAGCTGGCCGAGGAGTTCCGCCGCATCGACCTCGCCGATGCCGAGACCCCGGCGCAGCGCGTTGTGATGGGCGAGGAGGCGCTCGATCTTGGCTTCGAGCAGCGCCTCGTCCTTGAGATCGATGACGCGGATGGCGCGGCGCCCGACCTTGTCCTCATAGGCCGGGCCGATGCCGCGCTTGGTCGTGCCGATCTTCATGCCGGCATTCGAGGTCTCGCGGAAATGGTCAAGCTCGCGGTGCAGCGGCAGGATCAGCGTCGCATTGTCGGCGATGCGCAGGTTGTCGGGGGTGATCGCGACGCCTTGCGCGCGCAGCTTGGCGATCTCCTCGACGAGGTGCCAGGGATCGACGACGACGCCGTTGCCGATGACCGAGAGCTTGCCGGGGCGGACGATGCCGGAGGGCAGCAGCGAGAGCTTGTAGACGACACCGTCGATGACCAGGGTGTGGCCGGCGTTATGACCACCCTGGAAACGCACGACGACATCGGCCTGGCTGGAAAGCCAGTCGACGATCTTGCCCTTGCCCTCGTCGCCCCACTGGGCGCCGACCACCACAACATTCGCCATGAGCGAGGTGTCCCTGCTGTTACCGCGTTGCCTTCACGCAAGCGGCCCGCGCAAATGCAAAACCCCGGCGCAAGGCCGGGGTTTCGGGGCAGGTCCTTGCAAGCCCTCATGGGCCAACACGGTCCGCAGGTCAAGTTTTCCGGCGGCCCGGGCCGCGATTTGGCTGGATAAACTGCCGGAGCATGGCCGCCCTGCAGCATCTGCGCAGTGATGCTGCCACAATCGGGCGTAAGGGCTATGGGCCAGCGGGCGGCACTGGAGGGGCCATGCCGCCGCAGGCCCAAGGAGAGGGGATTTCACCGACCATGACGAAGCTCGATGCCTGGCTTGGCCAGCACCACGCCGCCTTCACCGCGATCCGCCGCGACATCCATGCTCATCCCGAACTCGGCCTCGAAGAAGTCCGCACGGCCAAGCTCGTCGCCGACAAGCTGCGTGAATGGGGTGTCGAGGTCACCGAGAATGTCGGCAAGACCGGTGTCGTCGGCGTGATCCGCGGCAACAAGCCCGGCCGGGCCGTGGGCCTGCGCGCCGACATGGACTGCCTGGCGCTCGATGAGACAACGAACCTGCCCTATTCCTCGAAGAATCCGGGCCGGATGCATGCCTGCGGCCATGACGGGCACACCACGATGCTGCTCGCGGCCGGGCGTTATCTCGCCGAGAACCGCGATTTCGAGGGCACCGTCAACCTGATCTTCCAGCCGGCCGAGGAAGGCCGCGGCGGCGCCAATGCGATGCTCGCCGACAAGCTGTTCGAGCGCTTCCCCTGCGACGCGATCTACGGCCTGCACAACACGCCCGGCATGGCGCCCGGCACCTTCGGCACCACGGTCGGCCCGTTCCTGGCGGCGGCCGATTCCTGGAAGGTCACCTTCCAGGGCGTCGGCGGCCATGGCGGCTCGCAGCCGCATCGCTCGACCGACATCACCTATGCCCAGGCGCATTTCGTCCTCGGCCTGCAGGGCATCATCGGCCGCAACGTCGCCCCGCTCGACACGGCGGTGATCAGCGTCGGCTATATCCATGGCGGCGACGTCAACGCCTCGAACGTCATCCCCTCCGAACTCGTCATCGGCGGCACGGCGCGGACCTATTCGATGGAGGTGCGCGACCTCGTCGAGCGCCGTATCGGCGAGCTCGCGGCGGCGACGGCGCAGGCCTGGGGCTGCAAGGCGGAAGCCTATTACCATCGCGGCACCAGCCCGCTGGTGAACGAGGCCGAGCAGGTGCGCGTCGGCGTCGCGGCGGCGACGGCGGCGGTTGGTGCCGAGAAGGTCAACGGTCAGCTCCGTCCGGGCACGGGCGGCGAGGATTTCGCCGAGATGATGCTGGTGCGTCCGGGCGCCTTCATGCGCATCGGCAACGGCGTCAATCCGGACGGCTCCTTCGTCGGCCTGCATACCCCGCTCTACGATTTCAATGACGAGATCATCCCGGATGGCGTGCGCTATTGGGTCGGCGTCGTCGATCAGGAGCTCGGGCAGGCCAAAGCCGCCTGATCACGAGCATCGTGGCCGGCCCTCCGGGGCCGGCTGCAATCATGCAGGGCAGCCCGTCATTCCCGGCGATTGCATAGCCAGCGCAACAGCGCTAGGCGGCGGGCTCTGCAGCGGAGGCGCGCCATGAAGACCCTGTCCATCTCGACCCTGACGATCTGCGGCATCGCGGAACTGCCCGGCAACAGCGCCCGCGAGGTGACGCATGTGCTCTCCGTGATCGATCCGGACCGGGCCGAGATCGATGCCTTCGGCACCTATGGCGAGCACCATCGCGTCACGCTGCGCTTCCACGACATCATCGACCCGAAGCCCGGCCAGGTCATGCCGACGCCGGAGCATGTCGGCGAGATCATCGGCTTCGGCGATGGCCTGCGCGAGACCGCGACTGGCCGCGTGAAGGGCCATCTGCTGGTGCATTGCCATATGGGCATCTCGCGCTCGACTGCGGCGATGATGACGCTGATGGCGCAGGCCGATGCGGCCGAAAACGAGGACGCGCTGTTCGCGCGCCTGCGCGAGATCCGGCCGCAGGCCTGGCCGAATTCGGTGATGATCGGCTTCGCCGACGAGCAGCTCGGCCGCGGCGGCCGGCTGACGCAGGCATTGCGGCGGCACTATGCCCACCAGATCGAGGCGCAGCCGCAGTTCCGGACCTGGATGAACGACCTCGGCCGCAAGCGCGAGATCGAGATGGGCTTGGGGCTCTGAGGTATCCGGGCGTCATGGTCGGGCTTGTCCCGACCATCCACGTCTTTGCTGGCCCAAGCTCGTGTTCAAGACGTGGATGCTCGCCACAAGGGCGAGCATGACGCATTGTTCCTTTACCGGCCCGGCAGCGGCTGCTCCTCGTAGGACAATTCGCGGTCGCCCGGCCATTTGATGCGGTAGGCGAGCTTGATCTCCTTCTCGGCGCCGGGCGCGAGATCGAAGGTCCAGGCGGCGACGCCGCGGCGGTCGCCGACCTGCTTCTCGGTTGGTGGCGTGGTCTGGGCCGCGATGGTCTCGACCGTGATCCCGCTGCTCTCCGAGAACGGGATGCGCTCCAGCACCGTGACCTTGACCGGTTTCGCATGCAGGCTCTTCACCACCGTGCGGAACTCGCGCAGGTCGGTGCGGGTCTGGCCGAGCCAGCTCGGATCATTCTCGCGGCGCTTCACCGGCGCAAACGAAACCTTGATGCGGTCATCCGCGCCGAAGCCGAGCTCGACCTTGTCGCCGGGCGCGACCAGATTGAACTGGCCCATGCCGACATAGGTGCCGTCGCGATGCAGCGCGACGCGGCCGGCCAGCAGCGGCGCCTCCTCGTCATGGACGAAGCCGGCTTCGAGATAGGCTTTCTGCTCCAGCTCCGGCACGGTCCGGGCGGCGAGTGTCGCCTCCGCCTTGCGCTGGGTCAGCGTCACCGTCCTGGAGCTGCCATCCTGCGGGATCGTGGCGCGGCCGGGCACCTGGAAATTCGCCTGATAGGCGCCGGCCTCGATGGTGGCGACCTGAACCTCGGCGGGCTTCGGCGCGGCCGAGCGCTGCGATTGCCTGGCCTGCGCATCCGCCAGGGCTTCGGCCTCGGCTTTCGCGCGAGCGGGGGCCATGGGTGCAGGCGCGAGGGCGCCGGCCCGCGCACGGCTTTCATAGACCACCGGCGGCTCGAAGAAGGCCACCTGCATCGGGGTGAGTTCCGGTGCGCGCGTGCCCCCGGCCGAGCGGGTGGTTGAAAGGGTCAATGCGACCTCGTCCCAGGCCTCGCCGCTGCGCTGGCGGATATCGGCGCGGCGCGTCAGGGCGATTTCCGGCTTCTCGCCGGTCGTCGTCAGGCGGGCCTCGTAGGTCGGCGTCCAGTTGGCGCCGGTGACGCGATAGGTCACCGTGAACTCGGCCGCGACCGGCTGCGGCGCCTCGACGGCGATGGCGATGTCGCGCTTCGGCGCGCCGGGGCGGCCGGCCTGCGGTCGGGCGCGTTCCAGCGCCGCGATCTCGGCCTCGACATCGGAGAGGCGGTTGCGGGTGCCGCGCAATTCGTCCTGGACCTTGACGAGCGCGGTCCCGATCGCCTCGAACACCGCCGGCCAGTCGCCGACTGGCAGGGCCTTGCCGTCCGGGCCGAGCTTGTCGGGGCCGACCTGCGCGAAGCGCTCGATCGTGGCGCGCTTGGCTTCGATCGCGCCGATCTGTCCGGAGAGCTTCTCCTTCTCGTCGCGCAGCGCCTTGAGCTTTTCCTCCATCACCGTGTCGAGCACGGGCTTGGCATCGCCCGGCGTGACGCGGACATCGACGGCGCCGACCGAGAAGGTGCCGTCACCCTTTCCTTCCACACGGATCGAGGCGGGGTCGATCGTCGCCGGCAGGCCGCGCAGCACGATCTGCGAGACGCCCTGCATGAGGTCCGCCTTGCCGAGCCGCGTCACCACCGCGCCATCCGGGAAGACCGTGACGCGGTCGATCCGGCTCGATAGTTCCGTCTCGGTCGCGGCGGCCAGGCCGGGCGCGAGAATCAGGGCGGCGGCAATATGGCTTCGCATCGAAATCATCCCCTCCAGATCGCAATCACGTCGCCGTGATAGACACTGCGGAATTCGGCTTGTCCAAGGCGGAATTGGGCCGGAATGCGGATAGGCGGGACGGGCGCCGGAAGCGTCCTGCGTTTGCAGGAGCGGCCCGGCCATTCAATGGCCGGGATGCAGAGCGTCGTTCAGGTAGATGCAGGCGAGCACGGTGAAAACATAGGCCTGCAGCACCGCGACCATGAACTCGAAGGCTGTGAGCGCGACCGTCATCAGCAGCGGCAGCGGCGCCAGCAGCGACGTGCCGATGCCGGCAGCGAGCAACGCCGCGACGAAGCTGCCGAAGACCTTCAATGCGATATGGCCGCCGAGCAGGTTGGCGAAGAGGCGCAGGCTCAGCGAGATCGGCCGCGACAGGAAGGAGACGATTTCGATCAGCGTGATGAAGGGCAAAAGCCATTTCGGCACGTCCGACGGCACGAAGAGCCTGAGGAAGCCGAAGCCGTGGCGCAGCACGCCGTAGCCGATGACCGTCGCCATCACCAGCATGGCGAGTGCGAAGGTCACGACGATATGGCTGGTGACGGTGAAGGCGCCGGGGACCATGCCGAACAGGTTGAGCACCAGCACGAACAGGAAGAGCGAGAAGATCAGCGGCAGGAAGCGCATGCCCTCGCGCCCGGTCGCGTCGGTCAGAGTCTTCGCGACGAATTCATAGAGCATCTCGGCGAGCGCCTGGGCGCGGCCGGGGACGATGGCGCGCGAGCGCGTCGCGAGGATCAGCCCGCCGCCGATCGCGGCGGTGGCGAGCACCATCATCAGGGACGCGTTGGTGAAGCCGAGATCGAGCCCACCGAGGCGCAGCGGCACGAGGGTCTTGACGATGAACTGGTCGCTGGGATTGGCCAAAGCGAAGGCCTCCGCTCACGGGGTTGCGCGACGGCGCGGAGCATTCCGCGTCGTGGGGCCGTCCCCTGTGAGGTTACGAAGGCCGCGGGTCGTCCCGAGGCCCGGCCTGCCTAGAAGGCGGCGGCCGCTTTGGCAAGAGCGGCCGTCAGCTCGCCGAGAGCTTCATCATGACGAGGCCGGAGACGATCAGCACCGCGGCGGCGATGCGCATCGGCGTCAATGCCTCGCCGAGCATGGTGACGCCGACGATGAAGGCGCCGACCGCGCCGATGCCGGTCCAGATCGTATAGGCGGTGCCGAGCGGCAATGAGCGCATCGCCAGCGAGAGCAGGGCGAAACTGCCGATCATCGTGACGATGGTGATCGCGGTCGGCATCGGGCGCGTGAAGCCGTCCGACTGCTTCATGCTGAAAGCCCAGACGATCTCGAGAATGCCGGCAGAAAACAGATAGAGCCACGCCATAGCGGGTCCCCCATGGTTCGCCGGGTCGTCCCGGCACATGTCCCAGGTTGGGGGAGGTCGTGGCCTCGCGGGTGCTTAGGTAGCCACCGGAAGTCGCGATGGCAAGGCTGCGGCTATATGGATGTTCTGATCCGAACGCGTCATCCCGGACGCAGCGAAGCGGAGCTCCGGGATCCATCGTAAAGCACAGCGCCTTACGATGGATCCCGGGCCAAGCCCGGGATGACGACTTGGTTCCAGTGCTTCCTTGGAGGCAGGTGGTTCCGGAAGAGTTGCGCCGCCGAAGGCTCAGGCGCGCCCGCGCGTGCTGGCATGCGGCTTGACGCGATGCTCCATGAAATTGCGCAGTTCGGTGACGCGGCGCTCGGTGTCGAGCACCTCACGGTCGAGGCCATGCGCCCAGGCAAGGTCCTGCCGGTCGGGCTTGGCATCGAGCGTCAGCATGTCGTCGAGCCAGGCTTTCGCGGAGGCCTCGTCCTTGCGGAAGCCTTCCTTGATCATCAGCGGCACGCGGCGGTCGAGGATCGCGACGATCTGCTTCAGCGAGAATTCGGGATGGTACTGCACACCCCAGAAGGTGCCGCCATTATGCTTGATCTCGGCGGCCTGGACCTGGCTATAGGCGTTGGAGGCCAGGATCGTCGTGCCATGGGCCGGCAGGGCGATGGTGTCGAGATGGATCGCAGGGGCATCGAAGGCGGCCGGGCGGCTGGCGAGCAAGGCGTGGTTGCGGCCGGCCTCGGTCGGCGTGATCCTGCGGGCGAAGCCGGTCTCGCGGCCCTTCGGATTGGCGGTGACGGTGCCGCCTGCCGCGACGGAGCCGATCTGAATGCCCCAGCAGGAGCCGAAGCAGGGCGTGCCGCTGGCATAGATCGCGCGCATCAGGTCGATCTGGCGCGTCACCGGCGGGGCGGTGTCGTAGATGTGCAGGGCTGAGCCGGTCAGGAAGATGCCGTCATAGGATTCGAGCCCTTCGCCGTCGGGGAGGTTCGCGCCCTCATCCGCCGGCAGGCAGATATCGGAGACGATGCCGGGCTCGAAGGCCGCGATCTCGGCGGCATAGGCCTCGCCATAGGCCATGCCATAGGATTGGCGCAGCCCCTCGCGGGTGTCGCGCATGTTGCCGTCGACGAAGAGCAGGCGGAGCGGGCGGGCGCTGGTTTTGATCATCGGGACGTTCCGCAGGAATGCGCAGGGCGACGGGCAGGTGTGCGCCCGATCTCATATGAGCCGGGTACACGCAAGGGTATTGCATGAGCCCTTTCTCGCAACAGGGCCGAAACGTGCACCCCACCCAGACCTGGCTGCAACGCGCCTGGGGCAATGCCTATCTGCTGATGGTGTTGACCACAATGATGTGGGCCGGCAATGCCGTGGCGAGCCGGCTCGCCGTCGGCAACATCTCGCCGATGATGCTGACCTCGCTGCGCTGGGTGGCGGTCTGCGCGATCATGCCCTGGCTGCTGCGCGACCAGTTGCGGACGCATTGGCCGACCCTACGCGCGCATTGGCGGCTGATCGCGCTGCTCGGCGCGCTCGGCTTCACCGCCTTCAACACCCTGATGTATCTTGCGGCCTATTCGACCAGCGCGATCAATATCGGCATCCTGCAAGGCTCGATCCCGGTCTTCGTGCTGATGGGCGCCTTCCTGGTGTTCCGCACGCGGATCACCCTCATGCAGGGGATCGGCGTCGCGGTCACGCTGCTCGGCGTCGTGGTCACCGCGAGCCGCGGCGACATCCATGTCCTCACGGCATTCCGCTTCGTGCCCGGCGACCTGCTGATGATCATCGCCTGCGTGCTTTATGCAGGCTTTACGGTGGGCGTGCGCAAGCGGCCGGCGGTGCCCGGCCTCGTCTTCTTCACGGCGATGGCCTGTTTCGCCGGCCTGGCATCGCTGCCGCTGCTTGCGACCGAGATCGCGCTGGGGCGTTCCTATATCCCGACGCCGCAGGGCTGGCTGATCCTCGCCTTCACGGTGATCTTCCCGTCGATCGCTTCGCAGCTCTCCTTCATGCGGGCGATCGAACTGATCGGGCCCGGCCGGGCCGGCGTCTTCGTCAATCTCGTGCCGGTCTTCGCGCCGATCCTGGCCGTGCTGATCATCGGCGTGCCCTTCGGGCTCTATCACGCGCTGGCGCTTGCGCTGGTGCTCGGCGGCATCTTCATCGCCGAGCGGCTGGGGCGGTAGGCGTCGTCGGCGCCGTGCTCGGCGACGCGATGCTAGATTTCGTCGCCGCTTCTGCCGATATCCCGATTTGAGGCTCCGGTCGCTCGCCATGCCAGACCAGCTCAGCATCCTTGACGCCATCGGCAACACGCCTCTCGTCGATCTCCGCAGGATCGTTCCCAAAGGGAGCGGCCGGGTTGTCGTCAAGCTTGAATCCGCGAATCCGACCGGGAGCATGAAGGACCGCGTTGCACGGGCCGTGGTGGAGGGCGCTATCGCCAAGGGCGCGCTGCCGCCTGGAGGCACGATCGTCGAATACACGGCGGGCACCACCGGCATATCGCTGGCCTTCGTCGCGCGCGCCCTGGGCTACAAGGCCCACCTCATCTATTCGGATGCCTTCAGCGAGGAAAAGCGGCGCACGATGCTGGCTTTCGGTGCGGAGCTCACCGAGATCGACAGCAACGGCCGGGGAATCACCAAAGATCTCGTCAACGCCATGATCGCCAAGGCCTTGGAGGTTGGTGCACGGCCATCGCACTGGCTCGCCGATCAGTTGAAGAACGAGGATGGCACCGCCGGCTATTTCGCTCTCGGCGACGAGATATGGCGGCAGACCGCGGGCAAGGTCGATGCATTCGTCCACGCGGTGAGCACGGCGCATTCCCTTCACGGGACCAGCAGGGCGCTCAGGCGGCACA
Source organism: Pseudomonadota bacterium (assembly GCA_023393655.1). Lineage (GTDB taxonomy): Bacteria > Pseudomonadota > Alphaproteobacteria > Rhizobiales > Beijerinckiaceae > Allobosea. The sequence continues at coordinate 3,038 of JAEWKP010000295.1, read as the reverse complement.
AGCGCGATATCCTCACGATTGCGGTGGAACCTGCGGAATCGGCCGTTCTGTCGGGCGGGTCGCCGGGATCGCATCAGATCGAGGGAATCGGCGTCGGGTTCCTGCCGCCGCTCTGGAACAGGGGCGAGGTGGATGACATCCTCGTCGTTTCGACCGCCGAGGCGAAGGACATGGCGCGGCGGCTGGCGAAGGAGGAGGCCATCTTCGCGGGGACCTCGACCGGGGCCAACGTTGTGGCAGCGCTGCGAGTGGCCGAAAGGCTCGGCCCGGGAGCCACCGTCGCCACCCTCGTTCCGGATTCGGGACTGCGCTATCTGAGCACGGACATCTTCCGCTGAAGTCCAGGGATCCGGCCCGCGCGGTTCAACGCAGCGCCGAGGCCGCGAGCCGCGCCACATCCGCCAGCGCCGCCGAGCGCGCGTCGGCAGCGGCGCGGGAACCGGCGAGATAGGTCACGATGACGAAGCGCCGCCCGTCCGGCAGCGTCGTGATGCCGATATCGTTGGTGGCGTGGTTGATCCCGTCGGTGGTGAGGCCGAGCCCGGTACGATGGGCGAGGCGCGAGCCCGCCGGCAGGCCGGCCTTGAGCCGGTCGGTCCCGACCTTCGATTCCGAGATGATCTTCTCGATGAAGGCGCCATGCGCGGGATCGCGCAGCCAGTTGCCCCTCGCGAAGGCTTCGAGGAAGAGCGCGCTCGCCTCGGGCGTCGAGGCGTCGCGCTTGTCCTTCAGCGCATTCGACAGGGCGGCGATACGCAGGCGCGGCCGCATCGCCTTGAGCTCCGCCCGGAAGGCCTTCTCGTCCACGACCTCGTCCCAGCTAAAACCCTTGAGCCCGTAGATCTCCGGCTGGAACTGCCGCTCGTAGCGGTCGACCGACAGGCCGGTGATGCCGCCGTCGCGCAGCATCTTCGTGATCACCTGCGGGCCGCCGATCTCCCGCATCAGCAGGTCGGCGGCGGTGTTGTCGCTTTCGCCGGCGGCGAGCCGGATCAGCTCGCGCAGCGGATAGTCGTTGCGCTCGCCCTTGAAATTCTTGGCGAGCGGGCTGTGGAACAGCGAGAAATCCTTGCGGGTCACGGTGATCGGCTGGTCGAGCTTGAACTTCCCGGCCTCGACCTGCTGCAGCACCGCGACCGCCAATGGCAGCTTGAACACGCTCTGCATCGGGAAGGTCTCGGAGCCGCGATGCGACCAGAGCTTGCGATCGCGCAGGTCCATCAGCGCGACGCCGAGGCGGCCCTTCGAGGCCTGCTCGATGCCTTCGATCGCCTTGTCGAGCTTGTCGCGATCCCAGTCGGCGAGGGCGGGAGCGGCTGTCAGGCAGGCGAGGGCAGCGGCGGCGAGGCGAAGGCGGGCAGACATGGAAATCCCCTGTGGCGGGCACCACAGGGGACGAGAATTGCGGCGGCGCTGGGGCGCCGGACCGGCGGATCAGAACTTCAGGCGTCGGGCGCGCTTGACCATCGGGATCGCGTGGATCTTGTCGAGCAGCTCATCCGAGATCGGCTCGTCGACCGCGACATAGCAGATCGCGTCGCCGCCCGGCTTGTCGCGGCCGAGCGCGAAGGTCGCGACATTGACGCCGGCGCCGCCCAGAAGCGAGCCGAACTGGCCGATGAAGCCCGGCTTGTCGGCATTGCGGACATAGAGCATGTGCGGCGCGAACTCGGCATCGATGGCGATGTCGCGGACCTCGACGATGCGCGGCTTGCCGTCATGGAAGACGGTGCCCGAGGCATGACGCGGCATGTCCTCGGCCTCGACGACGATGCGGATGACGCTTTCGAGATTGCCGGCGACCTCGCGGGTCTGTTCCTCGACGACGATGCCCTTCTCCTACGCCACCATGGCCGAGTTGACCATGTTGATCTCGGGCAGGAAGGGACGCAGCACGCCAGTAATCGCGGCGGCCGAGATCGCCTTGAGGTTGAGGCTCGCGACCGCGCCCTCGTACTCGATGCGGATGCCCTGGACCGGTGCCTCGGTGAGCTGGCCGAGGAAGGAGCCGAGCTTCTCGGCGAGATCGACGAAAGGCTTCACGCGCGGCGCTTCCTCGGCGGTGATCGAGGGGAAGTTCACCGCGTTGGTGATCGCGCCCTTGAGCAGGTAGTCGCTCATCTGCTCGGCGACCTGTAGCGCGACATTCTCCTGCGCCTCGTTGGTGGAGGCGCCGAGATGCGGCGTGCAGACGACGTTGTCGAGCCCGAAGAGCGGGTTCTGCTCGGCCGGCTCCTGCGAGAACACGTCGAAGGCGGCGCCGGCGACATGGCCGGACTTGATCAGATCGGCCAGCGCCTGCTCGTCGACGAGGCCGCCGCGGGCGCAGTTGATGATGCGCACGCCCTTCTTGGTCTTGGCGAGGTTCTCGGAGGAGAGGATGTTCTTGGTCTTCTCGGTCATGGGTACGTGCAGCGTGATGAAGTCGGCGCGCTTCAAGAGCTCGTCCAGCTCGACCTTCTCGACGCCGAGCGCGACCGCGCGTTCCGGCGAGAGATAGGGGTCATAGGCGATGACGCGCATCTTCAGGCCGATGGCGCGCTCGGCGACGATCGAGCCGATATTGCCGGCGCCGATCAGGCCGAGCGTCTTGGCCGTGATCTCGACGCCCATGAAGCGGTTCTTTTCCCACTTGCCGGCCTGGGTCGAGGTATCGGCCGAGGGGATCTGGCGGGCGAGCGCGAACATCATGGCGAGGGCGTGCTCGGCGGTGGTGATCGAGTTGCCGAAGGGCGTGTTCATCACGATCACGCCGCGCGCGGTCGCGGCCGGAATCTCGACATTGTCGACGCCGATGCCGGCGCGGCCGATGACCTTCAGGTTCGTCGCCTGCTCCAGCAGCTTGGCGGTCGCCTTGGTGGCCGAGCGGATGGCGAGGCCGTCATAGTCGCCGATGACGCTGGCCAGCTTGTCCTTGTCCTTGCCGAGGTTCGGATCGAAGGTCACGTCGATGCCGCGATCCTTGAAGATCTGCACGGCGGCGGGCGAGAGGGCGTCGGAAATCAGGACCTTGGGTGCGGGCATGGGAGGCTCCGGCT
>JAEWKP010000470.1 GCA_023393655.1 Pseudomonadota bacterium | reverse complement strand
AGGACGTCCTCTATGCCGGCAATGATTTCCTCGTCAGTCTGAAGTTTCGAATATAGCCGTGAAATCCGCAAGCAAGGCATTCCAGAATGTCAGTCGCTGCTTCGGAGGCGGACAGCGCGACCAGATGGATGTTCCGGCAGTTTGCGCTCAGGCCGCTGAGGCCCTCGATCGGAATACGGCTCGGCATATGCAGGTCGATGATAAGAAGATCGAGATCCGGATTTTCCTCGACTGTGGACAGGATCGTCGGAAGCGAGTCCGCTGTCAGGAGATCGGCATCGGGAAATGCGCGCTGAAGGGCCAGGTGAAGGCCCTTGCGATAAATCCCATGGTCATCGGCTAACAGGATACGCCACATTGTCGTGCCTGGCTCCCTGGCGTCTGCGGCGCCGTCGGATCAGCACATACCCCTCGACCTATTAAGACACTCATATACCACAAACTTTGGGAACTGTCGCAAGCGGACGGCCGTTGCCTTCAGGCCTCGGCATCTTCCCATTTGGGTGACTGAGCGACCCGAGCGAGCTGCGCCATGTCTCGGTAGCAGATGGTTTTCCGGGTCGGGAGATCGATCAAGCCGCGCGCCCGAAATGCCGCTAGTGTTCGGCACGCGGTTTCCATCGACATCCCGAGGTAATCAGCGACGTCATTGCGGGGGATTGTGAAACGGAGCGCCTGCGCGCGCCTCGGATCCTGCGGAAGGTGTTCGTAGATCTGAAGCAGGAACCACGCCATTCGGCTCGTGGCGCTCTTCTTGCCCGTGGCGGCAAGGAGGCAGATGGACGCCTGAAGCGCCTGGTCCGTGCCAGACGGCTCGAAAGTCCCGGCCTCGTGATTGCGCGGCCTCAGCACACAGCGCGTGACGGCCTCTGCAGTATAGCGTTGCAGAGCCGCAGCCTGAATAATATCGCCAGGCCAAAAGAATGCCAGGATTTGGCGGGAACCATCGCTCCAGAGACGCGAGGCCCGTACGGTGCCCTCGACAATCTCGATGGCTTGCGGCTGTCGTTCGTCCTGCCAGAAGAGGACGGCGTTGCGAGCAAGCACTCTGTGCCGGACATCCCTCGCACTTGGCGAGCGTTCCTCCAGCAGCGAATGAGAAGATGTAGCGATCTGAAGCATGGTGCGATCCCTTGATCGCAACCACGGTATTCGTTCTCTCAACCCTGCCAATCGTGCAGACGGACTACACCCAATGGTGGAGGCGTAAGCCTTCGGTTTAAGGCAAACGTCGTAGCTCTCCACTGCCGCGATGGTGAAGGGTCGTAGTCGGGCCGCTGCTGGTTCGCTACCGCGAATCATGCGAGCGAAACCTTAACGCAGTGTTAAACGAGGCGGACTCGCCTGAAAAGCGCGATCAAGGGGTCCCCCACAAGGGCCCGGAAGGACCCAAACCCATAACTGACGTGAAGCGTAGCCAACACGACCGGGAGGAGGAGCAAATAGGCGCCGCGTTCTTGTCCCGCCGCGAGGAGGGTGGCGACAGCCAGAACGCCCAGGTAGCCCAGCAAGGAAACCAGACCGAGAAGCCCCTCCGGCCACGCAATTGTGATCAGGGCGGAGCAGCTCAATGCGAGGACTAAGGCCAGCGGAGCGAAGTGCCGCCAGCTAACGGCATCTGGCCTCTCCCGAGCGGCTCTGACCACCCCGATACCGTTGGCGAAATACTGCCTCCAGAGCGATCCCAGAGTCTGCCGCGGCAGGTACCAGGCCCGTATTGCCGGCGACAGGTAGAGGCCATACCCCAAACCCTGAATGCGCGCGTTGAAGTCGTTATCCTCCGCGCGATGCAGGTCTTCTCGCAGCAGCCCCACGCGATCCACGATGTGCTTCCAATAGCAGCCGTTCCAGATCGCATCGGTCCAGCCTTCCGCGCCGTCCCGGCGGAATTTCGCGACGCCTACTCCGAACGGGCTCTTATGCGCGGCGACGATGGCGCGGCCGATCAATGTCCTGCCGGCAGAAGGGCGTGCGATGGCGCCCACACCTCCGGCGCCCGTTGCCAGCAGCGCCTCGACGCTGTTTGTCACGACATCGGGGTCATAGCGCGCATGCGCATCGAGTCGGTTCACGATGTCCCCCGTCGCCTGCTCCAGGGCCAGGTTTATGCCGGCTGCCGGTCCGCGTTTCGGGTTCCTGATCACACGGATCCTGTCATCCACGTCGCTGAGCCGCAGCAGGGCCTCGTAGGTCCCGTCCTGCGAGCAACCATCCGCGAACCAGAATTCGACGATCCGTTCGTAATCCTGGGCGAGCAAATCTGCCACGAGCCGGTCAAGGCAATCGATCTCGTTGTAGACGGGCACGATGATGCTGACCGTCGGGCGACACGGTGGAGCCGTGGTTGGATGGTCACCGATTGCGCAGCGATAGTTATGCTCGACGGCGAGCGATCTCGTCATGAACACCCCCGAGGACACGGGCTCGATTCACTTCAAGGATGTTGTCTTGCATCAGCGCGCGTCCGTTTCGCCGCAGGCGCTCGCGAAGCTCTGGGGCGCGCACCATCTTCTCGATAGCTCCGGCCAATGAAGGGACGTCCCGTGGAGGCACCAGCAGAGCGGTTTCTCCGTCCGTGAGAAACGAGGGAATTCCCCCTACCGTTGTCGCCACTGTTGGAAGGCCGATGGACAAGGCCTCGTTGATGACCTGGGGGAAGCCCTCGGTCGTGGAGGACAGGACCATGGCTCCCGCCTTCTCGTAGAGGTCGAAGAGCGGTCGGCCATAGGGAACATAGCCGTGAAACGTCACTTGAGACGCAACGCCGAGTTTCGATGCCAAGTCCCGGAGCTCCTGGTCCATGGCACCGGTGCCGACGAGATCGACATGACAGTGCAGGCCGCGCTGCTTGAGCTGCGCCAAGGCCTCGAACAGGAATCGATGTCCCTTCTCCGGAGCCAACCGGCAGACCTTGATCAGGCGCCTGGGGTCGGATCCAGGAGACATCTGCGAGAACATCTCGAACTGCGCACGGTCGACGAGGCAGGGAAAGTGATTGTGTGCGCGGTTGCAGAAGCGGCTATAGATCTTCGTCATCTCCTCGCCGACCGCAAAGACCGTCCGGTCGCGGGCCAACCGCTTGAAATCCCATTCGAGAAGGTGGGCGGCGAGCATCGCGGCGTGACGCTCCAATCCGCGGTGGGCGCTCATCTGCTCGATCAGGTTCTGGCGCACCATCAGGACAACCGGGATGCCTTGAGCGATGCACGTCCGGGCGACGAACTGGCCAATCGGGTGAGGCCCGCAGATGACGAGCACATCCCAGTTCTTGGACTGCTCACGCACGGATTCGCGAATCCGACGGTACATGCGGGGGTCGGTCCGCCAGAGCCGGTACAGGTTGGGATAGAACGGCAGCGCGCATAGGGAGAAGTTGGAGCCGTCCAGGACGTAAGGCGCACGCCCAGGGGTCGGCGCTTCGCGCCCGATGAAAGTGATCTGGTCGACGAAGCCAGCGAAGCTCGCCGGGAAGAGGATGAACGACTCCTCGGTCGAGAGGACGAGTCCCTCGCGCCAGAATACTTGGTCGACAAAGAAGGCGACGTGCATCGGTTTCAAGATCTCAGTTGGGTTGCTCACAGAACGACCAAAGCTCGCGTGCGATTTCGACGGGACTTCGCGCGCGCTCGACAGCTGCGCAGGCCGCCTTACCCATGCGTCGGCGCAGCTCCGGATCAGCGACGAGACGGGAAACGTGCCGCGCCAGTTCCGCCGCATCCTGTGTCGCTGTGAACCCGGTCGCGCCGTCTTCGATCAACTCGCCGACACCATTGACGCGGGTCGCCACGCAGGGTTTTCCGGCTGCCATCGCCTCCAGAACGACATTCGGCGTACCCTCGTAATCGGAGGTGAGAAGAAAGATGTCGGCGGCGCAGATCAGTTCGCGGGCATCCGGCACCGCGCCGATGAGGCGTACGATGTTCTGAAGGCCCAGAGCTTCGATCTGGCGTTCGAGATCGCCACGGCAGCCGAGATTCTCGCCGGCGATGACAGCCTGCACCGGACCATCCGTTTTGACTTTGTCGATGATGTCGAGAAAGCGGTCGAAGCGCTTCTGGCTCACAAGCCGACCGACCCCCACGATGAGGACGGTGTCCGCTTGAAGACCAAGCCGGCCCCGCCATTGCGCGCGCAACGCAGCTACCTCGCCCGGGCCTGGGGTCTCGACCCCGTTCGGCACGTAAGCTGCTTTGGGACTCACGGTTCTGCGGTTCGAAAGCTGCTCGAAGCTGTCTCGCGAATTGCATATGGCGGTGGAGACGCCAGCGAGGCTGGCCCAGGCCCAGACCGATCGGAGACGCGTGGGCAGATCGGCGAATAGCGCATTGCGGAAAGATCCGACGCGCTGAATACCCGTCCCAGCGAGGGCTAGACCGAAGGGGTTGGTGTACGAAGACCAGGAGAAAAAGCATGTCGTGCCCTGCGCCACGCAGGCAGCGCGCAATTGCGCCATTTTGGCCAATCGCCCCCCGACCAGCAGCACGACGGGAATGCCGAGGGCCCGGATGGGAGCTTCCCAGAAACCCAGTTCTCCGGAGACATAGACGGTCGGCGCCCAGCGCATGCGATCACAGTGGGCAAGGAACATGTAGAGCTGTCTTTCGCTGCCGCCTTGCGAAAGCTGCCCGATGAGGACTGCGACCGCCTTCGGGGCACGGGAGCGTGCGGCGGCAGCGGCGCCGGGACGGCCTGCAGCGCTGAGAAGGCTTCCCCGCATCATGAAAGGGCTTCTCTGGAATGTTCAGCGCGATTGGGGCCGGCTGTGACGGGAGACCCGAAGATCGCTGGCGAGAGCGCGGCGCAGACAGCTTCGAGGCTGTGCCGGCCTCTGACATAGGCTAACGCGCGGACGCCGATCCGATCATTCAGCGACCCACGCCGCGTCAGCAGCCGCACGTCGTTGCGCAGTTCGACATCGCCTCCGCTGAGAAGGCCGATATCTTGCTGCTCGATGATGCCGCCAGGATCCACCGAAAGCGAAACGACCGGCACTCCCAGACTCCACGCCTCCAGCATCGAATTCGGAAAGCCTTCTCCGCTCGAGGTGTTGACGAGGACCTTGCTGCGAGCGAGCAGCGACATCACGACATCAGCCGGCTGCGGTCCCCGATAGGTGACGTTGCTCAACGACAGCATCCGTTGCTCGAGTTCGGCGCGGGAGGCTGCAGGCAACGTCGGATCGAACCCGCCGACCACGCTGCATGAGAGATCCGGCAGCGATGCCGCGAGGTTGAGGAATCTCTCGAGACATTTCTCCGGCCGGATCTGGGCGACCCAAATGGCGTCGATCGACGTGCTCTCGAAATCTCTCGGGGCAGTGGCGAAGGACCGCACCAAATTCGGCACACAGATCGTCCGGCCCTGCAAGCGACGGGGAAGTCGAGCTCGCTGCCCCTCGTGCTGCGCCAGGATCGCCGCAGTGCTATGAAGGCCCAAGGCGTAAAGCGGGGCGTGCAGCCAACGCTTGTAGGAATAGGCTTGCCAGGGCCGGCAGTGGTCGTCGTGCGCGAGCGCGTAAATGAAGCGCGCTCGCCCGTCGAAAAGGCCAAGCAGCCCTTTCAGCGCCAGAAAATCGCTTGGCAGCCGCGCAGAGATCACATCTGGCGAAACGTCCCTCAGGGCGCGCCAGAACGCTGCGAGGCTTGAAGGTTTCAGCCATCGCGGCGCGGCGTCGATACAGGTGACGGAGGCAAGTTCGCTTGGTGGGCAACGTTGGTTTCCGTCACCGTAGATCAGGCTCACCCTGTGGCCGAGTTCTGCCATCGCAGCTGCGAGATGGGCCACCTGGGCCTCGGCCCCGCCAGAGTTCCGTGAATCGCCACCGAGCACGTCGATCGAACGGCGGCCGGGCGAGAAGAAGCACCACTGCAGGCTCTGCCCCTTGAGCGAAGGTTGCATCGAGCACGTCTCCCGACCACGTCCCGGACCCGGGTCCGCTTCCCGCGGTGCCATACGGGAAGTTGCCCTCAGGCCTCAGCATGCTGTTCGTGCGCTCCTGCCGTCCTCTGCTTCGGAGCACTTCGCTCCGTGATTGCGAGGCGGCTATCTGCACTGGTCATTTGATAAACGAATGACCTCCAAGCCGAGTTGACGCGCGTCATATTCAGTTTGCTGCTGATAGCGCCTACTCGGTTGACGCCAGATAGGCTCGACCCGCTCAGGCCATGGCTGGCGTCGACGCGCTTCCATCCCGGCGGCGTGCAGGCGAGCAAGGCGAAACAGAAACGATGTGCGGCATTTGCGGCTGGTTTGGACCGGCACAAGCGGCAGGCCCCGAGCTGACCGCCGCAATGACTGTGCCCCTGCAACATCGCGGCCCGGACGATCTTGGAAACGAGGGAGGAGACGGCTGGGGCCTCGGCTTCCGCCGCCTCAGCATTCTGGATCTCAGCCCGCTCGGGCATCAGCCGATGCGAAGCCCTGACGGGAGCTGCTGGCTGGCGTTCAACGGCGAGATCTACAACTATCTCGAGCTGCGCCGCGAGCTGGAGCGCGCCGGCGAGGCGTTCCAGAGCGGATCCGATACGGAGGTGCTGCTGCGCCTGCTCATGCGCCTCGGGGCAGGCGCGTTGCCGCTTCTGAACGGCATGTTTGCACTGGCCTTCGTCGACACGAAGCGGCGGAGCTTCATGCTTGCCCGCGACCGGCTGGGCGTAAAGCCCCTCTACTACAGGGACCAGGAAGGCCACCTGCGGTTCGCCTCGGAATTGAAGGGCTTGCTAGCTTGCCCTGACGCGCCCCGGGAGATCGACCGTTCCGCGGTGGCGCAGTACCTGGCGCTCGGCTACCTGCCGGGCGAAACCTGCATCTTCGAGGGATACCGGAAGCTACCGCCGGGCCATGTCCTCGCAGGCTCGCTCGACCGGCCACATGCGGCGGCGCTGGCACCCTATTGGGACCTGACCCTCAACGATGATCCCGCTCGGCGAAGCGCCAGCCCCGCCGAACTGGACGAGCTCGAGAGTTTGCTCTTCGACGCGGTCCGCATTCGGCTCCGGAGCGACGTTCCCGTCGGTGTTTTCCTGTCGGGCGGAATCGATAGCGGCCTGGTCGCAGCCATGGCGGCGAAGACGGGACAAGCCCCGCTCGCACTGACGGTCGGCTTCGCGGAAGAGAACTGGGACGAAAGCGCGCTCGCGCGCACGACCGCGGCCCATGCCGGGCTTGAGCATCGCGTGATCCCGCAACGCGCCGGAGGGCTCAAAGATATCGACCGGCTGGCGTGGCTCTTCGACGAACCTTTCGGCGACCCGTCCGCCTTGCCGAGCTTTACGCTCTGCGAAGCCGCGGCGAGCCATGCGACGGTGTTTCTCTCCGGAGACGGCGGCGACGAGGCGTTCGGCGGCTATCGCCGCTATGTCGAGAGTGCCCGCCGGGAAGGGTTGATCCGGGTAGCCGGCCGTTTCGGCCTCGCGCTGGGTGCGGCGAGCCGCCTTTTGCCGCAGGCGTCGCTCGCCCGCTACCAGCTTTCCAAGCTCAGCTTGCCGGATTGGGGAGCGGCGGCGGTTTTCGACGAGCTACCTGACGATCCGATGATGGACGATTGCATTCACCCGGATCTGCAGCCGTTTCTGGGGAACGCCAGCAGCCCGGTATGGGAGAGATGGCGGATGAGCCGCGGGGCTCCTCTGACGGCGCGCCAGCAGAAGCTCGACTATAGCCTCTATCTCCCCGACGATGTGCTGGTGAAGGTCGATCGGGCATCGATGGCTCATTCGATCGAGGTTCGGTCGCCACTGCTCGATGTCCGCATCGTCGAGTGGGCCGCGCGCCTGCCCCGTGCGTGCCTGCTGGATCACGTCCACGGGAAGCTGCCTCTCAGGGCTCTCGCCGCTCGATTTCTCCCGGAGGTTACTGGCCGAAGCCCGAAGCGAGGCTTCGGTGTTCCCCTGGGCGACTGGTTTCGCGAGCCGGCCGGCCGCGCCATGGTCAGGGAAAGGCTTCTCGGCCGCGACAGCAGAGAACGGGGGTTCTGGAGCCCGGATGGGGTGGAGCGGATCCTTGATCTACACAGTTCGGGGCGGAGCCGGGATTTTGGCCTGCTGCTGTGGCGCCTGCTGATGCTGGAAGCCTGGTGCCGCCATTATGCGGCAGGTCCAACTCAGCAGTGGCGAGCACAGTCTCCTTTGCAGGTGCTATCGCATAGGTGCATCGGGGCGTTACCCGTGCTGTAACGAGCTCCCCGCCTTCATCGAGCGTGTCGACATCATCGTGTTGTCCAGCCTGGTTGCATGCAACCAGCGGCGATCGGAAAGCCTTTGCGTGTGCCCCGATCCATGCACACCGAAAACGAGCTGACCGCCCCAATTGCGGTAAGGATCAAGAGAGCCGCACGAGGACAGGCTTCCAACGGCCTCGATACAGATCTGCAAGATCTAGATTTTTCAGGAAACCACCTTCTATGGTCGTTTTACGAGCGAAACAACGTAGCTGTGCTTTCCGGATTTCAGAGGGGGTATATCTTGCAGCATCTCGAAACTGATGTTGCACGACTGGCCCAGCAAAATCCGGAGCGAGACAGCGATCTCGTCCAAAGCGGATTGCGTCGGGGCCGTCTTCACCACCATCTTGACGACGACGTCGTCGTAGTCGCGCTGGACGACCTGAGTCTTGAGAAGCCAACCGGCCTCGTGGACGACTGTAAGGAAATAAACGAAGAAGATTCCCGATATGGCCGTTCCATCCCTCAAGATAAACGCGTCCGTCTGGCGTCCCGACACCGTCTGCAATCGTTCGACGAACGGCAAGGGACCGTCCGAGGATTTGCCGACCACGGCGCGATCCCCGAGTCTGTACCTGATGAGCGGCATCGCGAAATTTGTGAGATTGGTGACGAGGACCTCGCCCTCCTCCCCTTCCTCACAGGGCTGACCGTCAGCCTTCACGACCTCGACGAGGTTGCAGTAGTCAAACACCTCCAGGCCACCGTTCGCGGTCCGCTCTCCGGCAATGTCGCCAACTTCGCGACACCCGTATCTGTTGAGCGTCGGACAGCCGAATGCGCGCGAAATCTCCTCCCTCATGAACGGGTGCAGCGTGCCCGCGCTGGTAATGACGTGTCTCACGCCGGAGAATTGGGTCTTGCGGGCATTCGCGAAGCGAGCAAGCTCGAAGGCGCTGTCCGCGTATGCCTCGATGACAACGGGGCGATATTGCCGAACCCAATCCAGATAGCGCGACATCGCCGTCTCGCTCATCTTGAAAGAGTTCGCCCATTTCTGATTGCGAACGAAGCCGCTGAGCTTGTTGCGCCACCCCAGAGTACCGGACACAACGTCCCGATCGGACCCCCAGAGCTTGACCACGGACTCGCCGGAGTCCCTTCCGGCCCAGCCGTGATACGTCTCGGTCATGGCGATACCCATCGCGTTGTAATCCTGATCCTGGATCACGGCGACGGGCTCTCCCGAACTTCCCCCGGAACTGTTCTTGTACCAATCTCTCGAGTTCAGGTCGTCGCTCTTCAAACTCTCAGGGGAGTTCTGCAGGAATGCCCTGGTTAGAGGCGGCACCTTCCCGAAGCTGGAAAGATCAATGACGTCACCACGCACGATCTCTTGGTCGACCAGCAGCTTTCGGTAATGCGGCACATGCCGCGCTGCGTGCCTGAGCAGTTGCCTCAGACGCTGATCCCGCAGGTTTCGCCGCGCTTCATGGGGCAGGGCATAAAAGTCCGAGATCAGGGTGCGGCATCGCGGGATCGGGCGGTTCATGACGCGTTCGTCGTAGAACTTCAGCATGGGGCGGCGCCAATTAATCATGTGCCCTCCGAAGTATGAGCCGCGAGATCAGCTTGCGATCGTCGGGGTGGATGATGAGACCTATAAGTGTAATCAAGTATAGTGTCGATATCGCAACAGCTATTGCCGCGAGGCCGATCCAGTCGAGCGGTGGCCATAGGGAGGCGAGCGCCCCGCCCGCCAGCGCGATCCCGAGCACTGCCGCGGCTCCTCCTGCGAGCCGGGGCAGGAACGCCCACCAGTCCAGCCCGAGCACCCGTGCAGCGTATACCGGAAGGATGAGCGTGTTCTTCAACGTCCAAACGATCGCGGTCGCTGCCGCGATGCCGAGCACGCCCCAATTGGCCCAGAGGGCGAGCGCGACTGCCAGCACAATGTTCACGATGCCGAGCGCGAGCGTCACCAAACCCTGCTGCTTCACCTTGTTGTGCGCGGTGAGGAGGTAGCCGATCGGCCGGCCCGCCAGGTTCACCGCGAGGTGAGCTACAAGGACTGCCAGAAGCGTGTCGAGTTCGGCGAAGTCCGGCCCGAGCCACAAGGACAGGAGTGGGCGGCCGAGTCCGCAGAGGAGTCCGACCGGCAGGGCGAGCCCGAAGGCGAGAAACCCGACGGCCGATTCCAATAGTCTGCGCACGCCCGTGACATCGCCGATGGCGTAGCGGGCCATGATCATCGGGCTGAAAATCGGTGTGACCACCTCGGCCAACGTGTGCATGAGCACCGCGAAAGCCAGCAATGCGCCGTAACGACCGGTCATGGTCGAGCCGAACAAAGCGTTCACGATGATCAGGTCGACCTGCATGAGCAGCAGCAATCCGGCGGTGTTCACCGCCGACCAGGCGCCGAAATTCAACAGCGGCCGGAAGTGGTGGGGATCCACATCTGCGAGATGCAGGCGCAACTGCGGCGTCAGCCGTCGCCAGGCGATCACGCAACCACTCAAGCCGAGGAGGGCGGAGGCGAACATGCCGAGTCCGACGTGCATGAGGCTCGCGGGCCAGGCATAGAAGCACAGGGCCACGATCCCGACCCTGCTCAGAGCGACCGCGGACCGAATGGCGTTGCGGATATCGAACCGGTGAGTGATCAGGCTCGAGGCGTCGAAAGGGCTGCCGACGAGGAATGTCAGGGCAGTGAAGAAGGAGCCCGCGAGCAGGAACCGCGCCGCGCCCTCGAGGTCCGACGGCACCTCGAAGAGTTGGGGAAAGAGCCAAACAGCCGGGGCCATTGGAACCAGCAGGACGCAACTGACCGCGATCGTCAGCATCACGGCACTGTTGAACGTTCTTTGCGCGGCGAACAGCTCTCCACGGTTCAGATCGATCGCCAGGTTGCGGTAGATCGCACCGTTCACGCCCTCGCAGACGATCATCGCGAACATGACCAAGGAGGCCGACAGGGGGACCATCCCGTAGGCCGCCACCCCGAGATGCTTCAGCAGAAAGGGGATGTACCAGAACATGATGCCGGTGTTCAGCACGACGTAAATGAGGCTGCTGCCGACGTTGACGATGAACCGCCCACTGGCCTCGTTACGAGGCAGGGCGGCTGCATGCGAGTTCATCGTCCCCTCGCTAGCCGCGGTCATGACGATGCCTCGACAGCCCGGAGCCGCCCTCCCGTGCGCTTTGATCGTCGGCCTCCTGCACCAAGGACGGGATCAGGAGCAGGGCGAACATCACGATGAGGCTGGCGTTGTTTTCCAGCCCTCCCCCCTTGATCCATGTGGCCCCGTACGCGGCCGTCGCTCCAATCACGGTCAAGTAGTACCCGTCCGGACAGGAAGGAGAGAGCAACCAACACGAGCGGGATTGCACGAAACTCCATATCGCTGACCCGATCACGCAGACGTAGATGATCAGTCCGACCAGACCTGTGTCCACGCCGACTTCGAGAAACGGCTGGTGGCTGGGCAGATCCATTCGATGGTTGGTCGCGCTCGTCAGCGACGCGATATAGGGGTGCAGCCTGAAGGGACCGTTTCCGATGCCGGCGCCGAGCAGGTGGTCGCGCATGAACAGAAGACTCGCTTCCCACAGGACGGGTCGTCCGCCGAGTTCGCCGCCCTCTCCTTCGGCCGCCCTTTGAATGAGAGTGTCGAAGAGAAACGGGGCGAAGAGGAACAGGCTAAGAATGATCGCGACGCCGCCGACGGCCCATTTTCGCGCGGGTCTGAAGAACAGCAGCATCAGCAACAGGAGACCGACGGAAATGGCGCCTCCTCGTGATCCGCTGAGTGCGATCAACGCCACGGCGCACAGCATGTAGGTTATCGCGAGGATGAGCATGGACCTCCGGCGAGGCCCGACACCGCGCATGACCGGCCAAATGACCCCGGGAAGCGCCGTAATCAGCATGACACCCAGGGTGTTTTCATTCATCCCGAAACTTTTCAGTCGGGTCCCAAACACGAAATCCGTGAACAGGAGCGTGTAGATCCCGCAAAGAATCATGAGCCAGCCCATCAAGCCCAACACCCGCATGAAGCGGTCAACGGCCGGCAGCGACCTCACCTGGTTGCAGATCAAGAGCAGCAGGATAAAGCTGAACGTCCAGGCGATCAGCTTTCGGCGACCTTCGACGAGATCGGGCGCCCAGAGCAGCGTCACGAGCCCCCATGCGATGTAGAGCGCGAAGAGAAGGCAGGTGGGGTTCCATTTGAACGTCTCGCTTCCGCTCAGCACCCGGACGAGCCAGACCCCAAGAGCTGCCACGATCGCGCCGTTGCTGGCGAGCATGTAGATTCCCTCCACCCGGAGGTCCCCAGGCGGCAGCAGGAGCACGAAGGCGGCGAGCAGGGTCGCGCCGAGCGGGTTTCGCAGCAGCAGCAGGCCGATCGTCGCCACGACGGCCAAGCCGATGAGCATTACGGGGATGGATGGATTCCTCAAGATCAGAAGCCCGAGGGCAACGAGCGACAGGAGACCGGCACCGCCGACCCAAAACGCGACATGCACGAGCGATTGCCGCGCCGTTCGGGCCGTCACGGCCCAATCTCCCGAGGCGACCCGCCGGTTACGTACGGTGAACGACGACGGGGCGTGCCCACGGCGGAGGGCAGGCTGTCGAGGGTAACCGCCGGGCCATGACGGCGGGCCACCAGGACGAGCGCGAACTCGCCCGCTTCACGGTTCAAGGCGTCGCCATTGTATCGCCGTAGCCAGCGCACCAGGAGTTCCAGCACAGGCTTGGCGCCGATGGGCATCAGCCGCTTATGCCGGGCGCCTGCTTGGATGACAGCTTTCATCGCCGGCCTCCTCTCACTGCGATCGAAACCCTATGTCGGTCGGGCTTCGCAGTCTTGATGAGGATCAATTCGTAGAAGGGTTCCGCCCCTAGTGTCCGGGTGTCGGGAAGCACAACTCGAAGCCGACCGCCTCGCCGAAGAGCACGAGACCGGAAAGCGCATCTCTGACGCTGTGTGTCGCCCCACGACGGTACGGGACTAATGGCGAAGACGCCGATCTTGTTGCCGGAGATCGACCTTGATGTCGTCGATGTCCAGGCGGTCGCGATAGCGGACACCCATCAAGGCGAGACGATGGTCAGCCTTGAAATGGCCGGTGGCCAGATCATGAACCTGATCTTCTCGCCAACGACGCTCGCGCAGCTTGAGGCGATGCTTGCCACGGCGAACGAGGCTCATGCCAGGGACCGCCCGATCCAGTAAAGGCAGACGCCCAGGCGCGTGCGGCCGATCCAGCAGAGCATCGCTCCGGGAAGATCGTTGTGTTCAGCCGGCCGCTGGCGAAAAAACTAACGGCTGTGGAGGGCGATCTGCCGCCGCACAGTTGCTTCATCGCGAGAGCAATCTCGAGCGAAGTCGGCGCCGATTCGCGTGATGAAAGTTCGTTAAAACAAAGGCCTAGAGCAATTCCGCTATTCGGAGAATTGCTCCGGGCCTCCGGAGTGGTTCACTGCACGGCTACCGTCGAAGCATCCTCACGCCGGAATACGACTTCGACGGTGTCGCCCGGCATCAGCTCTGTATCCTCGGACGCGGGAATGCGATCCCAGTTCGCTCGAGCTTTGCGGATGATCGTGACGCCCGGCCGCGCGACGTTGGCGCCCGTCTCGAGGACGACCATCTGCCCAAGCACACGAAGCTTCTCTGCCGCGCCGTCGAGCCGCGCTCTCAGTTCGGTCATGCGCAGCTGCGATTCCCTGCTTTCGCGCAGCACGTCGATGCGCCTCTGGGTGTCGACCTTGTCCAGGCGCCAAAGGAATTCATCCCGCTGTTGTTTGACCTGGGTCAGGTTGGCAATCGTCTGAAGGCGCCGAGTCGACGAAAGCAGGACGGCCCGGCGACTGTCCGTGACGCGCGGGCTCGGCAAGCTGCCAGTGCCGAAGAGTTTGTTCACGCGATCAAGCTCTTCCATGTCGGCCTGGAGGCCGCTCTGCTCCCCCTGCACTTGCGTGGTGAGCGTCGCGACCTGCTCGCCGGCCTGTCGCACCATGCTCTCGAGATAGGTCCGCTCGTTCTTGGCTTCCTTGAGGCGAACCTGCAGGTAACGGGTCTCGACGCGCAGAAAGTCGGCGAGGGAAGCGGCCGAGACGGACAGATATCCGAGGGGCTGTTCCTTGATCGTTTCGGAACCATCGAGTTCCGCGGCGAGCCGCCAGGAGACAACATGTTCTTTGGCCAGCGCGCTTGTAGCCGTTCGGTATTCGCGCTCCGCCTCCGCGATGTCGACGCCTGACTGCCCGGGACGGCCCCGTACCGTGCTCGGGCCGCCTGAGAGTGCAATGGCGTGGCGCGCCGTCATCTGTGGCCGGTAGGCGTACTGCCCTGGATTGAGCACGTCGCCGCTTACATAGATGGGCCGGTATTCGACGACGGCCGTGGTGACATCGCCAGGCTGAATCAACACGATCCGCTCGCGCCCGTCGGGCATTCGCTGGCGGAGTATTTTCGCTGCGAAAGCTGTCTCAACCCGCTCCTGCAGTACCAGCGGGGTCAATCCTGCCGCCGTCACTGCCCCTAGCATTGGGACGATGATGGTTCCGTCGGGCTGCACCGGGATACGCTGCCGCAGCTCCGGCATTGCCGCGACAGAGATTTCGACCACGTCGCCGGGAGCCAGCTGATATTCAGCTCGGCAAACGCCCTGTGCCCAGAGCAGGGTGATGCCGGCCACGAGCAGTGTTGCTGCCCAGCTCCTGCGCGCAGATGGATGTCCCATCGAGAGCCTCGTATCGGTTCTGGAGCCGGTGCCGTGTGGCGGTCCAGGCTGCCGGTGATCAAGTCATGAAATTGGTCTGCGAGCGTACCCTGCCCATCGCAAGGCGGGCCCGCCACCATTCGGTGGTGCGTCCGATACCCTCGCCAAGGCCGATCCGCGGCTTCCAGCCCGTGACCGCCGCGAAACGGCTGCAATCCGCCAGCAGCGCCCGCACTTCCGAATTGGCAGGCCGCATCCGGATTCCTTCCTGGATCACCGGTTTGGACGTGCCGGAGAGTTCGAACACCAGGTCGATCAAGTTGGCCACCGACACGGCCTGCTGGCTTCCAGCATTGTAAGCGCGACCGAACTCCAGATCCGGGGACAATCCCGCCATCAAAAAGGCAGCTACGGTGTCTTCCACGAAGGTGAGGTCGCGCACCGGCGTCGTGTCGCCGACCCGTATGGCGTCGCAGTTCGGATCCAGAGTCTGTCGGATGAGCGTCGGAATGATCGCCCGCTCGCTCTGCCGCGGCCCGAATGTATTGAAAGGACGAAGCGTCACGACAGGCAACCCGAACGACCGGGCAAAAGCTTCCGCCATCATGTCGGCGCCGATCTTGGAGGCCGAGTATGGAGATTGGCCTTGCAACGGGTGCTCTTCCGAGATCGGCATCTTCAGCGCCGTTCCGTACACCTCGCTCGTCGAGGTGTGGACGATCCGATCCGTCCCGCTCTGACGGGCAGCTTCGAGGATGTTCAGGGTCCCGAGAACATTCGTTTCGACATAGGTCTGCGCGGCGGCATAGGAGTGCGGGATGGCGATCAGCGCTGCGAGGTGGAAGATGATGTCTTGACCCGGCACGGCGCGCGAGATGAAGGCAGCGTCGCGGACATCGCCACGGACGAGATCGAGCCGGCTTTTGGTCGCCTCCGGGATTTCGTCAAGCCAGCCATGGCTGTCAAAGGAGTTGTAGAGAGTTAACGCCGTGACCCTGGCGCCGCTCTTTACGAGCGCTTCGGTAAGATGCGAGCCGATGAAGCCATCGGCGCCGGTCACGAGCACCTTTGCACCATCATAGGACATGGCATGACCTCCGGGACTGGATATTGCTGGCTTGCACCCACTCAGGCGCGACGTTCGACTTGCCTGAGATCTGCTCTCGCGGCTGAGACCCAGCCGCAGATCGCCAGGAAGCTCCGGATCATGATCACGACATCCGACGCGAGGCTTCGACTGCGAAAGTAGTCAAGGTCGATGCGCGCCTTCAGCGGAAACACGACGGTGCGATAGAACTCGTTGACGTCGACACCTTTGGGGAAGGCTGCGGCCTCGTTCCGGAATATGATCTGGCACGGGCCGACCAGGCCGGGCTTGTATCTGAGCAACTCTTCCCAGCCGTTATGGAAGCAATCCGCAAAAGCGAGGCTCTCCGGCCGTGGTCCGACGATCGCCATGTCGCCTTTGATCACGTTCCAGAACTGCGGCAACTCGTCGAGCTTCGTCTTCATGAGCAGGCGCCCGACCTGGGTCATCCGCGGGTCCTGTTCGAGCGTCAATGGGCAGCCTGTCTGGCCCGCGTCGACATGGAATTTCCTGAACTTGTACATACGAAAACGCCTGCCACCCTGTCCAAGTCGAGTTTGACAGAAGAGCGTTGGCTGGCCGGATTCCAGCCATATGGCGATCGTTATGAGCAGCATGAGCGGCGCCAGCAAAAACACCGCCGTGCCGGCGAGCAGAATATCGCTGGCTCGTCTGAGCCGCGTTTGCGCCGTATCGGATACCGGCAGCCCCAAGAAGCCTTGTCCGTTCATGTGAAAGAACTCCTCAGCCACTTGCGAGGTTGGCGTGCTTGATTTCGTCTCGCATTACGAACGCAGCGGATGGAATGTGCTCGCCAAGCGCGTCCGCAAGTGCCGACACAACTCTTTCGACGTCGTCGAGCCTCATGCGCGGATGCAACGGCAGCGTCAGCTCGTGATCGGTGAAGGCCTCGGTCTGGGGAAGATCTACGTCCGGATAGAGACCGCGATAGAAGGAAAGACGATGGATTGCCGGATAGTGGATCGTGGTCTGGATGCCCTTCGCACGTAAGTGATCGATCACGTCCTGACGGTCGGAGGAAGCCGGCAGCACCACCGGCATGATGTGATGGACGGAAGGTCGCCACGCCTCGAATGGGATGACGACGCCGAGGCAACTCTCACCAATGCGGCGCCGATAGAGCTCCGCCAGGATCTTCCGTTTCGCATTCCACTCTTTGAGATGGCCGAGCTGAACGAGGCCGATAGCGGCCCTCAACTCGTCGAGCCGGTAGTTGAACCCGAGCATCGTCACATCGTAGATCGGCGTCCGGCTGGAGCGCCGCTGGAAGGTGCCGCTCGTCAGGCCATGGCCTCGCGCACGCCGGATGGTGTCGAGCAGGGAGGCATCGCGGGCAAGAACCACGCCACCCTCCGCCGTCGTCATGTTCTTGTTTCCGTAGAAGCTGAACGCCGCGGCGTCGCCGATTGCGCCTGCGCCCGGAAGCCCGGAGGCATGAGCGGCGTCCTCGATCAGCATCAGGCCCCGCTCACGCGCGAAAGCCTGCCATGGCGCGGGATCGACCATGTATCCCGCGAAGTGAACGAGGATGACGGCTTTCGTCCGGGAGGTGCATTTGGCGGCAGCGTCTCGGATGGACATCAGCGGCCGCGCCGAAGACTCGATGTCCACGAAAATCGGCGTACCGCCGACATACAGCACGCAATTGGCCGTCGCCACGAAAGTGAGGGCCGGCACGAGCACCTCGTCGCCCGGGCCGATCCCAAGAGCATGCAGGATGAGATGCAGCCCGGCTGTGCAGGAACTCACTGACACAGCGTCGTCGGCTGCGTGCGCCTCGGCGAAAGCGCGCTCGAAGCTGCTCACCCGCTCGCCCATTGTGATCCAGCCGCTGTCGATGACATCGGCGAGAGCGGCCTTTTCTTGCGATCCGAGGATGGGCTCCGAGACGAGAAGCATGGGCTCTGCTTTCATATCCTCTGCTTTCCTGACGAGTGTTTCGGGCGTCGTGCGGAGGCGGAGCGCTAGCTGGCCACTGCGAGCAGCGAAGGCGCCCGCTCTTCCCATTTGATGTCCTGCGCGTTGTGGAAGTCTTCGACGCGCCCGATGTCGAGCCAAAGCCCCTGATGCTTGAAGACGTGGATGGGAACGTTTCTCTCGAGCAAGCAAAGCGCCAGGTCATCGAGGCCGAAGGGGATACCTGGGGGGATATACTTGATGACATCAGGATCCATGCAATAGACGCCCATGCTCACGCTGTTGGAGAGCGTGGGCTTCTCCGTGAAACTCGTGATGCGGTTGTCCTGATCTTCGATGATTCCGAAATCCATACGGGTGGATCGGACTGTCGTGGCGATCGTCAGCGGGCCGCCATGCTTGCGGTGCGCCAATCCGAAGGCTGGAAGGTTGAGGTCGGTCAGCACGTCACCGTTCAACATCAGAAAGGTGCCGTCCAAATGCTCCCGCAACAGCGTCAGTGACCCAACGGTGCCCAGCGGTTCGACCTCTTGCGAGTAGGTGATCTTAAGGCCCCATTGCTGACCGTCGCCACAGAAGCTGCGGATCAGGTGACCGAGGTAGCCCGTCGTGATGTAGACGTCCTCGATATTGTTGCGGCGAAGCCAGCGAAGCAGGAGCTCGAGAACTGGCCGCGCCCCAATCGGCATTAGCGGCTTCGGAAGAACGGATGTGTAGGGCATCAAGCGCGTGCCCTTGCCGCCTGCTTGAATGACTGCCTTCATGCCAGCCTCCTTCAATGGAGCATGAAGGCTAGGCGCGCTGCCACAACTCGTCTTGATTTCGGTCAACTTGCAGCTGACTGCGCCGCAATAGCATTCGCTCGACAGCTAGCCCACTTTGCGGCGCCAGTTCGATGAACGAAAGCAGAGTCGATCAGCATGAGCCAGAACCCAGGCGAGTTCATCCCGATCGCGAGGTTGTCCAGTCGCGCAGCCCTCGGGGCCGACACGCAGCCGTCCCTACCGGCAGAGCATATGCTCTACGAGATCATCAATCTCGTTCGTCGACGCAGGCTTTTCATCGCGAACGTTGTTCTGGCTGGCACGCTTCTGACCGGCGTCGCCGCCTTTGTTGTTCCCCCCGCTTATACGGCCACCGCTCAGTTCATGTTTGAGCCCACTCAAGCTCAGATGGCGGCCGGCCTGCTTGAGTCAGTCGTGGACACGCACATCGCGACGCTCACGTCGGACGCTCGCCTGCGTGACGTGTTGAAGGCATTGCCCGACCTGCCGCAGTACCAGGCGGTGTCAGCGCGCGCCTTGTCCGAGATTGCGAACCCGACGCTGGGGGGGCGGCTGAGAGGCTGGCTTGTCTCGATCGGGAAAGGTCTCAAGAACGTCGTTCTTCCCAGTCCAAATCCTCCGGAGGCCTTGCAGGCTGCCAACGGGCTGCCAAGCCTGGACGCCATGAAGAACTCTCTTCTTGTGCGGCAGGAACGGCGCTCCAATGTGATCAGCATCAGCTACAGGGACGTCGATCCCGAAAGAGCATCGATCATCGTCAATCAGGTCATGAAGACGCATGTCGATCGCCTGACGGACAGGATGCAGGAGCAGGCGGACGCGCTTCGAACGGGGCTGGACAATCGCCTGATCCAATCGCAGGCCGAGCTCGAAGCCGCGGACGAGGCGCTCCGGGCGCATGTCTCGGCGCATGGAACGCCAAGCGCGGACGCAGCGGCGGGTGAGCTCACCGCCGAGACGTCCCGTCAGTTGGAGTTGGTGCGATCCGAGCTGCTGCGCCGGCAGGAGAGGCTCGAGCGGGTTCGAAAGCTGCAGCTTTCGGGAGCGCCGTCGGAAAAGATCGATGCGCTTCTGCGTGAGCCTCTGGGCGGCACTCAATTCGCGCGCCCCGTCGCGCCGATCACGGCGCCCGAAAGCCAAGCCGATGTGAACTCCGGAACGATAGCAGCCAAGCCCACAATGTCTCACGCGGACTCCGGGCAGCGCCTGCAACGTCTGGAGCACGATGTCGACGTCTTCCGCTTGCAGGAACAATCCCTCGCTGAGCGCATCGCTTCGCTGCAGGCCGCATCCGGAGCCGACCTCGCTCAGCGGCGCGAGCGGCAGACTCTCGAAAGGCGTGCGACGACGGCCGCCGATGTCGTCCGGGATCTCCTGCGTCAGCAACAGCAGCTGAGGGATCCGACCTCGACGGGAGTCCAGATCCTGGCTCAGGCCTCGGTACCGCAGCGCCCGAGTTCGCTCAGCCCTTATCTCTACATCTCGGCCGCGATGATCGCGTTCGCGGTGCTCGGAGGGGGAGCTGCTTCCGCTTTGGAACGCATGGATCGCAGCTTCCGAAGCGAGCGTGAGCTCGCGACCGCCTTGGGAATCGGGTGCATCGGCCTGGTCCCGGAGCCTGAAGAAGGACGGTACAGTGGCCGCTGGCGGCTGCCCGAATGTCCGCCTCCGCCCTATGATCAGGCGATCGAGGCTGTCGCCGCGGTGGCGCTCGAGGTCATTCAGCATCGGGGCGATGGAAAGATCCTTGCAGTCACGTCCAGCGGTCCGGACGAGGGAAAAACGGCGTTGGCGGTCGGCATCGCGACATACGCTGCCCGCTTTCAACGACGGGTACTGCTCATATGCGCCGACGCTCCGCGCCAGGACGTGAAACTAGCCAGCCTCAGCAGCGAAACGAACCTGGATAGCGACGTCTCGGCCCAACGCGCTTCCTTGGAAATCCGTCGCGACTCCGCTCTCGGGTTCGACTGCCTCGCCCTAGATCAGATCGGAGATGCCAACACGGCTTCCCTTGTCGGCAGTCAGCTCGCAAACAGCCTCGACAAACTGCGTGACCGTTACGACTACATGATCATCGCCGCGCCGGGCGTTTTTGAATCCGCTGGTATCCGCATTCTCGCGGCAAGGGTGGACGGCGTTCTCTTTGCCGTCCGTTGGGGCAGCACCCGCCGCGATGTTGCTGCAAACGCACTCGAACTGCTGATGAAGCCCGCACTGCTGAGCGGGGGGCCACGGCCTAAAATCTTCGCCGTACTCACGCGTGTGAACCTGAAGGCTCATGCCGGCTACCGTCGGGGCGACACAGGAGAGTTTCTCAGGGAGCGTCCGCAGCGCTCCAGCGGCTCAGACCTGCACGTCTCATAAAAGAGGTCTTCGTGATGCGCTGGCCTCGGTGAACGCATGTTTCATGTCATGTCCCAGATTGGCGGGCTGCTGGCACCCTCAAACGGAATCGCGATGATGGGGCTTCTGGGCCTGATCGTCATGGTGGCGACCCCTTGGCGACGGGTGGGACTGGCGCTTGCGGGGGGTGGTATTTGCGGGATCCTGGCGGCTGGCCTTTTGCCCGTCGGCACCTGGGCGATCCTGCCACTGGAGCAACGTTTCCCTGCTTTCGTCGACGACGGTCGCCCCATCACCGGCATCATCGTGCTGTCGGGCGCGCTGGAAGTGACGAGGTCCGCGGCGCGACGCGAGTTCGCGGTCAACGGAGCTGCAGAGCGCATTTTCGCCTTTATGGATCTCGCGCGGCGTTATCCAGGGGCGCGGCTGGTCTACTCCGGTGGCAACTCCAGGATCGGATCGAGGTTGCCGCCGGAAGCACGGACGGCAACCGAGTACCTGAAGACAATCGGACTGCCCGGGGACCGTCTCGCCATCGAGACCCGGTCCCATAACACCTGGGAGAATGCTCGCGAAACACGGAATCTCGTGCGGCCCAGCCCGGGCGAGCGCTGGCTGCTCGTGACGTCCGCCTGGCATATGCCGCGGGCGATGGGCAGCTTCGAGCAGGCAGGTTTCCGCGTGATCCCCTATCCCGTCGACTTTCAGACAAATGGAGCTCGGGATCTTTGGCAGCCGTTCACCGTCGTCGGTCAGGGCCTTGAGCGCCTGGATCTCGCCGCGAGGGAATGGCTAGGTCTGATCGGATATCGCCTGAGTGGCCGGACCGGCGCCCTGTTCCCGGCGCCTGGTGCCGAACCGAAGTCCGGCGAGGCGAAACTCCTGATAGCGAATTGATGAAACGGGCCTCATCGACAGCCGGCAATCGCTCGGCACGAGACTATCTGGGCGAGAACCAGATCCCGCCTCCCACTCGGCGCAAAAATCGCGGCCGAGGGGAGAATTCCGCCGCGTGAACCGGACGTGGCAGGAAACCCAATTCGTCATTCTGTTTGACGAACGTTTCATCACCGAGCCTCACGCGACTTGATACCGGTCAAGTGCTCCACCGGGTCGTTCTAGTTAACTCACCCTCGGGTCCGAGATCCGCAGAACCAGATGCCGGTCATTCGCCTGTACCGAGAAAGTCATGTTGCCGTCGCCCGGATCTTCGATAGAGCGCGGGCGTGAGCAGACGCCGACCGCGGTCGCGGTACTCACCAGACTGGCAGCGGCTCAGCTCGCCGCTCAGGGCATCGACCCCGAGCCGCGGATGATCGAGGCAGGGCTATCTCCTTCGCTCTTGGACAATCCCGACGAGCGCGTCCCCGTGCGTCGGCAAGTCGCGTTCCTCAATATCGCGGCCGACGACCTGGGTGATGATCTCCTCGGCTTTCACCTCGCGCAGAGCTTCGATCTGCGGGCACTCGGCTTCGTTCACTACATCATGGCGTCGGCGGAAACCCTCGCGGAGGCTCTGGCTTATCAGGAGCTGTATGGCGTGTTCGCGAACGAGGCCATGAAGATCCGCGAAGGCAGCGGGGAAGGGGCATCCCTAGAACTCAGCTATGTCGGGGTTGAGCGGCACCTCGACCGCCACCAAGCCGAATTCTGGCTGACAACCACACTGCGACAATGCCGCTTGTTCACTGGCCGCGAACTCGTGCCGACCTCAGCGTCGATGATTCATTCACGCCCGGGCCGGGTCGCCGAGATGGAACGTTACTTCGGCCTTCAGATCGACTTTGGCGCGGAGCTTGACGTGTTGGCCTTTGCTCGGGACGCCAAGGAACTGCCTCTGACCACCGGTGATCACTTTCTGAAGGAGCTCCTGGCCGGGCTGCATCAGAAGGCGTTTCCGCATTCTGCCGGGGAGACGGGCTCCCTGCGCACCCGGGTCGAGAATGCGATCATGCCGCGACTACGACATGGGACGCCAAAGATCGAGGCTATCGCGCGAGACCTCGGTACGAGCGCCCGCACCTTGACGCGTCGACTGGCCGATTTGGGCATCAGCTTCAGCGAGGTCCTCGACGAGTTGCGCTACCAGCTCGCGGTGCAATATCTCCGGGACGGAACGTCGACGGTTTCGCAGGTGACCTGGCTGCTCGGATACCGCGAGCCGAGTGCTTCCGTGCGGGCCTTCAAGCGATGGACAGGCAAGACGCCGACGGCATTTCGTCGGGAGTTGAAGCGCGGCGCCGGCCGATGAATGGCGGTGCGGCGCATTGTCCCGAATCGCGCTTGGCTTGAAACTCAACGGTTATGGCGGGGCAGGCCAAGACGGCTGCGCGTTCATATCCTATGTTTGATTCGGCTGCTGGAGATCGAGGCAGCCATAACTCCGCTCCCTGGAAAAGATCCAGGGCAATCCATGCCGATGGCTACACAATAGATGAAATTGTAGTCGCGAACGTGCGGCTACTATTTTCGCCATGCGAGGGATGCTCGACGTAGCGGCTGATGCCCGAATCGTACGCATTCAACAATCAGTGAACGTAACTTGTGAGTTTGCTGATGTTCGGTATCGGGCGGCGTTAATCACCCGGTGCCTCCTCGTCCGCTTAAGCGGGAGTCAATCCCATAACGCGGCTCACTGGCTCTGCATCTGCAGGGGTGGCGAGCGTTTACTGATCAGGGGTCGGAGCCGTGTCCAAGCGACGTGGCGCCGGATGTTCCCCTGTTGAGAAAGGGCGCTATGACTATCTACTACGTTTCACCCACGGGCTCCGATAGCCAGGCTGGCACCCTCGACCGGCCTTTTGCCTCCCTGCAATATGCCCACGATCTGGCACAGCCGGGCGATACCATCTATCTGCGGGGTGGCGTCTACAACCTGAAAAATGGCGTCCAGCTGACGAATGACGGGGAAAGCGGCCGGCCGATCACGGTCACGAACTACCCGGGCGAGAAGCCGATCCTGGATGGGTCGCAGATGACGTCGAGCGCGTACTATGGGAGCTCTGGCGCCGGCGGCTGGGTGCTCGATGGGTCGAGCATTTCCTGGAACAACATTTCCGGACTGGAGGTTCGCGGCGGGCCGATGGGCGGCATCGTGATCCGTGACGAGTCCCACAACAACATCATCGAGCGACTCGACGTGCACGACAACGGTCGGCTTTCCCAATGGGAGGGCAAGGGCGTCTCGCTCTTCGGGCCGGGCTCGAACAATCTCCTCCAGAACATCGATTCCCACGACAATCATGACCTGAGCGGCGACAACGCTGACGGTTTCCAGATCAGCACGACCGGCGCCGGCAATGTCTTGCGCGGCAACCGCGCCTGGAACAACTCCGACGACGGCTTCGATTTCTTCAATATCCAGGATGGCACGAGGGGCGCCGGTGTTCTCATCGAGGGCAACTGGGCTTTCAACAACGGCTACGACGCCTCAGGCAAGGCTGAGGGCGATGGCAACGGCTTCAAGCTCGGCGGCCAGCGGCCAGGGGGCGGCGCCGAATCCGGCGGCCACACCGTGATCAACAACGTCTCCTGGGGCAATCTGTCGAACGGCTTCGACCAGAACGATGCCACCATCGACAGCGTTCTCCAGAATAATTCGGCCTACAATAACGGGGCGTATAACTACGCCTACTGGTCTGGCCACAACAGCTTCGTCAACAACCTCTCGGCGGGCAGCGGCAAGGTTGCGGTCTCAGGTGCCGGAAGCGCGTCGAACAACTCCTGGAACTATACCGCCCCGACGAGCAACGACTTCGTCTCCCTCAACGATGCGGCTGCGCGTGGCGCGCGTGCTGCCGACGGCTCGCTTCCGACGACGGACTTCCTTCACCTCTCATCCGGCAGCACGCTGGTCGACAAGGGCAAGGATGTCGGGCTCTCCTATGCCGGGAAGGCTCCGGATCTCGGGAGCTTCGAGAGCGGTATGGCGACTGGTTCCAAGCCCCAACCCGATAACCCGGGTATCGGAACCCAGCCGGATAATCCGGTGACCCAGCCCGACACCCCTGTAACCAAGCCTGACACCCCCGTAACCCAGCCGGACAATCCTGCAACCAAGCTGGACAATCCTGTCGAGACAGCCAAGGTTTTCGGAACCGACAAGGCCGACAAGATGGTCGGCACCAGTGGGAATGACTGGATCCACGGGAATGCCGGCTGTGACGTCATCGACGGCGGAGCAGGTAACGATACGCTTCTCGGCGGCAGCGGAAGAGACACGCTTATCGGGGGCCTGGGAGCTGATACGATGTCGGGAGGCGCCGGGCGCGACACGTTCATTTTCCGGTCGCCGTCGGAGAGCCTCCCGGGAGCCGGCAACCGGGACGTGATCGAGTGGTTCCAGCGCGGCGCGGACAAGCTCGACCTCAGCCTGATCGACGCCAACACTGCTGTCAGGGGAGATCAGGTCTTCCACTTTGCCGGCAAGACGAGCGAGGTTGAGGCAAACTCGGTTTCCTACTTCCATAGCGGCCACCACACCATCATCCAGGGCGATGTGGATGGGGACGGGCACGCCGATTTCCAGATCGAACTCAACCAGGCAATCAACCTCAGCCGCGATCACTTCATTCTCTGACGGGATTGATCGTCACAATTATTCCGGCTCGCGCCCGCGCGAGCCGGTCAAAAAACGGCCTCCCGTGGCTTCCGGACGCGGGATAGCGAAGACGACCAGGATCACGCGCCGCCTCGAGCCGGAGCGTCCAAGCGCCTGAATGCTTGGTGCGGAGTGCCACCGCCAGGAATCTTTCTCGGTGGAGCCGCCGGTCTTGAGCGGCGCACCTTTTCCTTTGAACCGACGAGGCTCCATTGCTTCATCTCCTCCCGGCCCGCAATCTCCAGCAGACCGCTTCAACTTTTCTCGTTCAGGGCGTCGTCACGCTGAGGGCATACGGAGGTGCGCTTTTCGGGCGCCTTGCCAGCCTTTCGCCCTCCGCCCAGGGCACGACGCGTGCGCACGCAGGACGAGAGAAGATGGTTGCTTTCGGCATCCGTCTAGGAGAGACGCTCGCGCGGTCTCCGCTCACCGCGGCTATCTCCCAATGGCGCGGAGCACTTCTGGCGATCGCGGTCCTGAGTGGGGCCCTGAACCTGCTGACGCTCGCCAGCTCGCTTTACATGCTGGAGATTTACGACCGGGTCCTGCCAAGCCGCAGCATTCCAACGCTCGTGGGCCTCACCCTGCTGATCGTCATGCTGTACGTGTTCTACGCGCTCTTTGACATCCTGCGCGGTCGCCTTCTGCTGCGGATCGGCTGCGCTCTTGACGAAGGGCTGAATGGCAAGGTCTTCCAGGCGATCCTCTCGGGGCCGCTCCAGGCCAAGAACGCTGGCGAGGGCCTGCAGCCGATGCGCGACCTTGACCAGGTTCGCGGCTTCCTGTCGGGCAGCGGGCCGGGAGCGCTGTTCGACCTTCCCTGGATCCCGCTCTACCTGGGCCTGTGCTTTCTATTCCACTTCTGGATCGGCGCTACGGCTCTGATCGGCACCATCGTCCTGGTCGCGCTGACCATACTGACCGAGCGGCTCACGAAAAAGCCGTCGGCGGCGGCGAGTGGGGCTGCCGCGCACCGGATCTCCATCGCAGAGGTCGGGCGGCGCAACGCCGAGGCCGTCCATGCGATGGGCATGGGCGGCGAGATGGGCGCGCTCTGGAAGGTGGTCAGCGACGAGCATCGGCGTCAACACCAGCGCGCCGCCGAAGTTGCAGGGGGCTTTTCCTCGACGTCCCGAGTGCTGCGCATGCTGCTGCAGTCGATCGTGCTCGGCGTCGGCGCCTACCTCGTCGTTCAGCAGGAAGCGACGGCTGGCGTCATCGTCGCGAGCTCGATCCTGACCTCGCGCGCGCTCGCTCCCGTCGATCTTGCCATCGGCAACTGGAAGGGGTTTGTCAGGGCGCGCCAAGGGTGGGGCCGGCTGACGGAGATGTTCGAAGCCCAGCCGTCTGCGACAGTCGCGCTCTCGTTGCCTGCTCCGACGGAATTGATCACCGTCGAGGCTGCGTCCGTCTCTCCTCCGGGCGGGCAGCGCCTGACGGCGTCCAATGTCAGCTTCGTGCTCCGGGCGGGGCAGGGGCTCGGCGTCATCGGGCAGAGCGCGTCCGGGAAGTCCTCGCTTGCCCGCATGCTCGTTGGCGTTTGGCAGCCCCTGACCGGCACCGTCCGCATGGATGGCTCTTCTCTGCGTCATTGGCGGCCGGAGGAACTTGGGCACCATGTCGGCTATCTCCCTCAGGAGGTCGAGCTCTTTTCAGGTACCGTTGCCGCCAACGTCGCACGTTTCCGCAGCGATGCGACGGCCGAGCGCATCATTGAAGCGGCCAAGGCGGCGGGCGTCCATGAGCTTATCCAGCGCCTGCCGGAGGGCTATCAGACCCAGATCGGCGAGCGCGGAACAGCTCTTTCGGCGGGGCAGCGGCAACGCATCGCCCTTGCTCGAGCGCTCTACGGGAATCCCTTCCTGGTTGTGCTCGACGAGCCGAATTCGAACCTTGATGCCGAAGGCGAGCAGGCCTTGACCGACGCGATCTTCCAAGTTCGCCGAAGGGGCGGCGTCGTGGTGGTGATCGCCCACCGGCCGAGCGCTCTGACAGCTGTGGATCAGGTCCTCGTGATGGCGGACGGACGAGTCCAGGCCTTCGGTCCCAAGGACGAGGTGCTTTCCACCAGCTTGAAGGCGGTGCCGAAATCCGCCGGCATTTTCGATCGCGCAGCGAGCAGAATCTGATGGAGCTCAGAAACTTGGACGACGTCTCTCACCCCACCCGGCTTTCGATCCAGCGCCATGTTCTTGCGGTCGGAATCAGCCTTGGAACCCTGCTGATCGGCGTGGGCGGATGGGCTGCGACAACCGAGTTTTCAGGCGCGGTCGTTGCGCATGGTTCGCTCGTTGTCGAGTCGGAAGTGAAGAAGGTGCAGCACCCCACTGGCGGGGTCATCAGCGAGTTGCGCGTCCAAGACGGTGACCGCGTCACGGCAGGCGACGTCATTGTCCGCCTCGACGAAACCGTGACGCAGGCCAACCTCGCCGTTGTGCGCAAGGCTCTCAACGAAGCCCTCGCGCAGCAAGCTCGACTCGAAGCCGAGCGCGACGGAGCTACGGAAGTCGCCTTTCCCCGCGAGCTGTCGACAGCAGCAGAAAAATCGCCGGATGTCGCAGCACTCCTGAGCGGAGAGCGCAGGCTCTTCGAGCTGCGAGGGACAGCGCGATCGGGCTTGAAGGCCCAGCACCTCGAACGCATCGGCCAGATGCGGGATCAGATCCGGGCCTTTTCGGAGCAGATCGTAGCGAAGGACCGCGAAGCCAGCCTCATCACGCAGGAGCTCGAGGGGGTGCGCGACCTTCACAGCAAGAAGCTCGTTTCGATCACCCGATTGAACGCCCTGGAGCGGGATGCTGCACGTATCACCGGCGAGAAAGGCACCCTGGTCTCATCCGTGGCTCAGGCCAAAGGCAAGATCACCGAAACCGAGCTGCAGATTCTTCAGATCGATGAGGATCTTCGCACCGAAGTCGGCAAGACGCTCGCCGATCTTCGTGGCAAGATTTCCGAGCTGGTTGAACGGAAAGTCACGGCGGAGGATCAGCTCAAGCGCGTGGATATCCGGGCTCCCCAATCCGGCACTGTGCACCAGATGGCGGTTCACACGATTGGCGGCGTCGCCTCTCCGGGTGAAACCTTGATGCTGATCGTGCCTGCCGCTGATCGCCTGACGGTGCAGGCGAGGGTGCGACCTCAGGATATCGAGCAGGTATATTCCGGACAGCGCGCTGGGTTGCGTTTCTCGGCCCTCAATCAGCGGACCACGCCTGAGATCGAGGGCGAAGTGTCCCGCGTATCGCCCGATCTCACCGTCGATCAGCGAACTGGGCAAGACTACTACACGCTTCGCGTTGCCATCTTGGGCGGCGAACTCGAACGGCTCGGGGGAGCAAAGGTCGGGCCGGGCATGCCGGTCGAGGTTTTTGTGCGCACGCAGCAGAGAACGGTTCTCTCCTATTTCGCCAAGCCGCTTGCGGACCAGATCGCACGAGCATTCCGGGAGAGATAGGCGCCGTGCCCTCAAAGCCGAACGCGCGGTGCGCCCCAACTCCCCCTCCCGGGTCCCCGAACCCATGTCGGCCATCGAGCCGGCGTGGAAGTAGGCGGGTTCGCGATCGAACCGGTCTTACGTGTTCTTGCCAACCATCAAGAATTTTTTCTTGGGATCGGCTTGACTACGGACTTGGTCGCAATGGGCGCTGACATTTCCTCGGGACATGCTGGGAGACGCACATGCTAGGTGTGACAACCCTATCGAAGTTCGCGTGCGATAATTGTGGCAGTATCTCGGTCATTCTTCCTGCCGAGCTAATCGACTCGGCTGTTGTACGGTGCAGCGGCTGCGGTCGCGAGTACGTTCGCTGGGGAGAGTTCAAGCATGAGGTGGAGCAAATCATCTCCGCAGAACCCCGTCGGGTGAACTGGCCTGCTTCCGGCTCTGGGGACGCTCGGTTAAGCTAACCCGACCTTCCTTTCGAACTCGACCGGGCTGATGTCGCCGATGGTCGAGTGTCTGCAAACGGCATTGTAGATGCGCTCGATGTCATCGCACACGTCGGCACGAGCATCGTCGCATGTCCGGTAAATCCTGCCTCCGATCCGCTCGGTCTTAAGCGACGAGAAGAAGCTCTCCATTGCGGCCTTGTCCCGGACATTGCCAGAGCGGCTCATCAGCAGGAGATGATCATATGCGCGCGGGACCGAGCTCGGCGTCATATCGCCCGCAGCAGTCGATCGATTTTTGTCGAGACCAGCTCTCGCGCAAAGCCGTTGGTGATAAAGACTCTGTCTTGAGAGATGCAGAGGTTCGTTGGATCGGTGTTTGGGCCGGTCGACACCAGGCCATAGGGCCGTCCATCCAGGCCGACGACGGCGATCATGTCGGCGACGCTTCCTGCCACGAGCAATCGATCGTCCGTCAAACACATGCCATCAGGGGCGAAGCCTTCCGGAAAGCTGCAGAACAATTCCGGAGCAGCAACGCGGCCGTTTTTCCAGCGAAAGCGGATCACTTCGCGCCGGCGCGTCAGATTGACGAGAAGATCGCCGTTGGGATGGAAAAGCAGCCCATTGGGAAAACCCGGTAGCTGCGTCAGCAGTTCGACCGTGCCGTCCTCCCGGCGGACCAGCACGCGCCCGCCCCAATAGGCATCCGGATTTGTCTTCAGGACCTCCCAGTTCTGCGGATCGGTGAAGACGGCGTATCCCTCGGGCGACATGACGACGTCGTTGGGGCGGTCGGGCTGGACGCCGCCTTGCGTGATGACCCGGACCGCGCCTGTCCGCAGATCCAGCTCCTGCAATCCGCCCGGCATCGGCCGCTCGGCGTGGTGCAATGGCTGGCCCGGCCTCTGAGGGGCGATGCCGCCATTGTTGGCGATCCACAGCTTGCCGTCGCCGCCGAGGCACATGCCATTCGGAGCCCCGTCCAGTTCGGCGAGCATGCTGACGCCGTCGTCGGGATGCCAGCGGCGGATCCGGGCATGAAGCAGATCGACGAAGGCGACGCCTCCATCCGGCAAGGCGACCGGTCCTTCGGGGAAACCCAGATCGCGGACGTGAACATCGTAGTCGATCTGGTTCATGGGATATCCATGGCTGGTATGACGAGCGATGCAGAGCAGGACGGCAGCCGAGCAGCGGGCCCGGCCACTCGAGGGCAGGGCCGGAAAAGCGATCGCAGGATCCGGCCACGGGCTCCGAAATGGCCATCACGAAAGCGATTGACACGATCAATATGATATATCCTATATTTCTATAAATGCCTCAGATCTGCTTGGGAGAGAGCTCATGTCGCGGCACGGATTCAGCAAACGCAGTTTTCTGATCGGAAGCGCGGCGTCGGTCGCGGCTGTTTCACTGCCTGAGTTCGCGCGCGCCGCGCCGCGCTCGCTGACCGCCGTCCTCGAGTCGGAGGTCGTGATCCTCGATCCGCATGCGACCACGGCCGCCATCACGCGGACCTTTGCGTATCATGTCTTCGATACGCTGTTCGCGATGGACACGGCAGGGACCATCCGGCCGCAGATGGTCGACAAGTTCGAAACCGCCCCAGATGGGCTGGCCTGGACGTTCACCTTGCGCGACGGCCTGAGCTGGCATGACGGGGCGCCGGTCAAGGCCTCGGACTGCGTCGCTTCGCTCAAGCGCTGGGCGAAGGGCGATGCGCTGGGCAAGATGCTGCTGGCGACGGTGACCGGGATCGAGGCGCGCGACGAACGCAGCTTCACGATCACCCTGCGCGAGCCGTTCCCCCTGATGCTCGACGTGCTCGGCAAGCCCAATGCGCCGATCCCGGCGATGATGCCCGAAAGGATCATTCCCGCCGGCGAGGAGCGTATCAAGGAGATCGTCGGTTCCGGGCCGTTCCGGTTCAAGGCGGATGCCTGGCGCGCCGGCGATCGGATGGTGCTGGAGCGTTTCGCCCAGTACAGGCCACGTGCCGAAAAGCCGGATTTCCTGGCCGGCGGCAAGGTCGTCAATGTCGACGAGGTGGCCCTCAAGACCATGCCGGACGATGCGACGGCGGCGTCCGCGCTGGTCGCCGGCGAAATCGATTACATGCAGTACCTGCCGTTTGACTGGCTCGAAAAGCTCGAAAAGACAGAGGGCCTGAAGGTCATGGGCCTGAAGGGCCTGGACATGTTCCAGGGCAATTTCAGGCTCAATCACGCGACTGGGCCCTTTGCCGACAAGGCTGTCCGCGAGATTCTCTGGAAGCTGGTCGACCAGACCGAGATGCTGCAGGCGATCGGGATTCCCGACCGTTACGTGATCAAGAACTGCCCCTCCTTCTTCATGTGCGATGCGCCTTTCAGCAGCGCGGACGGCGCCGCCGCTGCGAAGCTCTCAATCGCGGAAGCCAGTGCCGCCCTGAAGAAGACCTCCTACAAGGGCGAGCCCGTGGTCTTCCTCACGGTCGCCGGGTCGATCTCGCAGACGGCTGGCGCGGTTCTGGCCAGCAATATGCGCAAGGCCGGCTTCACCGTGGAGGAGCAGGTGATGGACTGGGGCACGGTGCTCGCCCGCCGGGCCAAGAAGGACGGCTGGAGCGTCTTCCCGGTCTACGCCAACGGCATCGACATGATGTCGCCGCTGACGCATTTCTACATCGGCAACAACTGCGTGAACTATGCGGGCTGGAGCTGTGATGCCGTCATCACCGAAAAGCTCGCCGCCTATGCCAAGGCGCCCGATCCGGCTACCCGCAAACGCATCGCGGCCGAAATCCAGGTCGAGGCCTACAAGGACACGCCCTCCGTGATGTGGGGCCAGTTCAGCCGGCCGGCCGGCTACCGCCTGCGCCTCAAGAACATCGTCCAGTCCAGCTTCCCGATCTTCTGGCAGCTCACGCTCGACGGGTGAGCTTGCCCAGATTCCGACAAGCAACGACGTCCGACAAGGAATGACTATGGCTGCCAACACCGATCGCGCGGTCTTGCAGGCGGCGCTACCGCCGCTTTCCGGCAGCCTCCCCATTCCCGGATTGAGCGCGTCGGTCCGTATCCAGCGCGATGCCTGGGGCATCCCGCATATCAAGGCCTCTGGCGAGGCCGATGCCTATCGCGCGCTGGGCTTCGTCCATGCGCAGGACCGCCTTTTCCAGATGGAGCTGACGCGTCGCAAGGCGCTGGGACGCGCGGCCGAATGGCTGGGCGCCGAGGCTGCCGAGGCCGATATCCTCGTGCGCCGGCTCGGCATGGAAAAAGTCTGCCGGCGCGACTTCGAAGCCTTGGGCGCCGAGGCGAAGGACATGCTGCGGGCCTATGTCGCCGGCGTGAACGCGTTCCTGGCTTCCGGTGCTCCCTTGCCCATCGAATATGGCCTGCTGGGCGCGGAGCCGGAGCCGTGGGAGCCCTGGCACAGCATTGCCGTGATGCGCCGGCTCGGCCTGCTGATGGGCTCGGTCTGGTTCAAGCTCTGGCGGATGCTGGCGCTGCCGGTGGTCGGGGCGGCGAATGCGCTGAAGCTGCGCTATGACGATGGCAGCCGGGACCTGCTCTGCATCCCGCCGGGCGCCGAGGCCGAGCGGCTCGAGGCGGATCTCGCGGCGCTGCGGCCCGCGGTCGATGCGCTGCTGAAGGCGATGGGCGGGGATGCCTCAGATGCCGCCGGTGGTGGCAGCAACAACTGGGCTGTCGCTCCGGGCCACACGGCGACGGGCCGGCCCATCCTCGCGGGCGATCCGCATCGTGTCTTCGAGATTCCGGGCATGTATGCGCAGCATCATCTGGCCTGTGACCGCTTCGACATGATCGGTTTGACCGTGCCGGGCGTGCCGGGCTTCCCGCATTTCGCGCATAACGGCAAGGTCGCCTACTGCGTCACCCATGCCTTCATGGACATTCACGATCTCTACCTTGAGCAATTCGCGGGGGAGGGGCGCAGGGCGCGGTTCGGCGATGATTTCGAGCCGGTCGCCTGGCGCCGGGACCGGATCGCGGTCCGGGGTGGTGCCGATCGCGAGTTCGATATCGTCGAGACGCGCCATGGTCCGGTCATCGCGGGCGATCCGCGCGACGGTGCGGCCATCACCCTGCGCTCGGTCCAGTTCGCCGAGACCGATCTGTCCTTCGATTGCCTGACGCGGATGCCGGGCGCATCGACCGTGGCGCAGCTTTACGACGCGACGCGCGGCTGGGGCCTGATCGACCATAATCTCGTCGCAGGTGATGTCGCGGGCTCGATCGGCCATCTGGTCCGTGCTCGCGTTCCGTCCCGCCCGCGCGAGAACGGCTGGCTGCCGGTGCCGGGCTGGTCCGGGGAGCATGAATGGCGCGGCTGGATTCCGCACGAGGCGATGCCGTGCGTCATCGATCCGCCGGGCGGCCTCATTGTCACGGCGAATAACCGCGTCGTGGCCGATGATCACCCCGATTATCTCTGCACCGACTGCCATCCGCCCTATCGCGCCGCACGGATCATGGAGCGTCTGGTCGCCAATCCGGCTTTCGCCGTCGACGACGCGGCCGCGATCCACGCCGATACGCTGTCCCCCCATGTCGGGCTGCTGCGCGCGAGGCTCGAAGCGCTCGGCACCCGTGACAGCCTCCCCGCCGAAGGACTGAGGCAGACCCTCATCGGCTGGGACGGCCGAATGGATGCGGGCTCGAAGGCAGCTTCGGCCTATAATGCGTTCCGCAGGGCGCTGACACGGCTGGTGACGGCCCGCAGCGGGCTGGAGCAGGCGATAGCGCATCCCTTCGCGGCCGTCCCGCCCGGCGTCTCGCCGCAGGGACAGGTGTGGTGGGCCGTGCCGACCCTGCTGCGCGACGACGATGCCGGGATGCTGAAGGGCTGGAGCTGGAACGAGGCCTTGTCGGAGGCCCTGTACGTCGCTGCGCAGAACCTGACCGGTCGCGGCTGGGGCGAGGAGCATCAGCCGCGCTTCACCCATCCGCTCTCGACGCAGTTCCCGGCCTGGGCGGAGCTGCTCGACCCGGCGTCCCGCCCGATCGGTGGCGATGGCGACACCGTGCTGGCGAACGGGCTCGTTCCCTCAGCCGGGCCGCAGGCGACCTACGGCGCCCTGTCGCGCTACGTCTTCGATGTCGGCAATTGGGACAACAGCCGCTGGGTCGTCTTCCACGGCGCCTCAGGGCATCCGGCCAGCCCCCACTATGCCGACCAGAATGTGCCATGGAGCGACTGCGCGATGGTGCCGATGCTCTATAGCTGGGACAGGATCGCCGCGGAGGCCGTGACCTCGCAGGACCTCGTCCCGGCCTGAGGGGCGAAGCTGCCGTCAGCCTGCCGCAGCGCTCCGCGGCAGGCGCGGGGTGCGCAGTCCAGCCGTTTCGCCACCATCGACGGTCAGGACGGCTCCGTTCACATAGCTCGACGCGTCCGACAGGAGCCAGGCCGCAACGTCGGCGACTTCGTCGGGCGTGCCGAGCCGGCCGGCCGGAATGCGCAGCTCAAGCTGCTCCAGCCGCAGCGGATCGGCCAGCACCTTGTCCATCATCCGCGTCGCGATCTGCCCGGGGCAGATGGCATTGAAGCGGACCTCCGCGCCATATTCGAGCGCCAGCGCCTGGGTCATGGCGATCATCGCCGCCTTCGAGGCGCAATAGAGCGCGAGGCCCTCCTCGCCGGCGCGGCCGGCCACGGACGCGACATTGACGACGGCACCCTTGCCCGCCCGCAAACCCGCCAGCGCATGGCGCGTGAACAGGAAGGCACTGCGCGCATTGGCGTTCATCACGGCATCCCAGTCCGCGATTCCCGCCTGCGCGAAGTCCATGCGCCGTCCGAGGCCGGCATTGTTGACGAGGCCGTGCAGGCGTCCGCCGCCGAGATCGAGCGCGGCTTCGACGGCGTGCCGGCAATCCGGTTCGCGCGTCACATCGCCTTCGACGAAGTGCGCGCCGGGGGTGGCCGCCGCGAGCGCTTCGCCTGCCTCACGGTCACGGCCGGTGAAGACGACGCCGCGGGACGCCATCCGCTCGACGCAGGCCCGGCCGATGCCGTGGGTGCCGCCGGTAACAATGATCATGCCGTATCCTCGATCGTTCAGCTCTTCGCCAGGCGGGCGCGGCCATAATCGGCATAGCGCGCCAGCACGATGTCCATCTCGTCCGGTGTCAGATGCACGATCTCGCCGGCCTGGCGCGCAAGGAGATATTGCCGCGCCAGCATCTCCAGCTTGACCGTGCGCGCGAAGGCCTGCGCCAGGCTGGCGCCGATGCAGACCATGCCATGATTGGCCATGAGGCAGGCGCTGTATCCGGTCTTCAGGGTCGTGACGACGCCATCGGCCAGCGCCGTCGTACCGAAGGGGGCATAGGGCGCGCAGGGCACTTCATGCCCGCCGAAGGAGGCGACCATGTAGTGGAAAGAGGGGATCGGCCGGCGCAGGCAGGACAGGGCGACGCAGGAATCGGGGTGGGCATGGATCACGGCCTGCGCCAGTCCCTCGGCATAGAGGCCGCCATGGATCGCCCATTCGCTCGATGGGACGCCGTGCGAGAGCGCCGTGCCATCGAACCGGGTCAGAACGAAATCCTCGGGGGCGACCGTCGCGCCGTCGGCGCCGGTCGGGCTGATCAGCATGTGCTCGCCCCAGCGGATGCTGATATTGCCGGCATTGCCGAGACTGAGACCCGCGCTCTCGATGTTGCGGTAGATTCGGCAGAGTTCGGTGCGGGCTTCGCTCTCTTGCATCGCGACGCCGCTCATCGCCGTTCACCTCGCTCCATGCTCGCCAGCATCGGCAGCAGCATGTCCTCCGGACCGAGCTTGCCGGATTTCAGGCAGAAGGCGAGGGGCCGCGCCCCATCGGCCAGGGCCTGCGAGACGCCGGGCGCGCGATAGGCGCCGACCTGCAAGGTCCGGATGCCGAGTCTGTCGAGCACGGCCCCCGAGGTCTCGCCGCCGCAGATCAGGAAGCGCGTCGTGCCGGCTTCCCGGAACGCTTCCGCCAGCCGGGACAGGATCTCCTCCGCCAGTGAGGCCGCGACGCGCTGGCCCAGGCGAGCTTGCGCAGCTGCGACGGCCTCGGGGCCGGCGGAGGTCGCGATCGCGATCGGGCCATCGCTCAGCCGCGGCAGCCCCCAGGCGAGCGCCTCGGCCACGATCCGGTCGGCATCGCCATCCGCGAGATCGAGCATCAACAAGGGCCGGTGTTCGCCGAATATTTCGAGCTGGCGTCTCGTCCTGTCGGCGCAACTGCCGGCCAGTACGACGGCTGGGCCCGGAACGGCCGGCAAGCCGGAAACGCCGGCTTCCGGGGCGACGAGGCCGCGCTCGCGCCAGAGCGGCGGGTAATAGGCGGCGATGGAGGAATTGCCGGTCATCAGCGGCCAATCCACCGTCAGCGCGGCCAGGCCTGCGAGGTCTTCCGGCACTGCTGCATCGGCGAGCGCGAAGCCCGTCCCGCCGGCGACCAGCCCGTCGCAATGGCGCTGCATCGCCTCCAGCCCGGCGCGCACGATCTGCTGGGGGATGAGCCCGACCGGTGTCGCCGTTTGCTGGCTGAGCACACGCACGAGATCCGGATCGGTCATCGGCGTCAGGGGATCGTGGCGTTTCGGCGATTCGGAGATCAATCGATCGTCGGCGAAGAGATGGCCCTGGAAGACGCGCCGGCCGGCTTCGGGAAAGGAAGGGCAGAAGGCAGTCAGCCGGCTCTGAGTCAATTCGCGCAGGACGTCGGCGCAATTGCCGATATTGCCAGCCGGCGTGGAATCGAATGTCGCGCAATACTTGAAGAAGATCTGCCGCGCGCCTTGCTCCCTGAGCCAGGTGCCGGTCCTGCGGATATCTGCGACCGCCACTGCCGGATCGGCGACGCGCGTGCGCCGGCCGATGACGATCGCGGGATGCTCCAGCTCGTCGGGCGGTTCCGTCGCAAAGGCGCAGGGGACGCCCGCTGCGACAATCATCGCGGCCAGTTCGAGGCCACCGGTCAGATCGTCGGCCACCGCGCCGAAGACGAGGTTCATGAGCGCCTTCTCCCCCGGCGCCCTCCTTGTTTGGCCCGCATCGCGAGCCGGACAGATCGGGCGCTGTCGATCGTTCAAGTCGGATATGCCGGCCGTTTCTTTTCGCCCGCCGGCTCTGGACGCGATTTGAATATATCATATAGTCTTTCTCGTCCACGGGCTGAAGCGAGCCTGCTCGGGAGAGTGTCATGAAGGAGCGGT
The DNA here is from genome assembly GCA_023393655.1 of Pseudomonadota bacterium. Lineage (GTDB taxonomy): Bacteria > Pseudomonadota > Alphaproteobacteria > Rhizobiales > Beijerinckiaceae > Allobosea. Next base: position 17,209 of record JAEWKP010000470.1, on the reverse strand, counting down.
GCCAATGAGCGCTGTCACCGATCGTCAGCCGGAACGGCGCATTCGCGATCCCCGCGAACTCTCCGAAATCGCCCTGCGGCTCAGGCGCAAGGTCATCGAAATGGTGGCTCCGACAGGGCAGGGCTATGTCCAGCAGGGGCTCGGCGCGGCGGATCTCTTCACCGTGCTCTATTTTGCTGAGCTTCGGCTCGACCCTGCCGATCCGGACTGGATCTCGCGCGATCGCCTGCTGCTCTCGACGGCGCATAACACGGCGATCTTCTACGCCACGCTGGCCGAGCGCGGGCTCGTCCCGGCCGAGGGCATCCCCGGTTACTGCGAGGATGGCTCGCCCTTCGAGGTCAATGCCTCCGAGCGCCTGGGCACCGTGGTCGAGGCGACCTGTGGCTCGCTCGGCCAGGGGCTTTCGGTCGGGATCGGCATGGCGCTGGCCGCCCGCCGCCGCGGCGACGGCGCCCGCGTCTTAGTCGTCCTCGGCGATGGCGAATTGCAGGAAGGACAGGTCTGGGAGGCGGCTCTGCTCGCCGGCAGCCTCGGCCTCGACAACATCTGTCTGCTGATCGACGACAACCGCATGCAGGTGGAGGGGCATGTCGACCAGGTGGTCAAGCTGGAGCCGATCGCCGGCAAGTTCGCGAGCTTCGGCTGGGCGCAGCACACGATCGACGGCCATGACATTCCGGCGCTGCTGGCGGCACTCGACGGGGCGCGGACGACCGCCGGCAAGCCGACCTGCCTCGTCGTCCGCACGCTTCCGGGCAAGGGCGTGCCGGCGCTGGAAGGCATCCTGGCGCATAATCTGAAGCTGCCCGCCGATGTCGCCGCAGCCGCATTGGCCGCGCTTTCCGCTGGAGATGCAGCATGACGAGCGCCATGACGGACGCGTTGACGGTTCAGGACTTCAACCAGCGGGGCGCCGCAGCCGCTCCCAACCGCAAATTCTACGGCGAGACGCTGCTCGATCTGGCGCGCTGCGACCCGCGCATCGTCTGCCTGACTGCCGACCTGACCCTCTCGACCGAGACGGATCTCTTCCGTGACGCGCTGCCGGCGCGCTTTCATCAGGTCGGGATCGCCGAGGCCAACATGGTCGGCCTCGCGGGCGGCATGGCGCGGAGCGGCGAGATTCCGTTCGTGCATTCCTTCTGCGTCTTCGCGACGCGGCGCTGCTACGACCAGATCGCGATGCAGGTCGCCTATCCCAACCTGAACGTGAAGATCGTCGGCGTGATCCCCGGGCTGACGACGATGCTCGGCGTCTCCCATCAGGCGATCGACGATATCGCGCTGATGCGAGCCTTGCCCAACATGACGGTGATCGAACCGAGCAATGCTGCTGCCGTGCCCGAGGCCGTCCGTGCCGCTGCCGCCCATGACGGGCCGGTTTATCTGCGGCTGAAGCGGGCCGACGGAACCGAAGCCGGGATGATCGAGCGGGAAGGCGTGATGCCGCTCGGCAAGCTGCGCCTGCTGCGCAAGCCGGGCGAGGGGTTGATTCTCGCCTGCGGCCTGATGGTCGAACAGGCCTTGCTGGCCGCCGATCTGCTCGCCGCCGAGGGCATTGCGGTCGGCGTCGCGGACGTGCCGACGCTGAAGCCGCTCGATCCGGGGGTCGCCGGGCTCGCCGCCGGACTCAAGGCGGTGGTCACGGCCGAGAACCATTCGATCATCGGCGGCCTCGGCAGTGCCGTGGCCGAATTGCTGATGGAGCAGGGCGTCAGGACCGGTTTCGCACGGGTCGGCGTGCGCGACGTCTTCGCCGAAGGCGGGACGACGCCCTATCTGTTCGAGCGCTACGGCCTGACCGCGGCCGCGATTGCTCGCTCCTACCGCGAGGCGCGGGAGCGTGCCGGGGGCTGAACAGCCCCTTCGCGACTCATGTTGCGGGTATCGCCGCCCGTCTTCAGAAGCTCGACCAGCTTGAGGCCGCCCTGGATCATGTCCGTCTGGACAGCTTCGCGCACGCCGGCCGCGTCGCGCTGCTGCAGCCGCTCGAGGATGCGCAGATGCTCATGCGGCCCCGGATAGGTCGGGCGCGCATGCGGGTAATGGTAGTTGAGCAGCGGCCCGTTGCGCATCCAGATGTCATCGAGGATCGCAAGGAGCTCGGGCATTTCGGCCGCCTCGTAGAGGCGATGATGGAAGCGCCAGTTGGCCCGCACCGCATCCGACCAGCGGCCCTCTTCCTCGGCCAGCGCCAGCTCGTCGTGCAGCGCCGTCATCTGCGCGATGCCCTTCTGGTCGATCTTCGGCGTCGCGCTCTCGGCCGCCAGTCCTTCGAGAAACAGCCGGATCTGCCGTAGTTCGAGATATTGCGGCAGCGACATATGCGCGACGATGATCGAGCGGCCGTCGATGAGCTCCAGCGCCCGCGCGCGGACAAGCTGCATCAACGCCTCGCGGATCGGCGTCTCCGATACGTGCATCGAGGCAGCGAGATCGCGGATCTTGAAGCGGTGGCCCGGCCAGAACCGGCCCTCCATCAGCGCGACGCGCAGATTGTTGTAGACGATGCGGGTCAGGCTATCGCGCGCCACCGGCTCGATCACGCCGCCCTGCAGAAAATTGTCTTCGGCGCCCGTCACGCTGTCCTGTCCTTCGCGAGGCTTAAAGCTCGCCGCATCAGCCATAAAGCAAATCGCCGGGCCGTGAAACGCGCAACCAGGCGTGTTCCGGCACTGCGCGGCATTGCCGGGAAAACCGGCTTGCCAAGTTCGATATATCAAATAACTTACATCAAAATGAAGGGGAACGATGTTGCGGGCAGTCGACGCGTTCAGCCACTCGGTCGGGATCGAGGTCCGTGACGCCGTCAAGCGGTTCGGGGCCGTCACCGCTGTCGACCACGTCTCGCTGGCGGTCGAGCCCGGCGAGTTCCTCGCGCTGCTCGGGCCGTCCGGATCGGGCAAGACGACGATCCTCATGGCGATCGCGGGTTTCGAATATCCCGACGAGGGCCGCATCTTCGTGGGCGGCGAGGATGTGACCTGGATGCCGCCGAACCGGCGCAATCTCGGCATGGTCTTCCAGAAATACACGCTCTTCCCGCATATGAGCGTGCTGGAGAACATCGCCTTCCCGCTCAAGATGCGCGGCGTCGGCCGCGCCGAGCGCGAGGACAGGGCCCGCCAGGCGCTCGCGACCGTCAGGCTGGACGGCTTCGGCGAGCGCAAACCCTCGCAGCTTTCCGGCGGCCAGCAGCAGCGTGTCGCGATAGCCCGGGCCATCGTCTACAAGCCGCGCGTGCTCCTGATGGACGAGCCGCTCTCCGCCCTCGACAAGAACCTGCGCGAGGAGATGCAGATCGAGACCAAGCATCTGCAGCGCGAGATCGGTGTCACCGTCGTCTTCGTGACGCATGACCAGACCGAGGCGCTGACGATGGCCGATCGCGTCGCAGTGCTGGACCACGGCCGGCTGCAGCAGATCGGCACGCCGCATGCGCTCTACGAGGCGCCGCAGAGCGCCTTCGTCGCCGGCTTCATCGGCGAGACCAATTTCATCGCCGGGACCGCGCGCACGGCGGCGGCCGCGGGAACGGAGATGTCGGTCGGGCTCGGCGAAGGGCGCGCCGTTCCCGCAACAGCGGTCGAGGATGTCGTGCCCGGTGCCGCGATTCGCGTCGCGGTCAGGCCGGAACGGCTGGTCCTGACCGGGGCGGGCGAGGGGCTGCTGGCCGCGCGCGTGCAGGAAGCGATCTATGTCGGCAACGCTACGACATTGCTGCTGGCGACGCCCGAGCGGCAGGTCCTGAAACTGCGCCTGCCTGCGGGAGCATCGGTGCCGGCGGTGGGCGAGGCGGTGGGCCTGCGCTGGGCGGCGGCCGATGCCCGCGTCTTCGAGGGCGCACCATGACGGCGCGTCCGCACGCCTGGCTGCTTGGCGGGCGCCATTACAGCACGGCGGCGAGCCTGGCCTTGGCCGCGCCGTTCCTCGTGCTGGCGCTGGTCACCTTCATCCTGCCGCTGGCCTCGCTGCTGCATGAGAGCCTGTTCCTGCCGGCGCCGACCCTGACCCATTACCAGCGTGCCCTGACCGAGCCGGTCTATCTGCGCGTGATGCTGCGCACCTTGCGGATCGCCGCTGCGGTGACCGTCCTGACGCTGATCCTGGCCTGGCCGCTGGCCTGGGTCATGGCGCGCAGCAGCGGGCTCAAGCTCGCGATCCTCGTCGCCTCCGTGCTGCTGCCGCTCTGGACCTCCGTCCTGGTGCGCACCTATGCCTGGATGGTGCTGTTGCAGAAGAACGGCGTCGTCAACCAGCTCCTGATCGGTTCCGGCATCACCGACCAGCCCCTGACGCTGCTCTACACCGAAGGCGCGGTCGTGCTCGCCATGAGCCATGTCCTGCTGCCCTTCATGGTGCTGCCGATCTATTCGGCCCTGCGCGGCATCCCGGAGGATTACGGCCGCGCCGCGCAGATGCTGGGCGCGTCCGAATGGGCGACCTTCCGCGAGGTTATCTTCCCGCTTTCGCTGCCAGGCGTGACCTCGGGCTGCCTGATGGTGTTCCTGCTCGCGCTCGGCTTCTTCGTCACCCCCGCCCTGGTCGGCGGGCCCCGCCAGATGATGATCGCCACGCTCGTCTCCCAGCAGGTGCGGGAGATGCTGGACTGGTCCTTTGCCGGAGCGCTGGTCGGCGTGCTGCTCGCCTTCGTCCTGCTGCTGGTGCTTGTCTTCAAGCGGGCGGTGCGGCTCGACCGCTTCGTGGGGTCGGCATGAACGCGCCCGCCCGCAACGCGCCATCCCGCAATGTCGGCCGCGCGATGCTCGGCGCCACCGCCTATGCGGTCACGGTCTTCCTGCTGCTGCCGACGCTGGTGATCGCACCGATGTCGGTCGGGCCCGAGCGCTATCTGCGGTTTCCGCCCGCCGGCTTCTCGCTGCGCTGGTACCGCGAATATTTCGGCGATGCCGACTGGATCAACGCGACACTGTTCAGCCTGGAGGCCGGCGTCATCGCGATGCTGGCGGCGACCGTGATCGGGACCATGCTGGCGCTGGCGCTGGTGCGCGGCCGCCTGCCCGGCAAGGGGCTGGTCGAGCTGCTCGTCATCGGACCGGTGATCGTGCCGCATATCGCGCTCGCCGTGGCGATGTTCCTCGTCTTCGAGCAACTGCGCCTGCCCGGGACGCTGCTCGGCTTCGCGATGGCTCACACCATCCTCGCCTTGCCCTTCGTGGTCTTCACCGTTCTGGCGGCTCTCTACCGCTTCGACGTCGATCTCGAGCGGGCCGCCCTGTCCTGCGGAGCGGGGCCGTTCAGGACCTTCCGGCATGTCACCTTGCCGCTGATCGCGCCGGGCGTGGTCTCGGCCGCACTCTTCGCCTTCATCATCTCCTTCGACGAGGCGGTGGTGTCGTTCTTCATCTCCAATCTCGATCGCAAGACCCTGCCGCGGAAGATGTTCGAGGACATCGACTACAACGTCTCGCCGACGCTGGCCGCCGTGGCGACGATGCTGACGCTGCTCACCATCGCGGCATTGGTCGGCAGCCATCTCGTCAAGAGCCGGCTCGACCGCCGCACCCAGACCGACCCGCCCCATTCCTGACCGCCGACCCGCATTCCGAAGGCCAAACAAGGGGAGCCTCGCGATGACCACCGACAGCAAGATCTCGACGACCCGGCGCCAAGTGACCCGGCGTAAAGTCCTGGCAGGAGCACTTGGTGCGACGACCCTGGCGGTCGGCGGCCGCGCTCTGGCACAGTCCCAGGAAGTGATCGTCGCCACCACCGGCGGGCTGATGGAACGCAGCCTTCAGGAGCATTTCTACAAGCGCTTCGAGGCACAGACCGGCATCAAGGTCCGCTCGGTCCCGATCGAATTGCCCGATCAATGGGCCCGCGCCCGCGCCGGCCAGCGCAGCGGCAACATTCCCTTCGATGTTGTCACCGCGACGCCTCCGGACCTGATCCAGCATGCCGACATCCTCGAGCCGATCGATTGCGCCGGGCTGCCCGGCATCGTCGCCCATGCCCTGCCGAATGCCTGTTTCCCGCGCGGCATCATCCGCACGGCCGGCGGCATGGCGCTGACCTGGAGCAAGAAGGCTTTTCCGAATGGCGGGCCGCAGTCCTGGGCCGATTTCTTCGACGTCCAGAAATTCCCGGGGCCGCGCTCCCTGCCGGATACCGGAGACCGCGAATGGTGGGTGCCGCTGGCGGCCTTGCTCGCCGACGGCGTCGCGCCCGACAAGGCGTTCCCGCTGGATGTCGACCGTGCCTACAAAAAGCTCGACTCGCTGAAGCCGCAGGTCGCGGCCTGGTGGAAGAGCGGCGACAACGCGATGCAGATCATGCGCGGCGGCGATGCCGTGATGATGATGGTCTATTCCAGCCGCTCGGTGCCGCTCGCCAAGAGCGGCGATTTCGACTTCACCTGGAACCAGGCGATCCGCGACGTCGGCAACTGGGCCGTGCTCAAGGGCAGCCCCAATGTCAAAAACGGAATCAAGTTCCTCGATTTCTTCGTGCAGGACGGCAAGGAGCATGTCGCCTTCAGCGAGAAGGTCTCCTTCGACTCCAACAACCGCGAAGCGCCCAATCTGGTGCCGGCCGAGGAGCGTCGCTTCCGCCCGTCCTGGCCCGAGAACTGGTCGCGGCTCGTCATCGCCGACTACGACTGGATCGCCGCCAACCGAAACGCCCTGCGCGAGCGCTGGGTGACCTGGCTGACCAAATAGGCCGCATGCGCCATCGGCCGGCGGCGCCTTCACGACGCCGGCCACCCTGCCGAGGTTTCAAAGCCGATGCTCGTAAACTATTCCGATGCCGCGCACTGGCCCGTCGACCCGTCCCGCCAGGATCTGGTCGATGAGATGCGGGCGCGGCCCCGTGGCCCGCATAGCCACGATCTCCAGCGCCTGCTGCACCGGATGCGCTGGACCGGGGTCGGCAAGCGCCATGTGCTGATCACTCTCGATCCGGGCCGGCGCTGGATGCTGGCGCGCTTGCCGGGGCGGCGCGGCGCCTCGATCGAGACCTTTCCCAATCGGGTGTTCACCAGCCTGGCAGAGGCCGAATGGGCCGTCTTCGCCATCCGCTGGGAAGCGCTGACCGGGCAGAAGCTGGACTGAAGGGCCGCTCCTCATGAGAGATACCACCGCCGTCCTCGGCTATGCTTGGCCGCTTGTCGTCTCGCCGGGCGAGAGCGTCTCCTTCCATCTGTCGAGCCCGAGCCTGAAGCAGGCGCAGGCGCGGATCGTCCGGGTGCGCTGCGCCGATCCCGATCCGGACGGCCCCGGCCTCAAGCTGAGCGAGCCCGGAACCGCGATCGACGGGCCGGTCGCCCTGCGCGACCAGCCGATCCATCCCGGGTCGGCGGCGATCGTCGCCGACAGGCCCGCTCTCGCGCCGGCGAGCTTTTCCGTCGGCTGCTTCATCTGGCCGACGGCCCCGCTCGACAGCGCCCAGACCATCCTGTCGCGCTGGCGCAGCGATCTCGCCCAGGGCTGGCGGCTCGGCCTGGACGAGAGCGGCCATCTCGTCTTCGCGGTCGCAGGCGCAGCCGGCGGCGCGGAACTGCGCTCGGCGAAGGCGGTGATCGAGCGGGAATGGCTGTTCGTCACCGCCAACTACGATGCCGCGACAGGCAGGATCGGCCTGACCCAGCGCAGTCTCGATCCGCAGGCAGGCCGCGACCGCAGCGGCGCCCGCGAGGGCAAGGCCCCCTCCGCGCTGGCCTGGCCTGCCGACACGGCGCTGGTCTTCGCGGCGCATGCGCTGGAGGGCGGTACCGATCCGCTCACCGGCGCCCATTACGATGGCAAGATCGACCGGCCCCGCCTGTTCCGTGAGATCCTCCCGGAAGACGCCATGCGCCGCGCCTGCGAGATGCTGGCGCCATCGCCGGCCGATCCGGCGTTGGTCGGCGCCTGGGATTTTTCGCGTGAGATGGCGGGCGAGATCGTGCGCGACGTCTCGACCAATCGGCTCGACGGCCGGTTGCGCCACATGCCGATGCGCGCCATGACCGGAGCGAACTGGGACGGCTCCGTGGTGCAATGGCGGGAGCGGCCCGAGCTCTACGGCGCGATCCATTTCCACCGCGACGACATGGCCGATTGCGGCTGGACGCCGGACCTGACCCTGAGCGTGCCGCAGGACTGGTGCAGCGGCTTCTATGCGCTGAAGCTGACGGCGCGCGAGGGCAGCGACGACCCGGTCGAGAGCTATGTCTCCTTCTTCGTCCGCATGCCGCCCGGACAGGCGAAGGCGCGGCTCGCCCTCGTCGCATCGACGGCGACCTATCTGGCCTATGCCAACAGCGCGCTGCGGCTCGACCAGGTCCATGCGGAGGCGATGCTGGAAGGGGTGATCGCGCTGTCGCGCGACGACGCCTATATCCAGGAGCATCGCGAGCTGGGCTTATCGACCTACGACACGCATAGCGACGGCAGCGGCTGGTGCTATTCGACGGCCAAGCGGCCGATCTTGAACATGCGCCCGCTCGGCAACACCTTCAATTACGTCAACGACACGCATATCGTCGACTGGCTCGAGGAGCTCGGCTTCGATTACGACGTCATCACCGATTGCGATATCGACCGGCACGGCGCGCAACTGCTCGAGGCCTATGCCTGCGTGATCACGCCGTCGCATCCCGAATATTACAGCCTCAACATGATCGAGGCCTTCGATGCCTATCAGCGCGGCGGCGGGCGGCACATCTATCTCGGCGGCAACGGCTTCTACTGGCGCATCGCCTGGCATCCGAGCGAGCCGCACCGGATGGAGATCCGCCGCGGCATGAACGGCCTGCGTACGTGGGAGGGCGAGGCGGGCGAGAACGGCCTCTCCTTCACCGGCGAGCCCTCCGGGCTTTGGCGCACGCATGGGCGGCCGCCGCAGCGGCTGGTCGGCGTCGGCTTCGACGCGCAGGTCTTCACCCGCTCATACCCCTATGAATGGCTGGAGGATGCGCGCGATCCGCGCGTGAGTTGGCTGGTCGAGGGCATCGATCTCACGCAGCCGCTCGGCGATTTCGGCCTGCGTGGAGGCGGGGCCGCCGGGCTGGAGGTCGACCGCATCGAGCCCTCGCTGGGCTCGTCGCCGCAGATCCTGCGGCTCGCGACGGCCGACCGGCTCGACTATGGCGGCGTCCCGACCCTGGAGGAATTGCGCACGCTCCACCGCGGCGTGATGGGCGACCAGAACGCGCTGGTGCGGGCCGATCTCGCCTTCTTCCCGACGGCGGCTGGCGGGGCGGTGTTCGCGACGGGCTCGATCGCCTGGGCCTGCGCGCTGACTTGCAACGGCTATGACAATTCGGTCAGCCAGGTCACGGGCAATGTCCTGCGTCGCTTCCTCGATCCGGCGCCCTTCGCCGGATTCGAGGGTTGAGCAGCGGAGTCGCCGAGAGGCGTGGGGCGGCGCTTCAGCCCAGCCCGACCAGATCGGAGGCGGCCTGGAGCTGGGCGAGCAGCATCGCCCGGCCCGGCACGGTGCGGCAGCCGCGCGCCGCGGCGGCTGCGAGGAACGGCGTGACGGCCGGCGTCATCACGACTTCCGCCGCGACCGCAGTCGATGGCAGCCTGTCGACTGCGAGCGGCAGGGGATCGCTCTCCCGCATGCCGAGCGAGGTCGTATTGACGGCAATGTCGCAGGCGGCCGGATCGCCATCGCCTGCCACGACATGGCAGCCGGGATAGGCTCTCGCGACGGCGGCGGCGAGCGCCTGTGCCTTGTCCGGAGAGCGGTTCGTGATGGTGAGCGCTGCGGCGCCGGCTTCCGCCAGAGCAAAGGCGATCGCGCGCCCGGCACCGCCTGCGCCGGCTTGCAGGATACGCGCGCCCTTGACGATTATGCCCGCCTGGAGCAGGCCGCCGACGAAGCCGAGGCCATCGACATTGTCGCCATGCAGCGTTCCGTCGGGGTTGCGCCGGACGAAATTGACGGCACCGACCAGCCGCCCGCGCTCGCCGACCGAGTCCAGCAGGTCGATCACGGCGATCTTATGCGGGATCGTGACGCCGAACCCGGTGACGTTCCGCAGCGTCCTGAGCGTTTCGATCAGGGCCGGCAGGTCCTGCGGCGCGACATGAAGCGGCGAGACCGCGGCAGCGATGCCGCGGCTGGCGAAATGCTCGTTGAGCAGGGAGGAGCCGATGATGTGAGCCACCGGGTCGCCCAGGATGAAGAGGATGCGGGTCTTGCCGGTGACGGGCTGCATGGCGCGACCGCCGCCCGCGCCTTACGCCGCCGCCCGGTTCCGCGCGGCCACGGCGGCGAGCCCGGCATCGGCGGCGGCCAGCGCCGCGTCGATCTCGGCCTCGCCATGGGCAGCCGAGAGGAACATGTTGTGGCGCGGGTGAAAATAGACGCCGCGCGTCAGCGCTGTCTGGCAGAACAGATTGCCCTTGGCGAAATCCGCGTCGTCCTCGAAGAGGAACAGCGGCATCTGCACCGGTCCGCTCTGGCGCAACCCTACGCCGTGGCGGGCCGCGAGCGCGTCGAGGCCTTCGCGCAAGCGCCGGCCCATGGCGTCGAGCCGGTCGATCACCTCGCCGCGCCGCAGCACCGTCAAGGTCGCGATTCCCGCGGCCATTGGCACGGCGCCGCACCAGAACGATCCGGTGACGAAGACCTGGGAGGCGGCCTTGCGCAGCCAGTCGCGGCCCGTGACGGCAGCCAGCGGATGGCCATTGGCGATCGCCTTGCTCCAGGCGGCGAGATCGGGGCGCACCCCGAGCGGCTCCCAGCTTCCGGCGAGGTGGAGCCGGAAGCCGGCCCTGACCTCGTCGAGGATCAGCGCGGCGCCCTTGGCGTCGCAGACGGCGCGGGCCGCCTGAGCGAAGCCGCGCGTCGGCAATTCCTGGTCACGCGCGAGGTCGTGGCGATAGGCCGAGACGATCACGCCTGCGAGATCATCTCCGGCTTCCTCGGCCGCCATGGCCAGGCTCTCGGCATCATTGAACTCGTAATAGAGGAGATGGGCGCGGTCCTCTTCGGTGACGCCGATGACCGAGGGCGAACACCAGGGCACCGCTCCGTGATAGGCGCCGCGTGCGACGAGCAGCTTGCGCCGGCCGGTCGCGGCGCGGGCGATCGTGGCGCAGGTCGTGGTCGCGTCGGTGCCGTTCTTCTGGAATTGCGCCCAGTCGGCATGCGCGACCGTGTCGACGAGCAGTTCCGCGAGCTCGACCATGGCTTCCGCCGGGCCGTTCATGCAGTCGCCGAGCCGGGCCTGCCGTTCCGCGGCGGCCTCGACCTCGGGGTGGTGATGGCCAAGCAGGTTCGGCCCCCAGCTGCACATGAAATCGAGATAGGAGCGGCCATCGACGTCCCACAGGCGGCAGCCCTCCGCCCGCGCGAAGAATTGCGGGTAGCCCTCGGGCAGGCGATTGGCGTGAAGATGCCCCCACATGCCGCCCGGAACGACGCGCAGGGCTCGGTCGCGAAGCGCGGCATCAGCGGAGTTCTTGACATCGGTCATGGCTGTCCTCCATGATTTGATATATCATATAGTAAAACTGACTTGGCAAGAGCTTTCGTGTCGCTTGGGAGAGGCCGCACGGTGCCGGGTTCGAGGGTGCAAAAAACAAGAGCGGGAGGGTTTTGAGATGCAGGCTAGCTGGCTGAGGACATCCCTGGCGTTGGGCGCCGCCGCCGTGTCGCTGGCGGCCCTGACGGAGCCCCTCCGGGCGGCCGATACGCGCCCGCTCGTGGTCGCGCGCAACATGGACATCGTATCGCTCGATCCGGCCCGGTCCTTCTGCGACACCTGCCAGATCTATCTCTCGGCGGCCTACCAGACGCTGGTCACGCTCGGCCCCGACAACAAGACGCTGGTGCCTCATCTCGCAATCGCCTGGGAGGTCAGCCCCGACCAGACGCGCTTCTCCTTCAAGATCGCGCCCAACGCGGTGTTCGCCGACGGCACGCCGGTGACCTCGGCCGACGTCGCCTGGTCGCTGATGCGGCTGAAGCACATGAAGGCGGACGCCTCCTTCCTGATGGACGCGCTGAGCGCGGTGGAGACCCCTGACGACAAGACCGTCGTGCTGCGGACCGCCCAGGCCAATTCGGAATTCCTCCAGATGCTGGCCTCGCCCTATGCCGGCATCATCAACCGCAAGCTCGCCGAAGCGAATGGCGCCAGGAGCGGCGAGGCCGCCAGCAGCACCGATCAGGCCGATGCCTGGTTCTTCGCCAATTCCGCCGGCAGCGGTCCCTACAAGCTCGCGCTCTATCGCAACGGCGACCAGCTGCGCCTCGTCGCCAACGAGAAGTTCTGGGGCACGCCGGCGAAGATTCCGGAGGTCATCGTCAAGCAGGTGCCCGATGCGGTGTCGCAGCTCCAGGCGCTGCAGGCCGGGGCCGCCGATGTCGCGATGCAGATCGATCCCGATACGGCCGCCGCGAGCAAGGACCCCAATCTCGTGCTGGATTCGGTGCCGAGCTACAACTTCATCTATCTGGCGCTCGGCGTCGGCGCCAAGGCCAATACGGTGCCCCTGACCAAGCCGGTCCGCGAGGCGATCGCGGCCGCGATCGACTATCAGGGGCTGATCGAGTTCACGGTCGGCGGCAAGGGCAAGTTCCAGCCCGTGGCGATTCCGAACGGCTTCCCCGGCAACCATGACCTGCCGGCGCCGAAGCAGGACCTCGCCCTTGCCAAGGCCAAGCTCGCCGAGGCCGGGCAGCCCAACGGCTTCACGATGAAGGCGGCTTTTCCGGGGGTGAATTCCTACGGCGTCGATCTCTCGCTGATGATGCAGAAACTGCAGCAGGATCTCGGCCGCGTCGGCATCAAGCTGGAACTGGAGCCCGTCACCTTCGCCGTCTGGCGCGAGCGCGTCGCCAGCGAAGGCATCCCGATCACCGCCTCGTATTACGCGCCGGACTATTTCGGCACGGTGCAATACGTCCAGTTCTTCTCGATGATGGAGGGCAGTTCCTGGTCGAAGCGCGCGCATGCCACGAAGGTGGACGGCGTCATCAACGCCAAGGAAGGCGAGCTCCTGAAGAAGGCTCTCGCCGCCGGCCCGGCCGATAGCGATAAGATCTTCCGCGAGATCGCGCTCGAGATGATCGGCGACAAGGTCATCATCCCGGTGGTCAGCCCCGACCTGATCCTCGCCGCGCGGAAGGGCTTGACCGGGGTGCGCTACAGCGCCTGCTGCAATCTCGACCTCAGCCAGGTCGGGCGCCAGTAGCGTCCCCGCCGGGAGCGCCCATGCTCAGGGTCGCATTGCAGCGATTGGCGATGATGCCGTTCCTCCTGCTCGGCATCATCACGGTCGCCTTTTTCCTGACGCAGGTGACCAAGGGCGATCCGCTCGCCGCCTTGATCGGCGAGCGCCAGATGAACAATCCCGTCGTGGTAGCCGCGGCCAAGGAGCGCTGGGGGCTCGACCGCCCCCTTGCCGAACGCTACCTCGTCTATGTCGGCAATCTCGCGCGCGGCGACATGGGCACGTCCTTCCGCACGCGCCAGCCGGTCGCCACCGATCTGGCGCAGAGATTGCCCGCGACGCTGGAGCTGGTCATCGCTGCCGTCCTGGTCGGCGGCGGCGTCGGTACGGTTCTCGGCCTCGTGGCGGCCAGGATGAAGGATCGGGCCGCCGATACTGCCATTCGGGTCTTCGCGCTCGTCGGCTCTTCGGTGCCGATGTTCTGGCTCGGGTTGATCGCGCTGTTCATCTTCTTCGCCACGCTCGGCTGGGCTCCGGGGCCGGGGCGCCTCGATACGCGCTCGCTGCCGCCGCCTTTCGTGACCGGCTTCTTCACGATCGATGCCGTGATCGCCGGGGATGGCGCCAAGCTGCGCGATGCGCTGGCCCATCTCGTGCTGCCGGCATTGATGCTCGGCTGGACGGTGGTCGGGATCGTCGCCCGCCTCGTGCGCGCGAGCCTCATCGAGGTCCTGACTCAGGACTATATCCTGGTGGCCCGAGCCAAGGGGGCAGGGGAGGTGCGGGTGATGGTGATCCATGCACTGCGCAATGCCTTGATGCCGACCTTGACGATCCTCGGTTTCACCTTCGCCTATCTGATCACCGGCGCGGTCCTGACGGAGACGATCTTCGCCTGGCCGGGGATCGGCTCCTACGCGGTCGAGGCGGCGCGGACGCTCGACCATCCGGCGATCATCGGGGTCACCATCGTCGGCGGCGCGGCCTTCCTGATCACGAACCTTGTGACCGATATCGCCTATGCGTTCGCCGATCCGCGCTTGCGGGACCGCCGATGACGGCCGCGACCGATCCTTCGGCCGGTGGAAAGCAGCCCGGCCGGCGCGGGTTCCTCCGCGGGATCGCGTCCGGCGGTGCGGCGCGCTGGACCCTGCTCTGTGCACTGGCGGTGGTCGCTGCCTGGATCATCGTCGCGGCGACGATCGACCTCTGGGCGCCCTATGATCCGGTTGCGCTGGCGGCACGCCGGCTGCAGCCGCCGAGCATGGCCCATTGGCTCGGCACCGATGCCCTGGGGCGGGACGTTCTCATCCGTACGCTCTACGGCGTCCGCTTCTCGCTGCCGGTCGCGGCAGGCGTGCTCGCGGTGGCCGTCACCATCGGCTGTGCGATCGGGGCTTTCGCCGGCTATGTCGGTGGGCTCGCCGACGCAATCCTGATGCGCCTCGCCGATATCACGCTGTCATTCCCGGCGATGCTGCTCGCCATGGCGGTTGCCGCCACGCTCGGGCCGGGCCTGCTCAATGCCGGGATCGCCATGGTCGTGGTCTGGTGGCCGATCTATGCGCGGCTGATGCGGGCGCAGGTCCTTGCCGTGCGTTCGCTGGAGCATGTCGAGGCGGCGGTGGCGATCGGCGCGTCACGGCGGCGCATCCTGTTCGGCCATGTGCTGCCGCTGTGCTGGACGCCGATTCTGGTCAATGCCACGGCCGATCTCAGCCAGATCATCCTGTTGGTGGCGGGGCTCAGCTTCATCGGCCTGGGCGCGCGCCCGCCGACGCCGGAATGGGGCCAGATGGTCGCGGAGGGCGCGACCAGTTTCTACAATTGGTGGATTGCGGCCGGGCCGGGTCTTGCGATCCTGTCGCTGTCGCTCGCGTTCAGCTTCATCGGAGACACGGTACGCGATCTTCTCGACACCCGGTCGAGGACCTAGAGCGCTTCCGGTGAACGTCGGTCAGCCGTGGTGCGACGAGTGCGTGCCAAGCTGGTTTGGCTGGCTCCTGCTCCTTGAGCATCCCGATGATCTGCTCTTCCGCGAACCGTGAGGGGCGCATCGTCCGTTTCCAGGATCGACGGCCTCTGCTCAAATCTGACGGAAGATCAGGGTTTCAGGGCACGTCAAGATCGGCGGCCCATTCCGCACCGGCACCATCGCCCGCGGCGGGGGCCAGGGTTATGTCCTGCGCAAGAACGCCCAAATCCTGAGCGAGCGCGATCAACGCGATCAGCCGAAGCTCGATAGTCCCAATGTCGGTATGACGTGCACCTTCGAGCGGCGTCATCGGATGACGCCCTGATCAGTGAGCGTTGCGCTTGGTGACGTCACGGATCGCCGTCAGGCCGGACAGGGCCTCGGGCGATTTGTTGACCTTGTACAGCGTCTCGAAGATGTGCGCGGCATCGTCGTAGCGGCCGAGATTGTAATAGGACCATCCGCGCATCAGCATCAGGTCGGTCGTTTCGGGCGCCAGGCGGCGGCGCTGTGACAGGGTGATGAGCGCCCCGTTGTAGTCCTTGGCGTCATATTGGGCATAGAATTGTTCGGCGAGGAGCAGCGTGGACAGCTCCTTCCGTCGCGCCGGCGGCAGGTTGGCGGCGCTGGCCGCGACGGTGGCTTCGGCCGTCAGTCCCTGCTGCAGCTTGGCATAAGCCAGACCTGCGGCGGCATCGGAGGCGACCTGCGCATTGCCGCCGCGCCGTGCCGCTTCGAAAGCCTGCGCTGCTGCGACCGGTCGCTTGAGATTGAGGAGGCACCAGCCGCGCTGCAAGGCGGCGGCGCCTGAGCTGCCGCCTCCGCAATTGCCACCGGTCGCACGGGGAGCGTCCGAACGTCTCCCCGGTTCCGCAACCGGAGCGGCGTCGCGTGCGATCGACTCGTCGCGGCCAGCTCTGACGATCGGTGTTGGTCGGCGATCGGCTGATTCCGCCGCTGGCGCCTGACGTGTTTCGCGCTGCTGCTCGGCTGTCGGAGCCGCGCCCGCGCGCCGCGGATTGAGGATATCCGCGATCCTCTGGGAACGGCTGCCCCATTCGGCAACGAGGGTGCGCAAACCCGCCTGGTCGCGCAGGCGTTCGCGGACCAGGGCCAGCCCGTAAGCCGCCGGCTCGTTGGCACGATCCCAGGAGAGCGCCGTCTCGAACCAGGTCCCCGCCGGGCTGATCTGTCCGGCATTGTAGGCATACCAGCCGAGCGCTCCGGCGCCGGCGGCGTATTTATCCTGCCCCACGGTTTTCACGATGCGCTCGATCACGGCGCGGTCCAGGCGCGGTGGCGGCTCCTGGGTCAGCAGCGCGGTGATGGCGTCGAGATAGGCCTTGCGATTGGCCGCGCCGGCTTCGAGCCACTGGGCGCCGAGCGTTTCGGCCTCCTGGTACTTCTTGGTCTCGCCCAATGCGAGCACCGCTCCCTCGGCCGCCTTGGCGCCGCCATTGCGCGCGAGCGCCGTCTGGAACCACGTCGCGGCCTTGGCGGGCTCGTCATGGTGGAGTGTGTAGAAGCCGAGCAGGATGGCGTCGTCGGGCGTCGAGGCTGCATTGGCCAGAGCCTCGATGCGCTGGATTTCCGCGGGCGTCGCCTTCTGCGTCGGATCGTCGGCGGCCTTGCCGATATGGCGCCGTGCCATCTCGTCGCGGATGCTCGCGAACTCGTTCTGCCGTTCCTGCGACAGCAAGCCTTCGACCAGGTTCTCCGGCAGGGTGGCGAGCGCCTTCTGCATCGTGCCGGCGCGCTCGGCCGGATTGGCGCAGTTGGTCAGGACATAGGCATAGGCGTCACGTGCACGCTCGGGCTTGCCGGTCTGGATGAAGGCCTCGGCGACGCGCCAGAGCGCATCGACGCTGGCGCAGGTCAGCATGGCCGGGGTCTCGGTGCCCAGGCGGATGACCTGCTCCCATTGCCGGGCGTTCGAGGCGTTGACGAGGCGCTGGCGTGCCTCGGCGGTGTCGAGCTGGGCTGTCAGGTCGGCTGGAGCGCGCCAGTTCGGATCGGTGCTGCCACGCTGGGCGATCGCGGCACGGACCTCGCCGTATTTGCCTTCGGCGAAGAGCCGCCACATCCGCTCCAACTC
>JAEWKP010000437.1 GCA_023393655.1 Pseudomonadota bacterium | reverse complement strand
GCCGTGACGCGGACCCTGCTCGATGCCGACGCCTCGCGCGCCAAGCGCGCCGCCGTCGTCGACAAGATGGCGGCCGCCTATATCCTGCAAGGCGCGCTCGACCGGTTGGGCCGGCTCGGCCCGGTGGACGGCAGCGAGGACGAAGGCCAATACGACTGAAGGCCGCCGCGCCGGATGGCGAAGCGGCCTTCGTGAAAGCCATCCTTGAGGGCGTTGCGCCAGCCCGGACCTATTGGAAGATCAGGCCGCGCTTGAACGCCTTCTTCTGCGCCTCGCGCTCGTTCTTGACCGCGCGCTTCTGCTCTTCGAGGCTCATACCGGCCATCGGATTCTGCGGGCGGCGGCCATAGCCACCGCGCCCGTCGTCCCGGCCAAAACGGGAGCCGCGATCATCGTCGCGCCAGGAGTCGCGGCGTTCCCAGGAGTCACGGCGTTCATAGCGGTTGCGTTGATAGTCGTTGCGTTCCTGGCCACGGCGCTCGTAGCCGTTGCCGCCGTAATACTGGGCCACGGCCGGCTGGGCGGAAGCCCAGGCCAGCGCGACCAGGCCGAGGCCGGCAAGCCCTGCGCGTCGAAGCGATTTCATCGTGACGATCTCCTGTCAGCAAACTCAAGACGTCATCCATGACGCCGAATTCCGAAGAATGTCCTCACAAACAAAGGCCCGCGCAGATTGCGCGGGCCTTGCAGACTTGGTTGCGATCGGCCTCAGCGATAGTCGCGGAAATCGTAAGGCTGGTAGCCATAGGGGGCATAGTAGCGCCTCGGCGCGACGTAGACCGGCGCCGGCGGCGCGTAATAGCCATCGTCGTAGTAGTAGCCCGGCCCCGCATAAGCGTTCCGGTTGGCCGCGATCGCGGCAGCGCCGAGGATGCCGAGGCCGATAGCGCCTGCGACCGCCGCACCACGCGAGGAACCGCGCCAATGGCCACGATAGCCGTGACGGTAGCGATACTGCGTATATTCGGCCGGGGCCTTGTCGAGGCGCGCCGCGTCGAAACCGCGCGTTTCGGCCGCCATGGCGGGAACGGCAAAGCTGCCTGCCGCTACGCTCGCGACGGTCAGCGCAACAGCGACTTTCTTCTTCAGAGACATCATGACGGCATCTCCTTTCACGAGATCACCCAATGTTGAAGTCAGCATGGAGCAATCCGGTTGAATGAGACCTGAACCAATCGCGGCAGCATTGCGGCAGGGACAGGACGGTCTTTCTCCAGCGCCCTTGCCGGCCACGAGCGGGCATGACAGGGACAGGTCAGTTCGACAGTAAAACGGCTGCCCACTTCCATTGTTCCCGACGGTCTCTCGCCAAGGCCTCCTGCCCCGCCCTCGTTTCCGGCCCCTCCATGCTCGATAGCCTGATCGCCGTCTTCCTCGTCATCGCGACGGGCTGGCTTCTGAAGACGCGCAACATCGTCTCGCCGGCGCATTGGGTCGGCGTCGAGCGTCTGACCTATCAGGTCCTGTTTCCGGCCGTGGTGATCCATACGCTGGCCATGGCCGACCTGCACAGCATGCCGGTCCTCGGCATGGGCTCCAGCCTCGTGCTCGCGATCCTCAGCGTCGCGGCCCTGCTCCTGCTGGCTCGCCCGCTGCTGGCGCGCGCCGGTATCGAGGGGCCCGCCTTCACCTCGATCTTCCAGGGCTCTGTGCGCTGGAACACCTTCGTCGGCCTTGCCCTGGCGGCCGGCCTGCAGGGCCGCACCGGCACGACGCTGATGGCGATCGCCGTCGCCTCGATGATCCCGCTGCTCAATGTCATGTGCGTCTTCGTGCTCGCCCGCTATGCGAGCGGCAAGCCGATGAGCCTCGGCGCGACGATCCGCTCGATTCTCTACAACCCCTTCATCTGGTCCTCGGCAGTCGGCCTCGCGCTCAACCAGCTCCAGTGGATGCTGCCCGCCGCCTTCACCGGCTATCTCGACGTGCTCGGGCGCGCCTCGCTCGGCATCGGGCTGCTCGTGGTCGGCTCGGCGCTCGACCTCGACCGTTTGGCGCGGCCGCGGCTGGCGCATGCCGTTGCCGTCGGGCTCAAGCTTGCGGTCATGCCGGTGCTGGCCTGGCTCTATGCCGGCTGGTTCGGCGTCACCGGCCCGGCCCTCGCGATGACGGTGGTGGCAGGCGCCGTCCCCACCGCAACCGCGGCCTATTTCCTGGCGCGCGACCTCGGCGGCGACGCGCCGCTGATGGCCGAGATCACGACGCTGCAGACGCTGCTCGCCCTGGCGACGCTTCCGGCTGCGGTCTTTCTTCTGACATAGTATACTGAAACTTGAAATTGATTCATAATTGCAATCTATGATTGCAAATCCGTCCGGGACGCAAAACCCGCCGGACGAGTCGATCCCCGATTATGCGAGGGAATCCATTCGCCATGAAGCACAAAGTCTCCAAGCTGGTCGCATTTGAGCCCGATCCGGGAGGGTGTAGCGACGACGACATTCCCAGCCGGCCGATGTCACCGCTGGAGGCCGCCTGCTTCATCGAGGGGATGGCGGCCGAACTCCGCGCCATGGCTCGCGATGCCAGGCTTAGCGCTCTCGGCTATTTTCTCGAGATGGCCCGAATCGAGGCCTCGGCGGAAATCGAGCGGCTGGCATCGCAGCGCAACGACCGTCATTGAAACCGGCATGACCGGTTCAGGGCAGGCTGCGCGACAATGCCCCGCCGGGGTGGCGCCGTATCGCTCCGGACAGCTCCAGCTCGACGAGGATATGACCGATCTCGCGCGCGGCGAGCCCGCTGGCACGGACGAGATCGTCAAGCCCGATCGGGGTGGAGCCGAGAAGATCGAGCACGATCCGGCCGGAATCGGGAGCGCGCCTCGCCTGCAACGATGACGGCGGCTCCGGCTCGAAGCCGTCTTCATGCCGGGCATAGCCGGGCGCGGGCATGATCTCGGGCAGGTCGAGTTCGTCCCACATCGCCTCCGAGGCCGGCTCTCCGATGACCTCGCGCATGGCTTGTCCCGGGAAGGACAGGTCGAGCTCGCGCTGGCGCAAGGGCTGAAGCGCTTCGATGACATGGGCCGCTTCGGCGCAGAGCGTCGCCCCTTCCCGGATCAGGTGATTGCCGCCCTCGGCGCGTGGATCGAGGGGCGAGCCCGGAACGGCGAAGACCAGCCTGCCCTGCTCATTGGCGAAGCGCGCGGTGATCAGCGAGCCCGAACGGCGCGCCGCCTCGACCACGACCGTGCCGAGCGACAGCCCCGAGACCAGGCGGTTGCGGCGGGGGAAGTCGCGCGCCCGCGCGACCCAACCCAGCGGCATCTCGCTGATGAGCGCACCGTACTCCAGGATGCGGCGGGCGAGCGGGATGTTCTGCGGCGGGTAGATCTCGTCGAGCCCGCCGGCGAGCACGGCGACGGTACCGGTTTCGAGGCTCGCCTCATGGGCTGCCGTATCGATGCCGCGCGCCAACCCCGAGACCACGGTGAAATCGGCCTCGCCGAGCTCGCGGGCGAGCCGCGCGGTGAACTTCATCCCGGCGGCCGAGGCATTGCGCGAACCGACCAGCGCGACGCCCGGTCGCTGCAGGGCCTCGGCACGCCCAAGCACCGCCAGCAGGGGCGGCGCCGAATCGATCGCCTGTAGTGGGACGGGGTATTCGGCTTCGCCGAGCGCGATGAAGCGGCCGCCGAGGCGCGACAGCCCCTCGAATTCGCGCTCGGCCTCGCCCGCCGGGCAGATGCGGATGACGCGGCCGGCCTGCCGGGCGAGGTCGGGGAGCGCGTCGAGTGCCGCGGCCGCGCCGCCGCAGCGGTTCATCAGGGTGCGGAAGCTGCGCGGGCCGATGTTCTCGCTGCGGATCAACCGCAACCAATCGAGACGCTGGCGATCGGAGAGGACGATCCCAGCCATGCCCCTGTCAGCCCTTCTGGCCGATCTTGCCTTCGCGCCCGGCCAAGAGCCGGGCGATGTTCTCCCGGTGCATGATCCAGAGCAGGACGGAGAGGACGGCCATGACGAGCGCCGCCTGTGGCATTCCCGCCCAGAACCAGAGCAGCAACGGCGCGATCACGCTGGCGATCAGGGCCGAGAGCGAGGAATAGCGAAACAGATAGGCCAGCCCGAGCCAGATCACGGCGAAGACGAGCGCAATCGAGGCCTTCACGCCGATCAGCACGCCGATATAGGTCGCGACGCCCTTACCGCCCTTGAAGCCCAGCCAGACCGGGAAGAGATGGCCGAGGAAAGCGCCCGCGCCCGCCGCAAGCGCCGCCTCGGGACCGCCGAGGAAGCGCGCCCCAACCAGGACCGCCACCGTGCCCTTGAGCATATCGCCGGCGAGGGTGGCGGCCGCGAGCTTCTTGTTGCCGGTGCGCAGGACATTGGTCGCGCCGATATTACCGGAGCCGATGCTGCGCAGGTCCGGGCCGCCGGCGAGCCTGGTCAGGATGATGCCGAAAGGGATCGAGCCGAAGAGATAGCCGACGACGAGGGCGATCAGCGTGGCGGGGCCGGAGAGGCCCCAGTTCAGAACATCCGTCATGCCGCCCCTTTTCCCCGGTTCGCAGGTAGCCTAGCCCGGCTCGGCTTCGTAGACCACCCGGCCGCCGACGAAGGTTGCGGCCACGATGCCTTCCAGCCGCGCCTCGTCGAAGGGCGAGTTCTTGGCGCGGGACTTGAGCTTGCGCTTGTCGACGACGAAGGGCGCCTCGGGGTCGAACAGAACGAGATCGGCGGGCGCGCCGACAGCGAGCCTGCCGGCGGAAAGCCCGAGCAGCGCGGCCGGCCGGGCCGAAAGCGCGGCGAGAAGCTGCGGCAGGCCGATCTGCCCGGCCTGGACCATGCGCTGGGCGGCCGAGAGCATGGTCTCGATGCCGAGCGCGCCGTCGGCGCATTCGGCGAAGGGCTGGCGCTTGGTCTCGACGTCCTGGGGATCATGATCGGAGACGACGACGTCGATCACGCCCTCGGCCAGGGCCGCGACCATGGCGAGGCGGTCGTCCTCATGGCGCAAAGGCGGCGTGACCTTGCAGAAGGTACGGTACTCGCCGACATCGTTCTCGTTGAGGGTGAGATTGTTGATCGAGACGCCGCAGGTGACGCGCACGCCGTCCTGCTTGGCGCGGCGCACCAACTCGGCCGATTCCGCGCAGGAGATCATCGCGGCGTGGTAGCGGGCGCCGGTTGCACGGGCGAGGCGGATGTCGCGCTCCAGCATCACCGTCTCGGCTTCCAGCGGAATGCCCGGCAGGCCCTTGCGACTGGCGAACTCGCCCTCGTTCATCACGCCGGAGCCGCGCAGGTCGGGGTCCTCGACATGGTTCATGATCAGCGCGTCGAAGTTGCGGGCATAGATCATGGCGCGGCGCATGACCTGCGGATCGCGCAGGCCCCTGGCACCGTCGCAGAAGGCGACTGCGCCGGCCTCGAGCAGCAGGCCGAGCTCGGTGATCTCCCTGCCCTGCAGCCCTTTCGTCAGGGCGGCGCAGGAGAGGACGTTAACGACGGCCTTGTCACGGGCGCGGCGCTTGACGAAATCGATGATCGCGGGGTCGTCGATCGGCGGATTGGTATCCGGGCGGCAGACGACCGTGGTGACGCCGCCGGCGGCCGCGGCCTGCGAGCCGGTGCCCAGCGTCTCGCGGAACTCGGCGCCGGGCTCGCCGAGAAAGGCGCGGAGGTCGACGAGGCCGGGCGTCAGCACCTGGCCCTTGGCGTCGATGCGGCGCACGCCCTCGCCTGTCGCGGGCACGCCCTGCCATTCAACTGCGGCGATCGTGCCGTTACGGAGCAGGAGGGAGCCCACGCCCTCGCGACCGGTGTCCGGGTCGATCAGGCGGGCGTTGACGATTGCCAAATCCCGCGTTGCCATGTCCTGCGTTGCCATGTCCTGCGTGTCAGCCATGTTCGGTCTCTTTACGCTCAGACATTCGGCAGATGCTGGGCCAGCGCGTCGAGCACGGCCATGCGGACGGCGACGCCCATCTCGACCTGCTCGCGGATCAGCGACTGGGCGCCATCGGCGACAGCGGAGGAAATCTCGACCCCGCGATTCATCGGGCCGGGATGCATCACCAGCGCGTCAGCTTGAGCCCGCTCCAGCTTCTCGTGATCGAGCCCGTAATAGCGGAAATACTCCTTCGGCGAGGGCACGAAGGCGCCGTGCATGCGCTCGAGCTGGAGGCGCAGCATCATCACGATGTCGGCGCCCTCCAGCCCCTTGTTCATGTCGGTGAAGATCTCGACGCCCATGCGCTCGATGCCGGCCGGCAGCAGCGTCGTCGGCGCGATCAGCCGCACCTTCGCACCCAGCGCGTTGAGCAGGATGATGTTCGAACGGGCGACGCGCGAATGCAGGATGTCGCCGCAGATCGCGACCGTCAGGCCCTGGATGCGGCCCTTGTTGCGGCGGATCGTCAGCGCGTCGAGCAGCGCCTGGGTCGGGTGTTCATGGGCGCCGTCGCCGGCATTGACCACCGAGCACCCGACCTTGCGGGCGAGCAGGTTGACCGCACCGGCCGCATGATGGCGCACGACGATGATATCGGGCCGCATGGCGTTCAGCGTCGCTGCGGTGTCGATCAGCGTCTCGCCCTTCTTCACCGAGGAGGATGCGACGGACATGTTCATGACATCGGCGCCGAGGCGCTTGCCAGCGAGCTCAAAGGAGGCCTGCGTCCGGGTGGAGGGCTCGAAGAACAGGTTGATCTGGGTGCGACCGCGCAAGGTCGCCGCCTTCTTCTCGACCTGGCGGGAGAGCGCGACGTAGGTCTCGGCCCTGTCCAACAGCGCCTCGATGTCCAGATGGGACAACCCCTCGATCCCGAGGAGATGGCGGTGCGGATAGAGCGGTGCTGGCGATGTCATTTGAAGCAGGCTGTTTAGGCGCGAGTCGGGTGCGGCGCAAGCTCCTCCCGGCAGGGAGGGCACATGTCCTGTGGGTCGTGGAGCTTTCAGGAAAACGAGGCTACCAATCGGGTTTTCCGCCGAGCGTGAGGATGCCGCCTTGTTCAGCCCGACCGATGCCTTCGTTCCCGCCCCCAATGAGGCCCCGTGGCAGACGATCGCGCCCGCCGAGGCCGGTTTCGACCCGGAGAGGCTGAAGGTTGCCGTCGATTTCGCCCGCGAGCAGGAGAGCCCCTGGCCGCGCAGCCTCTACTATCCGGACGGCAGCTATGTCGGGAATGTCGAATGGAACGAGCGCGGCCCCTGGACCGAGATCGTCGGCCCGGTACGCGAGCGCGGCGGCCCGGCCGGCCTGATCCTGAAGGGCGGGCGCATCGTCGCGGAATGGGGCGATACCCCCCGCCCCGACATGACCTTCACGATCGCCAAGAGCTATCTCGCGGTGCTCGCCGGCATCGCCTTCGACGACGGGCTGATCACGGATGTGGACGAGGCCGTCGGCAAGACAGTGTCCGGCCCCGTTTTCGCCGGCCCACATAACGGCCAGATCACCTGGCGGCACCTGCTGCAGCAGTCCAGCGAATGGCAGGGCGAGATCTTCGGCAAGTCCGACCAGGTCGACCACAACCGCCAGATCGGCCCCGGCGCCGATAACAGCCGCAAGGGCCAGCGCCGCGAGCTCAAGACGCCCGGCTCCTTCTACGAATATAACGACGTTCGCGTGAACGTACTGTCCTACGCCCTGCTGGAACGCTTCCGCCGTCCGTTGCCGGAGGTGCTGCGCGAGCGTGTGATGGACCCGATCGGCGCCTCGCCGGACTGGCGCTGGGAAGGCTACAGCACCTCCTTCACCGAGATCGACGGGCGCTCGATCCAATCGGTGCCGGGCGGGGGCCATTGGGGCGGCGGCCTGTTCATCGGTGCGCGCGACCATGCCCGCTTCGGCCTGCTGATCGGCCGGCAGGGCGACTGGGCCGGCCGGCAGATCCTGTCGCGCGACTGGGTCAAGCGGATGCTGACGCCCTCGCCCACCCTGGCGAATTACGGCTATCTCTGGTGGCTCGCGGCGCGCCCGGGCGTGCCGGCCGCGTCCTTCTCGGCGCTCGGCGCCGGCAGCAACGTGATCTGGGTCGATCCCGAGCAGGACGTCGTCGCCGTGCTGCGCTGGATCAACGGCGCCCATACCGACGGCTTCATCGACCGGCTGGTGGCGGCGCGGGGCTGAGACTCCGCTTGCAAAGCCGACGATCGCCCCCATGTCTCACCGCTGCATCAGCGGGCCGGCGATCGTCGTCGCCACCCATTCGGGGTTTGACAGAGCGGGCGCGCTGAACCACTTTCGCGCGCATCTTCCGAACCGCAGCGGTCTTGCGGGTCGCGGGACCGTCCATTAGGGCCGGTTCCGCGCTCTGATCAAGGCTGTCATCGAGACACGAAAACCATGAAGCTCCTCGTCGTCGAGTCGCCGGCCAAGGCCAAGACGATCAACAAGTACCTGGGCTCCGACTACGAGGTGATCGCCTCGTTCGGGCATATCCGCGACCTGCCGGCCAAGGACGGCTCGGTCGAGCCCGACAACGACTTCTCCATGAAGTGGGAGATCGAGGGCCGCGGCGCCAAGCAGGTCGCCGAGATCGCGCGCGCCGTGAAGGGCGCCGAAAAGCTGATCCTCGCAACCGACCCGGATCGCGAGGGCGAAGCGATCTCCTGGCATGTGCTGGAGGCGCTGAACCAGAAGCGCGTGCTCAAGGGCATTCCCGTCGAGCGCGTCACCTTCAACGCCGTCACCAAGGATGCTGTGCAGAAGGCGCTGGCCAATCCGCGCGCGATCGATCAGGCGTTGGTCGATGCCTATCTGGCGCGCCGCGCGCTCGACTATCTCGTCGGTTTCACGCTCTCGCCGGTGCTGTGGCGCAAACTGCCGGGCGCCCGCTCGGCCGGCCGCGTCCAGTCGGTGGCTTTGCGCCTCGTCTGCGACCGCGAGCGCGAGATCGAGGCCTTCCGGGCCCGCGAATACTGGTCCCTGGTCGCGACGCTCGCGACGGAATCGGGCCAGACTTTCGAGGCTCGGCTCGTCGGCGCCGACGGCAAGAAGATCAACCGGCTCGATATCGGCAACGAAGCCGAGGCCAGCGCCTTCAAGGCGGCGCTGGAAACCGCGCTCTTCGCCGTCAGCGAGGTCGAAGCCAAGCCGGTCAAGCGCCATCCGCAGCCGCCCTTCCAGACCTCGACGCTGCAGCAGGAAGCCTCGCGCAAGCTCGGCCTCGCCCCCGCGCGGACGATGCAGCTGGCGCAGCGCCTCTATGACCGCGTCGATATCGGCGGCGAGACCGTCGGCCTCATCACCTATATGCGAACCGATGGCGTCGACATGGACGGCTCGGCCATCGCCGCCGCACGCCGCGTCATCGGCAAGGAATTCGGCGACAAATACGTGCCGAACGCGCCGCGCAAATACACGGTCAAGGCGAAGAACGCGCAGGAGGCCCACGAGGCCATCCGCCCGACCGATCTCGGCCGCCTGCCGGCCATGGTCGCGCGCCAGCTCGAACCCGAGCAGGCCAAGCTCTACGAACTGATCTGGAAGCGCACCATCGCGAGCCAGATGGAATCGGCCGAGATGGAGCGCACCACGGTCGACATCGCGGCCAAGGTCGGCGCGCGCCATCTCGACCTGCGCGCCTCCGGACAGGTCGTGCTCTTCGACGGCTTCCTGACGCTCTATCAGGAAAGCCGCGACGACGAGGAAGACGAGGACTCCAGGAAGCTCCCGGCGATGAAGGCCGGCGACACGCTGGAGAAGCGCACTATCGCCGCCGACCAGCATTTCACCGAGCCGCCGCCGCGTTTCTCGGAAGCGAGCCTGGTCAAGCGCATGGAGGAACTCGGCATCGGCCGGCCCTCGACCTATGCCGCGACGCTGTCGACCCTGCGCGACCGCGAATATGTCCGCATCGAGAAGAAGCGCCTCGTGCCCGAAGACAAGGGCATGCTGGTGACGTCGTTCCTGGAGAGCTTCTTCAAGCGCTATGTCGAGTTCGACTTCACGGCCAATCTCGAAGAGAAGCTCGACCGCGTCTCCAATGCCGAGATCGACTGGAAGGCGCTGCTGCGCGAATTCTGGGAGGAATTCCAGGCCTCGATCGGCGAGACCAAGGATCTGCGCGTCGGCGACGTGCTCGAGGCGCTGAACGGCATCCTCGGCGAGTATATCTTCCCGCAGAAGGCCGACGGTTCCGATCCGCGGGTGTGTCCGACCTGCGGCAACGGCCAGCTTTCGCTCAAGCTCGGCAAGTTCGGCGCCTTCGTCGGCTGCTCGAACTACCCGGAATGCCGCTATACGCGTCCCCTCTCCGTCCCCGCCGCCGATGGCGAGGCCTCGGCCGAGGGCGGCCAGGGTGCGCCGGGCGTGCGCATCCTCGGCACCGACCCGGTGACCAATCTCGAAGTCACGCTGCGCGACGGCCGCTTCGGCCCCTATATCCAGCTCGGCGAGGGCGAGAAGCCGAAGCGCTCCAGCCTGCCCAAGGGCATGAGCCCGGCGAGTGTGACGCTGGAGAAGGCACTTGCGCTGCTCTCCCTGCCGCGCGAGGTCGCCCGGCATCCCGAGAGCGGCGAGCCGATCCTCGTCGGCATCGGCCGCTTCGGACCTTACGTCCAGCACGGCAAGGTCTACGCCAATATCGACAAGGACGACGACGTGCTCGAGCTCGGCGCCAACCGCGCCATCGACCTGATCGTCGCCAAGGAGGCCGGCGGCGGGCGCGGCGGCCGGGCGGCGACGCCGGGTCGGGCGCTGGGTGACCATCCCGCCGGCGGGGCGCTGGAGGTCAAGGCCGGCAAGTACGGCCCCTATGTCGCCTGGGGCAAGATCTTCGCGACCCTGCCCAAGACGATGACGGCCGAGAGCATCACGCTGGAGCAGGCGATCGAGCTGGCGAACGCCAAGGCCGAGGCGAAGGGCGGCAAGGGCAAGCCGAAGGCCGCCAGCGGCGCAGCCAGGGCCAACGCTCCGGCAAAGAAGGCTCCGGCCAAGAAGGCTGCTGCAAAGAAGGCGCCTGCCAAGAAGGCCGCGGCCAAGACGGCGGCCGAGCCGGACGCGACGGAGAAGAAGGCGCCGAAGGCCGCGCGCGGCTGACGGTGCCGCGCCTTACGGAGACGCCCGGATGCGGCTCGCGAGCTGGCTCCTGATCGGAGGCGGGGTGGTTCTCTGCCTCGTCGCCCTCGCGGGCTGGGTTGGGCTCAATCTCTTTGCCTGCGGCCTGCATTCGGGCGGCTGCAGCCTTTCCCGCTTCCGCTTTCGCTGGGAGGATACCGAAGCGCTGATGGTCTTCGTCCCGCCCTTCGCGCTGGGCTGCGTTCTGGCTGCGACCGGCATGATCCTACGGATCAGCGGCCGGCCCCGACAGCGTTAGAACCTCACCGGCTCGTCAGAGACTCGCGACCACGACGATCCGCTTGATCTCGCCACGCAGGAAGGCCTG
This sequence comes from Pseudomonadota bacterium, assembly GCA_023393655.1. Classification (GTDB taxonomy): domain Bacteria; phylum Pseudomonadota; class Alphaproteobacteria; order Rhizobiales; family Beijerinckiaceae; genus Allobosea. Next base: position 5,123 of record JAEWKP010000437.1, on the reverse strand, counting down.
CAGGAAGCGGTCGTAGTCCTTGAAGGAAATACAGCCGTTCGAGTCACCGCGCGGCCCGAGCAGATAGGTATGGGCGAGCAGCCCGGCCCGGCCATGGATCGCACCACTGCCGCCGACCGGGTTCAGGCGAATGGCGCGCACGCCATGGAACAGCGCCTCGCGCTCGGTCAAGGTATAGGTGTGCGGCGGGGTGACACCCTTCATCCGGACATGGGCGTAGCGGACATCGTCCATCATCTCGCCGAGGCCTGAATGTGCCTCCAGTCGCTCGCCATTCGGCAGATAGACCATCTTGGCCGCGATATCGTAGATCGCCGTACCGGCCTCCGCAGTGCGCGTGGGGGTGCCAGCCGAGGGGCTGAGGCGGGTAATGCGGCCGCGATCGATGATGTCGTCCTGCGGCGCGGCATAGGCGAGCGCGGTCCCGGCCGGCTCCTGCTGCTTCTGCACGCCGAAGAGCTTCTCGAAGAAATTGCGGTTGTCCCCCGGCGTCGGTGCGGCGGCGGCCGTCCGGTTGCGACGCCCGTTCGTCGGCTGGGCGACGCGCGGCCGGGCCTGTTGCGGCTGGAGCTGCTGCGGACCGGTCTTCGGCAGCAGGTCCAGGGGACGCGGCACCGGCATGGGCGCGGCCTTCTCCGCCAGCGTGACCGGGGGCTGCGGCGGCAGCGGCAAGACGGGCTCCGCAGGAGCGACAGCAGCGAGCGACGAGGATGGCGGCATCGGGGCCGCCGGCTGGAACGCGGAGCGTACGGGAGCGCCCTGGACGAAGGACGCACCCTTGCCGCCCGACAGGGAGGGGTCGAGCAGCCCGCTATAGGCTGGCGCCTGCTGCTGCGCGACGCGACCGGGCGATCCCTTATGGGCGGTTGCAGCGGGCGTGCTCCCGGCATCGGGGCCCGGCGCGCCCTGCCCCAGCATCCAGAATCCGGACATGGCGCCGCCGCTCAGGGCCATCGCGAGGAAAAGCCCCTTCAGCAGGGGCCGGCGGCGACGACGCGGCCGCACATAAGGCGCGCCACCTTCCCGCACATAGGTCGCATAGGTCATCCGCCGCACTCTCGATACGCTTACGCCACGCCCGGCGGCCGCAGACACAGCACGGCTGCGCGCACCTCGACCGAGGGAGGCGCGGTGCACATCGCGGTGTGACAGGACATGCCGGGAGAACCCAAACTTCGTTCCGTATCGATAAGGCGCTGCCTTGGTTAATCGCCGGTGAACCGGATCGATAATTTTTCGCGGTTCGCGCGCGGCGGAACAGGAGCCCGGCGCGCGCCTCCAAGGCCATGCGAAGACGGCGTGATCGCGACCGGACGATGGAGGAAGAAAGACGGGACTTTTTCGCGACCTGCCCCGATTGGCCCATTTTTTCGGGCAAGGTTGCAAATCCAACCAAATTCTCACCAACCGGCCGTCGAATCGGATATGTCGCAAGCATCGCAACCGCAGGAGTTGCAGCCGCCGGAATTGCAGGATTCCGTGGCGGCTGCGCCGGAGGCCGGGACCGCCGTGAGCCAGCCAGCCGAGCCCCGGACGAGCTCCGTCGCAGCGCTCGGCGCGATCGTCAGCGGCGCCCTGATCCTGCAGGTCGCCTCGACCATCGTGAACACGGTGGTGCCGCTCAAGATGGCGCTGGAGCAGAAGGCGCCGCTGCTGATCGGCCTCGTCGGCTCGGCCTATTCGGTCGGCTTCCTCGCCGGCTGCTTCGTCATCCCCGCCTTCATCCGCCGTGTCGGCCATATCCGCGCCTTCGGCGTCTTCGCGGCGCTGCAGGCGGTTCTGACGATCAGCTTCGCGCTGACGTCGCTCGATTTCTGGGGCATATCACGGCTCGGCATGGGCTTTGCCGGCGCCGGCCACGCGATCTGCATCGAGAGCTGGATCAGCGGCCAGGCCAAGGCCGGCCAGCGCGGGCGGCTGTTCGGCTTCTACCAGATCCTCAACCGCCTCGCGCTGATCGGCTCGCAGATCGGCGTCGGCTATGTCTCGCTGCAATCGCACGATGTCTTCCTGCTGGCGAGCGCGACCTTCTCGATCGCGCTGATCCCGGTCGGCATGACCCGCGCCAAGGGTCCTGAATCGGGCGAGGTCGTCTCGGTCCGGCTCAACACGATGTGGCAATACGCGCCGGCTTCCGTGATCGGCTGCCTCTATGTCGGGCTGATGGGCGGCGCACTGACCAATATCGCACCGGCCTACGGCATCCTGATCGGGCTCGACCAGGCCTGGGCGATCCTGCTGACCGCCGGCATCCAGATCGGCGCGCTCGTGCTGCAATGGCCGCTCGGGCTGCTGGCCGACCGCGTCGAGAGCCGCAAGATCATGCTGACCGCCACTGTCTCGGTCGTGCTCTGCTCGCTGGCACTCGGCGTCGTGCTCTGGCTCTCCGTGCCTCATACGCGCTTCTGGCTGTTCGGGTTGTTCGCCCTGATCGGCGCGGGCGCGATGCCGATCTACACGGTCGCGGTGGCGCACGCCTATTTCCGGCTCGGCCGCGAACGTGCGCTCGGCCTCTCCGCGCAACTGCTCTTCCTCTGGGCGACAGGCTCGGCGATCGGCCCCCTGGTCGCCGCCGCCTTCATGCAGGCAGCCGGGCCGAACGGGCTTCTGGCCTATCTCGGTGTGCTTTCTGCGGCAGCGGCGGCCTATCTCGCTTTCCGGCTGCGGCGCAACCCGCCTTCGGCCAACCCGTTTGGCGAGCGCAAGCCGATGGCGCCGACCATTCCCGACGTCTCGCCCTCCGGGCGCCGGAGCCACGCCGAAGGGAAATAGGCCCGGGAGTGCCGCCTATTTCGCCAGGGCGTGGCGGGTGGGCTTGGCCTTGAGCTTCAGCTCTTCCAGGTCCTGACGCTCTCGCGGCGTGTTGCGCATAAGCTGGTCCTTGCCGGGCCCGTACTGCACCGGCTGCTCGGCATCGACGCCGTACCAGGCGGCGGCGCGCAGCACGAAGGACGGATCGGCCAGATGCGGACGCCCGAGCGCCACGAGATCGGCCCGGCCGGCGGCGATGATGGTGTTGACCTGATCGGCCGTGGTGATGTTGCCGACGCACATGGTCGCGACCTCGGCCTCGTTGCGGATGCGGTCCGAGAACGGCGTCAGGAACATGCGGCCATAGATCGGACGGGACTCCCGCGCAGTCTGGCCGGTGGAGACATCGACGAGGTCGCAGCCCTCGGCGGCGAAAGCCTCGGCGATCGCGACGGAATCCGCCGCCGAGAGACCGCCCTCGACCCAGTCGGTCGCGGAGATGCGCACCGACATCGGCTTCTCGCGCGGCCAGGCCTCGCGCAGCGCCCGGAAGACCTCCAGCGGATAGCGCAGGCGGTTCTCGACCGAGCCGCCGTATTCATCGGTGCGCTTGTTGGTCAGCGGCGACAGGAAGCTCGCCAGCAAATAGCCATGGGCGCAGTGCAATTCCAGCATGTCGAAGCCGGCGCGCTCACCGCGTTCGGCGGCGGCGACGAACTCCGCCTTGACCCGATCCATGTCGGTGCGGGTCATCTCGCGCGGCACCTGGCTTTCCGGATAATAGGGCAAGGGCGAGGCCGAGATGATCGGCCAGGCGCCTTCCGGCAGCGGCCGGTCCATGCCCTCCCACATCAGTTTGCTCGCCCCTTTACGTCCGGCATGGCCGAGCTGGAGGCAGATTTTTGCCGCTGAATGGGCGTGGACGAAGCCGGTGATCCGCTTCCACGCGGCTTCCTGCGCGTCGTTCCACAGGCCCGTGCAGCCGGGGGTGATGCGGGCATCGGCCGCGACGCAGGTCATCTCGGTGAAGATCAGGCCGGGGCCGCCGATCGCGCGCGAGCCGTAATGCATCAGGTGCCAGTCGCCCGGCAGACCGTCCTGCGCTGAGTACTGACACATCGGCGAGAGCGTCATGCGGTTCTCGACGCGCATCTCACGCAGCTTGAAGGGCTGGAAGGCCGGCGGGACCGGCGAGCCGTCCTTTCGCCGCTTGGCCAGATCGCCGAGGCCGTCGGCGACGAGCCTGTCGACGGCCGTCACCATCTCCGGTGCGCGCAGGGCCAGGTTGTCGTAGGTGATCGCCTTGGAACGGGTCATCAGGCCGAAGGCGAAGCGCAGCGGCTCGAAATCCCAGAAGCGCTTCAATTCCTCGAACCAGACCAGCGAGACGTCGGCCGCATGCTGGGTCTTCTCGACCTCCTCGCGGCGCTGCGTCTCGAACAGCTTCAGGCCGGCGGCGACATCGAGCTTCGCCTGCCCCATCGCCCTATGCAGGGCGATCGCATCCTCCATCGCGAGCTTGGTGCCGGAGCCGATCGAGAAATGCGCCGTCGCCTTGGCGTCACCGATCAGCACGACGTTCCCGCTCACCCAGTTGCGGCAGCGGATCATCGGGAAATTGCGCCAGAGCGAGCGGTTGGTGATGAGCTTGTGACCTTCCAATTCCTCGGCGAAGACCCCTTCGAGGAAGGCCGCCGACTGCGCCTCGTCCATCGCGCCGAGGCCCGCCTTCGCGAAGGTCTCGGGATCGGTCTCCAGCACCCAGGTCGAGCGGCCGGCCTCGTATTGATAGCAATGGGCGATGAAGACGCCGTGCTCCGTCTCCTTGAAGAAGAAGGTGAAGGCGTCGAAAGGGCGGGTCGAGCCCATCCAGGTGAAGTGGTTCGGGCGCAGATCCGTCTGCGGCTGGAAGCGCTCGCGCCAGTTCTCGCGGATCCGGCTGTTGATGCCATCGGCGCCGACGACAAGGTCGTAGTCGCGCTTCAGCGTCTCGGCATCGGCGATCTCCTCGCCGAAATGCAGGTTGACGCCGAGCTCGCGCGCCCTCGCCTGCACCAGCATCAGCAGCGAACGGCGCGAGCAGCCGCAGAAGCCGTTGCCTGGCACGCGGTAGCTGTCGCCCTTGAAGCGGATCTCGATATCGTCCCAATAGGCGAAATTGTCGCGGATCGCGGCATAGCTCTGCGCATCCGCCGCCTTGAACGTATCGAGCGTCTGGGGGGAGAAGACGACTCCGAAGCCGAACGTGTCGTCCGGCTGGTTGCGCTCGAAGACATCGACCGTCAGCTCCGGCCAGTCCCGCTTCATCAGGAGCGCGAAATAGAGCCCCGCCGGCCCTCCGCCCACGACAGCGATACGCATCGACGCCTCCA
>JAEWKP010000433.1 GCA_023393655.1 Pseudomonadota bacterium | reverse complement strand
GCCGCGGATGGCTCCGCATGGCCCGCTGCCTCGTCGCGCCGCGGGGATCGCAGCGCCCGGCTCGGCCGGCCTGATGCGGCGAGGTTGGCTCGTGCGCTGGAATCGTGCAATGCTCGGATATCATTTTCAAAGTTTAAAATAGCTCAAATATCTGATTTGGATCTGGAGGTTGCCATGGATTTCAATATGTCGCGCTTCAGGCACGGTAAGGAAAAATTCTACGGCACATTGACGCTGGCAATCGGGGCGCTGATCTGGCTGGTCGTCTTATTGATTCCGGTGGTTGAGCTGATGAGAGGGCGTCCGCAGGTTGCCCTGGTCTTTCTCCTTTACGTCGGCATGTTCTGGCTCTTCTCATTTATAGTGCGGGCGCTGACGCGTGCCTACATGTTTGGTCATTTCGTCATGGTCGGGCCGAACCAGTTTCCGCATTTGCACCAGATGGTTGTCGAGGGGGCGCAGCGCGTCGGGCTCAAGGACGTGCCGACGACCTTCGTCTACAATTCGAATGGCGTGATGAATGCGATGGCGCTGCGGCTCGTGGGGCGCCACCGCTATGTCTGGCTGACCTCGGCGCTGATCGATTGCGACGACGACGATCAGGTCCGTTTCGTCGTCGGCCATGAGCTCGGCCACCATGTGGCTGGCCATCTCGACGAGCCTTGGTCCTATCTGCGCCTGCCGGCGCTGTTCATTCCCTTCCTCGGCCCGGCCTATTCCCGGTCCCGCGAGCTGACCTGCGACCGCATCGGTGCCTTCACGGCGCATAACCTGCCGGCGGCGCGTTCGGCCCTGCAGATGCTGGCCTGCGGCAGCGCCAAGCTGAATTCCCAGATGAATCCCAACGCCTTCCAGGAGCAGGAGCGCATGGTGCCCGCGATCGCCGGTTTCGTGCTCAATGCCTTCTCCGGCTATCCGCGGCTGACGCGCCGGGTCGAGGCCGTCACGCAGTTCTACGCCGTCGGTCAGCGCGGTGCGGACCCTGTAGTGGGGGCCGGCACGGTCAGGGCGGCCTGATCGCGACGACGCTACCCCTCGAACAAGGCCCGCTGCCGCGCGAGCTCGTTGCTGCAGAAATCCATGAAGGCGCGCACGCGCGGCACATGCCGGATATCGGGGTGGGTCAGAACCCATAGGCCGGTGGCGAAATCCGGATTGGGCGGCAGCAGCCTTATCAGGTCCGGCCGCTGATCGGCGATGAAGCAGGGCAGCGGCCCGATGCCGAGGCCCTGCGCGACCGCCTCCGCGATGCCGAGCACGGCTGAACTCTTCAGCGCGATCCGTTCCGGCGCGACATGCTCGCGGACGAAGCGCGCCGCCTTCACATGCGAAAGCTGGTCGCCGAGTGCGACCCAGTCGCGCTGGTAGAACAGCGCCGGACTCGCTGCCTCCTCCGCCGTGATGCCGTCTTCGGCGCGGCCATAGATCGCCCAGGCGATGGTGGCGATACGCCGGCCGACCAGTGTCTCGCCCGGCGTGTCGCTGGCGCGGATCGCGATATCGGCATCGCGCTTCGACAGGTTGAGCGCCTGGTTGCCGATCACGACATCGAGCCGGATCAGCGGGTGCGCCCGGCGGAAGCCTGCGAAGATCGGCAGCAGCACGTTCTGGTAGAGCGTGTCCGTCGTGGTGATCCGCAATTCGCCGGATGGAGCGACGTCGCGCCCGGCAAGGCGCCTCGCAAAGGCGGTGACGTCCTCGTCCATGCGGCTCGCGAGCGCCGCCATCTCGGCCCCGGCGACAGTCGCGACATAGCCGGTCTTGCGCCGCTCGAAGAGTGGCAGGCCGACGAACTCCTCGATCTGGCCGAGCCGCCGGAATACGGTGGAATGATTGACCGAGAGCGCAGCCGCCGCTCCGGTCAGCCCGTCATGATCGGCAATGGCCTTGATCAGCCGGAAATCGTCCCAGGCAAGCTTGGCATTCATCGGCACCGCGTCCTCCTGCCGGCACGCAAGCCGATATCTTGCATCGTTGCAAGCTGGAGGAATTCAAATCCCGGAGAGCAGGGCTCAGCGCGGCGCGGCGGCGCGCCGCAAACGGTCGTTGATCGCCTCACCGAGCCCATGCTCGGGAATGCGGGCGACCGCGATGGTCTTCCGCCCGATCTCGTCGAGTCGCCGCATATAGCCAAAGAGGTGGGCGGCAGCCTCGCGCAGGTCGCCGGTCGAGCTGAGATTGAGTGAATCTGGATGCTCTTGTGCCTCGGGACCGAAGCCGAGCCAGGCCTCGCCGTCTGCCGGGGTATCGGCATCGAGCCTGACCCGCGCCGCCGGCGCATAATGCGATGCGAGCATGCCGGGTGAGATCGGCGCATGGCCGGCATCGCCCGCGATGACGAGCGGCCGGCCAACCACATGCTCGATCGCCTCGCGCGGAACACCGCCCGGCCTCAGCAGCAGCGGCGCGCCGTCGAGACAGGCGACGATGGTCGATTCGACCCCGACCTCGGTCGGGCCGGCATCGATGACGGCATCGATGCGCCCTTCCAGATCGGCCATCGCATGGGCGGCACTGGTCGCGCTGATCCTGCCGGAGCGATTGGCGGAGGGCGCCGCGATCGGTCGCGCGGCAGCTGCGAGGATGGCATGCGCGACCGGATGGGCCGGGACGCGCAGCGCGACAGACGGAAGCCCCGCCCGCGCCAGATCGCTCACCGTGCATCCGGGGGAGGCCGGGACGACCAGCGTCAACGGCCCTGGCCAGAAGGCTTGCGCCAGCGCCAGCGCATTCGCATCGAACAGGCCCTGCCGGCGCGCGCTGATGAGATCCGGCAGGTGCGAGATCAGCGGGTTGAAGCTCGGCCGCTCCTTGGCGGCGTAGATGCCGGCGACGGCGGTGCCGGATGTCGCATCGGCAGCGAGCCCGTAGACGGTCTCCGTTGGCAGCGCGACAAGCCCGCCTGCCCGCAGCAGCGCCGCCGCATCGGTGATGCCGGAGGCATCGGCGGCGAGCAGCCTGGTCGGGCGGGAGACTGGCATCCGATGGTTCAAGGCGAGATTGACCGAAGATGGTTTATATATAAACTAATCGGCGAGCATGCCTTCGAACGAAGGTCGCGCTCGCTTGCGCGTGGCTTAGGCGATAGTTCCTCGCTACCATCGCGGCAATGGCAAATGCAGGCTGCGGCTGCCCTCGCGGGCTCATGCCGGCCTTGAGGAGAGAGAGATGAGCTATCGCGCCCCGGTTTCGGACATGCTCTCGACCATGCGTCATGTCGCGGGCCTCGACCGGCTCATCGCTGACGGGCTCGTGCCCGAGCTCGAAGGCGGTGTGGCGGAAGCCGTGATCGACGAGGCCGCGAAGTTCGCCGCCGACGTGATCGCGCCGCTGAACCGCGTCGGCGACCTCAATGGCTCGAAACTCAAGGACGGCGCCGTCACCACGCCGCCTGGCTGGAAGGAGGCCTACAAGGCCTGGGCCGAGGCCGGCTGGAACGCGCTGCCGGCGCCAGAAGCCTATGGCGGGCAGGGCCTGCCGACGCTGCTGCAATCGGCCTGTATCGAGATGTGGAACTCGGCCGCCTTCGTCTTCGCGCTCGGCCCGCTGCTGACGGTCGGTGCGATCGAGGCGCTCCATGCCCACGGCTCCGACCATCTTAAGGAGACCTATCTCGCCAAGCTCGTCTCCGGCGAGTGGATGGGCACGATGAACCTGACCGAGCCGCAGGCGGGCTCCGACCTCAATGCGTTGCGCAGCAAGGCCGAGCGCGTCGGTGACGGCACCTATCGCATAACCGGCCAGAAGATCTTCATCACCTATGGCGAGCACGACCTGACCGAGAACATCATCCACCTGGTACTGGCGCGGCTGCCCGATGCCCCTCCCGGCACGCGCGGCATCTCGCTCTTCCTCGTGCCGAAATTCTTGGTCAATGCCGACGGCTCGCTCGGCGCCCACAACGACCTGCGCTGCTCCGGCATCGAGCACAAGCTCGGCATCCATGCCTCGCCGACCTGCTCCATGGCCTTCGGCGACAATGACGGTGCCATCGGCTGGCTGATCGGCGAGGAGAATCGTGGCCTCGCCTGCATGTTCACGATGATGAACAACGCCCGGCTCAACGTGGCGCTGCAAGGTGTCGCCATTGCCGAGCGTGCCTATCAGCAGGCGCTCGCCTTCGCCCATGAGCGCAAGCAGGGCGCCGCGCTCGATGCGCCCAAGGGCGCGCCGATGAGCCCGATCATCGTCCACCCGGACGTGCGCCGCATGCTGATGGACATGCGCGCCAAGACGCAAGGAGCGCGCGCCATCTCCTATCAGGTCGCGGAGGCGCTCGACCGCTCGCATCGCGAGACCGACGAGGCCGGGCGCAAGGCCGCTTCCGAGCGCGCCGCGATCCTCACGCCGATCGCCAAGGCCTATGCCACCGATATCGGCATCGACGTCGCCTCGACCGGCGTGCAGGTCCATGGCGGCATGGGCTTCGTCGAGGAGACCGGTGCCGCCCAGCATCTGCGCGATGCCCGCATCGCCGCGATCTACGAGGGCACCAACGGCATCCAGGCGATCGACCTCGTCACCCGCAAGCTGCCGCTGTCGCAGGGCGATGCGGTGCATGCCCTGATCACCGAGATGCGCGGCATCGTGGACGAGGTCGAGCGGGCCAACAATCCGGGCTTCGGCCATGCCGCGGCCCGGCTTGGCGCGGCCGTCGATGCGCTCGAGCGCGCGACGGAATGGATGCTCGGCGCGCTCGGCAGCCGGCCGGCGGACGCACTGGCTGGCGCGACGCCTTATCTCAAGCTGTTCGCGCTGGCACAGGGCGGCACAGGCCTCGCCAGGAAGGCGCTTGCCACCCGTTCGGAAGCCGAGGGAACCGCCGATCTCGCCACCGCCCGCTTCTATGCCGAATGCATCGCGACCGAGGCTCCGGCGCTCGAACTCACCGTCACGGAGGGCGCCGGCGCCATCGCCGACGCGGCCGCGGTCTTCGCCGCGTGAGCCCGGCCGCGCCCCGCTTAGGCCGCCGCGCCCTTGCGGGCACGGATATGCAGGAAGAGCGGGGCGATATGCGTGTCGGCGAGATAGGGCATCGCGCGCGCCGTCTGCGCATCGACATGCGGCTCGGCCATGTGCTCGATCGTGAGCTCGGCCGCGACGATCATCGCCACCCATTCGCTCAGCGTGCGGTGGAAGCGCGGCACGCGGAACGGCTCGACACTGGCCCTGACCTCGGCCGGGGCGGCGCCGAAGCGCCAGGTCTCGATCTCGCCGTCGACGCGGTCGAAATAGCGGCCGACCTCGATCGCGCGGATTTGGCCGGCCTCGTCGCGCAGCACCTTGCGATAGGGCGGCGCGAAGCAGGGATGCAGGATCGAGAATTGCAGGAAACCGCCGGGTTTCAGGATGCGCGCGGCTTCCGCCAGCGCCTTGTCCTGAGCGGGCATGTCCATCAGCGACATAAAGGCTGTGGCGAAATCGAACTGGGCATCCGGGAAGGGCAGGGCGGTGCCGTCCCCGAGCCGGTAGTCGATGCCGAGCGGCTTTGCGGCTTCCGCCTCCTGCGCATGGCGGATGAAGGTCGGCGCGATGTCGACCGCGATCATGCGTCCGCCGGCCTGCGCAAGCTTGCGCGTGTTCGAGCCTTCGCCGCAGCCGATATCGAGGCCGTCGAGCCCGGCAATGTCAGGCAGGTTCGCCAGGAAGACCGGCGTGTTCAGCGCGTCGCGATAGAGGTCGTAGCCGGCGCGCGCGTGCCGGGTCCAGGTTTCGGCATTGGCCTCCCAGCAGGCGGCGACATCGGTGCTGTCCATGGTGCTGCTCCGTTGCGGGGGGAGCGGGGCTATAGAGCAGCGGGTGGGATGTGGCCAGCGGCGATTCGCGGGGAATGCGCATGAGCCCCGCGCAACCGCTGCTCTCCGGCCGCATCTGCCTCGTCGCGGGCGCCTCGCGCGGGCTTGGACGCGGCATTGCCAGGGCGCTGGGCGAGGCAGGCGCAACCGTCATCGTCACCGGCCGCTCCAGCGAGGCGGGTCCCCGCACCGACCAGCGCCTGGAGACCTTCGAGGACGCGGCCCGCGAGGTCGAGGCTGCTGGCGGCAAGGGCTATCCGTATCGCTGCGACCATACCAGCGAGCGCGAGGTCGACGGGCTCGTGGCCTGGTCGTTACGCCGTTTCGGTCGGCTCGACTGCGTCGTCGATGCGGTCTGGGGCGGCAATGAAGGCTATGACGGCGAGCGCTATCCCGACGGCTCCGGCTTCGGCACGCCGTTCTGGCGCCGTCCCGTCGCAAGGCTGGGCGAGAACTTCGAAAGCGGCGTCTATGCCCAGTTGCTGCTGGCGCGGGCTGTCGCCCCGGCCATGGTGCAGGCGCGCTCCGGTCTGATCGTCACGCTCAGCTTCGACATGGCCGGGGGCTATCTCGGCGACGTCTTCTACGACCTCGCCAAGGCGGCGATGAACCGCCTGAGCTTCGCGATGGCGGAAGAGCTGAAGCCCTTCGGCGTCACCGCGCTCGGCCTGTCGCCGGGCCATGTCCTGACCGAGCGCGTCCGTGATGCGGGTCTCGGCGCTGAGACCACCGAGACGTCGCTTTATGCCGGCCGAGCCGTCGCGTCGCTGGCGGCCGACCCGCAGGTCGCACGTCATGCCGGACAGGTGCTGCATGTGGCCGATCTGGCGCGCGCCTATGGCTTTACCGACCGGGACGGTTCGCAGCCGGCCCGCTACGTCATCAGCAATGGACAGGGAGGCGGGGATGTCGCTCAAGGGTAAGACGCTTTTCATCACCGGCGGCTCGCGCGGCATCGGTCTCGCCATCGCGCTCAGGGCAGCGAAGGACGGCGCCAATGTCACCATCGCCGCCAAGACGGCGGAGCCGCATCCGAAGCTGCCCGGCACGATCTACACCTCCGCCGCCGAGATCGAGGCGGCCGGCGGCAAGTGCCTGCCACTGATGGTCGATGTCCGCGACGAGCAGAGCGTCGCCGAGGCGATTGCCAAGACCGCCGAGACCTTCGGTGGCATCGATATCGTCGTGAACAATGCCAGCGCGATTTCGCTGACCAACACCGAGATGACCGACATGAAGCGCTACGATCTGATGAACCAGATCAACACGCGCGGCACCTTCATGGTCTCGAAATACGCCATTCCGCATCTCGAGAAGGCCGAGAACCCGCATATCCTGATGCTGTCGCCGCCGCTCGACATGAAGACGCAGTGGTTCGCGCCGCATCTGGCCTATTCCATCGCCAAATACGGCATGAGCCTGTGCGTGCTGGGACTTGCCGGCGAGCTGGCGCGCAAGGGCATCGCGGTCAACGCGCTCTGGCCGCGCACGACCATTACGACCGCGGCCGTCCAGAACCTGCTCGGCGGCGACAAGATGGTGCAGGCGAGTCGCACGCCGGAGATCCTCGCCGATGCCGCCCATATGATCTTCTCGAAGCACTCCCGCGAATTCTCGGGCAACTTCCTGATCGACGACAGCTTCATGGCCGGCGAGGGCGTCACCGACTTTACGCCCTATCGCGTCGACCCCTCGGTGCCGCTGATGCCGGATTTCTTCGTGCCGGCCGACAGCCTGCCGCCGCAGGGGGTGAAGGGCGGAGTCTGATATAGTCAGTTCGCGCCGTCATTCCGGACAAGCGGCGAAGCCGCGCCGATCCGGAATCCATCGAAGAGCGTCGCACCCCTATGATGGATTCCGGGTCTTCGCTTCGCTGCGCCCGGAATGACTCGGGGAGAGTCTGGAGGGCGCTGTCATCGGTTTGACACGCGCCCGATATCGGAGTTCCTGCGGTTTCCATCCTGACCGTGCAGCGAGATTCGCGCCCATGCTGACGATCCACGGTACGTGCCCCGATTCGCGCGACAAGCTCCGCCCCGGCACGCTCGGTACGGAGGGTGCGTTTCCTGACGATATCGTCTGGATCGACCTGCTCAATCCGACGCCGGAGGAAGACAAGCGGGTCGAGAAGCATTTGGGCATCTCGATCCCGACGCGCGAGGAGATGCATGATCTCGAGCCGTCCGAGATCATCTATACCGAGAACGGCGCGCGCTACATGACGGCGCGGGTGATCTGCCAGTCCGACACCATCGTCCCGGTGCTCGCGGACGTCACCTTCATCCTGACCGACAAGGCGCTGGTGACGGTGCGCTATGACGAGCCGGGTGCCTTCACCATCTTCCTCAACCGCGCCACCAAGCCCGGGGGCTGCGGCCAGCAGCCTGAGGCCGTGCTGGACGGGCTGATCGAGGCCATCGTCGACCGTGCCGCCGAGGTGCTGCGCGGCGTCGGCGACAAGATCGACATCGCCTCGCGCCGCGTCTTCGCCGGGCGCGGCCAGGATGTCGAGCGCGGCGGCGTCTATCAGCTCGTGATCCAGAAGATCGGCCAGTACGAGCACATCATCTCGAATGTCCGCGAGAGCATGGTCTCGGTCGAGCGGGTGCTGCTCTTCCTCTCGGCCAACTACACGCGCCCGAAAAAGGCGCAGACCGGCTTCTCGGCCGAATGGCGCTCGGCCGTCCGCGATGTGCAGGCGATCGAGGAGCACGCCGCCTTCCTGTCGAACAAGCTGCAATTCATGATGGACGCCACGCTCGGCCTCGTCTCGATCGAGCAGAACAAGATCATCAAGCTCTTCTCCGTCGTCTCGGTCGCGCTGATGCCGCCGACGCTGATCGCCTCGATCTACGGCATGAACTTCAAGACGATGCCGGAGTTGGAATGGCAATGGGGCTATCCGCTGGCGATCGGACTGATGATCCTGTTTGCGGTGCTGCCCTATCTGTTCTTCCGCTGGAAGAAGTGGCTGTGAGATGGGAAGCGTGCGCGACACGTTGAAGACCGGATGACCCAGCCGCAGATTCTCTCCGTCCTTGTCGTTGCCGGCATGATGGCTGCCTTTCTGTGGGGGCGGCTGCGTTACGACATCGTCGCCATGCTGGCGCTGCTCGTCGCCATCGTGCTCGGGCTGGTTCCGGCGGCCGATGCCTTCAAGGGCTTTTCCGACGACATCGTCATCATCGTCGGCAGTGCGCTGGTGCTGAGCGCTGCCGTAGCGCGCTCGCGCATCATCGAGCGGCTGTTCTCGAAGTTGGGCACGGGCCTGACCTCGACGCAATTGCAGGTGCCCCTGCTCGTTTTCGTCGTCGCGGTGATGTCGGCGATCATCAAGAATATCGGCGCGCTGGCGATGATGCTGCCGATCGCCTATCAGCTCGCCCGCAAGAGCGGGAAATCGCCCTCGGTCTTCCTGATGCCGATGGCCTTCGCCTCGCTGCTCGGCGGCATCGTCACGCTGGTCGGGACCTCGCCCAACGTCATCGTCGCCCGCGTCCGGCAGGAACTCGGCGGCGAGCCCTTCCGCATGTTCGATTTCGCTCCGGTCGGGATCGTCGTGGCCGTCGCCGGTTGCCTTTTCCTCAGCATTGGCTATCGCCTGCTGCCGCGCGACCGCCGTGGCGCCGTCTCGCTCGACCAGGCGATCGACATCAAGGACTACCTGACCGAGGCCACGTTGCGCGAGAAATCGCCGCTTGCGGGCAAGAAAGTCGCTGATCTCAAGGCGATCGGCGGCGAGGCCATCGAGATCGTCTCGATCCTGCGCAACGAGCGCCGCGTCCAGGCGCCCCTTCCGGATGCCTCGCTGAAGGCCGGCGACATCCTGCTGCTGCGCGGCGATGCGGCCGTGCTTGAGCGGGTCGTCGCGGAAGGCGGGCTCGATCTCACCGGCAAGGACCGCCCGACCCAGAAGCAGGATGCGCTCGATCCCGACCGCATCGCCGAAGCCATTATCGGCCCGGATTCGACGCTGATCGGCCAATCGGCCGGCGACATCGCCCTGCACAGCCGCTTCGGCGTCAACATGATCGCGATCAGCCGCTCGGGCGAGCGCTTCAGCCAGCGCCTGCGCGACATCCGCCTGCGGGCCGGCGACATCGTCGTGATCCAGGGCGACGAGAAGCAGCTTCCGGAAAAGCTCTCCGAGCTTAATTTGCTGCCGCTGGCCGACCGGCTGGTGCCGCTGGGCTCGACGCGCCGCGTCGTGCTGACCGTGACGATCATGCTGGCGGCGATCATCGCGCTGGCCGCGGGGCTCGCGCCGGTGCCCCTCGTTTTCTTCGCAGCCGCGGTCCTCCTGATCGCCTGCCGCTGCGTGCCCCTGCGCGAGGCCTATCAGAGCATCGATGCGCCGATCCTGCTGATGCTGGCGGCGCTGATCCCCGTCTCGGATTCGCTGCGGACGACCGGCGCCACCGACCTCTTCGCCTCCTGGCTGGCGATGATCGGTGGCGGCCTGCCGGGCTGGGCATCCGTCGCGCTGATCCTGGTGGCGGCGATGGCGGTGACGCCATTTCTCAACAATGCGGCGACGGTGCTGGTCATGGCGCCGATCGGCGCGGGCTTTGCCAAGAATCTCGGCTACAATCCCGATGCCTTCCTGATGGCGGTGGCGATCGGCGCGGCCTGCGACTTCCTCACGCCCATCGGTCACCAGTGCAACACGTTGGTGATGGGGCCGGGCGGCTATCGTTTCAGCGATTATGCGAGGCTGGGCGCGCCGCTTTCCCTGCTGGTCATCCTGCTCGCCGTGCCGATGATCCTGCTGGTCTGGCCGCTGAAATAGCTACAGCCAGCCGTTCTGCTTGAAGCGCCAGTACAGGATCGAGCAGGTGCACACGATCACGCCGATGACCGCGAAATAGCCGTACTGCATATCCAGTTCCGGCATGTTCTTGAAGTTCATGCCGTAGATGCCGGCCAGCGCGGTCGGAACGGCCAGGATGGCGGCCCAGGATGCCAGGCGCTTGGTGATCAGGCTTTCCTGGCTCTGGCCGACCAGCAGGCTCGCCTCGAAGGCGAAGGCCAGCACTTCGCGCAGGCTGTCGATCTTCTCCTGCACGGTGCGGACATGGTCGGTCACGTCGCGGAACATCGGCGCGAGCGTCGGCCGGACCTGTGGGACGGTGCCGTTCATCAGGCGCTGGCAGACGTCGACCAATGGCGCCACCGCATTGCGCAGGCGCAGCAGGTCGCGCCTGAGCATGTAGAGCCGCTCGATATCGGAGCGCGCCATCGGCCTGGCCAGGACCTTGTCCTCGATCTCCTCGACCTCGTCATGGATCGCTTCCAGCACCGGCATGTAGTTGTCGACGATAAAATCGAGGATCGCATAGAGGATGAAATCCTCGCCCTTCGCCAGCGAGGTCGGGCAGGTCTCCCAATGCTGCCGCACCGACTTGTAAGAGGTCGAGGCGCCGTGCCGGACGCTGACGATATAGCCGCGGCCGACGAAGATATGGGTCTCGCCAAAGGCTATGCGCCCGTCGATCAACTGGGCGGTGCGGGCAACGACGAAGAGCGCGTCGCCATATTGCTCGAGCTTGGGCCGCTGATGCGCGTTGGTGGAGTCCTCGACAGCGAGCGGGTGCAGGTTGAACTGCTGCTGCACGCAGCGCAGCAGCGCAGGTTCCGGTTCGAGCAGGCCGATCCAGACGACGTGATCGTCCTTACGCGCCCATTCGCCGGCTTCGGTGACGGGGATGTCGGCAACGCGCACGCCATGGACATAGACGCCCGACGCGATGACGCCGTCCTGTTGCGGGTAGCCCTGTTCCAGCGGCATAGCGGCGGGGACCGTTTCCGGCGTGGCGGGGGATGTGAACCGGACTTCCGACACTGACATGCGATCACCTCGCCGATCGCTGGATCATCGGAGTGCAGGCTAGAACTGTTCGATCTCCGTGGAAATCACTTTTGCGGCAGCGTCACCGTCGAGGCGGTTGCCGCCTCAGGCCATCACCTTCGAAACGACCTGCTTCAGCGCCGAACCGTCCCGCTCCAGCCAGCCGGGAACCGGCAGGTTCTTCGCGCGCAGGAATTCCGGATTGAACAGCTTCGACTGGTAGCGCGTGCCGTAGTCGCAGAGCACCGTCACGATGGTATGGCCCGGTCCCATCTGCTTGGCCAGCCGGATCGCGCCGGCGACATTGATGCCGGACGAGCCGCCGAGGCAGAGGCCCTCCTGCTCAAGCAAGTCGAAGACGATCTGCACGGCTTCGGCATCCGGGATCTGGAAGGCGATATCGACCGGCGCATCGACCAGATTGGCGGTGATCCGCCCCTGGCCGATGCCCTCGGTGATCGAGGAGCCTTCGGCCTTGAGCACGCCCGCCGTATAGTAGGAATAGAGCGCCGCCCCCATCGGATCGGCCAAGCCGATCGTGATCTTGGGATTGCGCGCCTTCAGCGCCATGCCGACGCCAGCCAGCGTTCCGCCCGAGCCGACAGCGCAGATGAAGCCGTCGACCTTGCCCGCTGTCTGTTCCCAGATTTCCGGGCCGGTCGTGTCGAGATGACCCTGCCGGTTTGCGATATTGTCGAACTGGTTGGCCCAGACCGCGCCGTTGGGCTCGGTCTTCGCCAGTTCCTCGGCGAGGCGGCCGGAGACCTTCACGTAATTGTTGGGGTTGGCATAGGGCGCGGCCGGAACCTCGACCAGCGTCGCGCCGGCCAGCCGCAGCATGTCCTTCTTTTCCTGCGACTGCGTCTCCGGGATGACGATGACCGAGCGATAGCCCAGTGCGTTGCCGACCAGCGCGATGCCGATGCCGGTATTGCCCGCCGTGCCCTCGACGATCACGCCACCCGGCTTCAATAGCCCCTTGGCCTCGGCGTCGCGGATGATCGCGAGCGCGGCGCGGTCCTTCACCGACTGGCCGGGATTCATGAATTCGGCCTTGCCGAGGATGGAGCAGCCGGTCTCCATCGAGGCGCGTTCGAGCTTGATGAGGGGGGTGTTGCCGATGGCTTCGATGACGCCGTCTTTAATGGCGCTGCTTGCGCGGATGGTCATGGCCGGATTTCCCAATTCGTCCCTGACCTGATAGGCGAAAGCCTTGCTTAGGTCATCAGTGAGCGGGCTCTGCGCCCCGAGTTCGGAACAATGCCAGTCGCCAAGCCGCAGGCCGGAGAAAATTCTTCTCCGAAGCTCGCCATGAATGAAGTTCTCACCGTCGATCGCCTCGGCCAGAAGGGCGATGGCATCGTGCAGGCCGCCTCCGGCAGTGTCTTCATTCCCTATGCGCTGCCGGGTGAGATCGTGCGTGCGGTGGTCGATGGCGAGCGCGGCCAGCTCGTCGAGATCATCGCGCCTTCCGAGTCCCGCATCGCCGCGATCTGCCCGCTCTTCACCCGTTGCGGCGGCTGCGCCGCTCAGCACATGGCGCCTGGCCTCTACCGCGAATGGAAGCGCCAGCAGGTCGTGATTGCCTTGAGCCGGGCCGGCATCGAGGCGCCGATCGGCGATCTCGTCGATGCGCATGGCGCCGGCCGTCGCCGCGTCACCTTCCATGCCCGCCGGCGGGGCGAGGCCATGGTCGTCGGCTTCATGGCAGCGCGCAGCCATGACCTGATCTCGGTCGAAGCCTGTCCGGTGCTGGCGCCGGGGCTGGATCGTGCGCCCGCTGTCGCCCTGATGCTGGCGAACCGCATGGGCGGCGCCAACAAGCCGCTCGATATCCAGGTCACCGCCTCGGAAGCCGGGCTCGATGTCGATATCCGCGGCCACGGCCCGCTTGGCGACAAGCTCAGGCTCGCCCTGACGCAGCTTGCCGAGCGGCTCGATCTCGCGCGGCTCTCCAACCATGGCGAGATCGTCGTCGAGCGCCGTCCGCCCTTGCAGCGCATGGGCAAGGCACTGGTCGCGCCGGCCGCAGGCGGCTTCCTGCAGGCGACGGCCGCAGGCGAGGAGGTCCTGGCCGGGCTCGTCATGGCGGCACTGCCCAAGGGCAAGCGCGCCGCCGATCTCTTCGCCGGCTGCGGTCCGTTCAGCTTCCGTATCGCGGAGAAGATGCAGGTTCTCGCCATCGAAAGCGACAAGGCGGCGATGCTGGCGCTCACCAAGGGCGCCGGCGGGACGCAAGGCCTGAAGCCGATCGCGACCGAGACGCGCGATCTGTTCCGCCGCCCGCTGCTGGAGCATGAGCTCAACGGTTTCGACGTGATCGTGCTCGATCCGCCCCGCGCCGGCGCGGAGGCGCAGGTCAAGCGGCTGGCCGCATCGAAGGTCAAGGACGTGATCTACGTCTCCTGCGACGCAACGAGCTTCGCGCGCGACGCCGCGACGCTCGTTGCGGGCGGCTATGCGCTGGAGGCCGTGACGCCGGTCGACCAGTTCCGCTATTCCGCTCATGTCGAGCTCGTCGGCGTGTTCCGGCGAGGCAGGAAGGGTTGAAGCATTTTCGAGCGAAGTGGATGCCGGTTCGCGTGAAGAAAATGCGATAAAACAGGGACATAGATCAGTTTCACGATTCGGGGAATCGCGGAACTGATCTAGGCTAGGGCTTCAGGATGAGCGCAATTCTCGATCGCATGGCCGGCATCGTCGGCGCGAAGAACATCATCACCGATGCTGACGCGATGGTGCCCTATCTCAAGGAATGGCGCGATCTCTTCCGCGGCAAGGCTCAGGGCATCGTCCGCCCCGGCTCGACCGCCGAGGTCGCCGAGCTGGTGAAGCTCGCCGCCGAGACCGGCACGGTGCTGGTGCCGCAGGGCGGCAATACCGGCCTCGTCGGCGGGCAGATCCCGATCTCCGAGGGACGCGAGGTCATCCTCTCGCTGCAGCGCCTCGACAAGGTCCGCGCCGTCGACACCGATGGCGACACGATGATCGTCGAGGCCGGCGTCACCCTGAAGCGCGCGCAGGATGCGGCCGAAGCCGCCGGCCGGCTCTTCCCGCTCTCGCTGGCGTCGGAAGGCTCCTGCACCATCGGCGGCAACCTCTCGACCAATGCCGGCGGCACCGCCGTGCTCGCCTATGGCAATGCTCGCGAGCTCTGCATGGGGCTGGAGGTCGTGCTGCCGGACGGGCGCATCTGGAACGGCCTGCGCCAGCTGCGCAAGGACAATACCGGCTACGACCTGAAGAACCTCTTCATCGGCGCCGAGGGCACGCTCGGCATCATCACGGCGGCGGTGCTGAAGCTCTTCCCCGCACCGGCGGCGCGCGCCACCGCCTTCCTCGCGGTGCCAGACCCGGCAGCGGCGCTCGAACTGCTCAACGCCGCCAAGGCCGGTGCCGGCGGCACGCTCACCACTTTCGAATTGATGCCGCGCATCGGCATGGATTTCGTCCTGCGCCACGCTTCCGGCACGCGCGACCCGCTCTCCGAGCCGTCGCCCTGGTATGTGCTGATGGAGGTCTCGGCCCAGCAGGCTTCGGGTCTCGACGAGCATGTCGAGACCTTCCTCGGCGAAGCGCTGGAGAAGGGCATCGTCACCGATGCGGCGCTGGCGGGCTCGCTGACCCAGCGCTCCGATTTCTGGAAGCTGCGCGAGATGCTCTCGGAGGTGCAGACCTATGAGGGCGGCTCGATCAAGCACGACGTCTCCGTGCCGATCCATGCGACGCCGGAGTTTCTCGCCCGCGCCATCGCGGCGGTGGAGGCGATGGTGCCGGGCTGCCGGCCCGTGCCCTTCGGCCATCTGGGCGACGGCAACATCCATTTCAATGTCAGCCAGCCGGGCGGCGCCGACAAGGCCGGCTTCCTCGCGCGCTGGAGCGAGATGAACGAGGCGGTGCATGCGATCGTCGCCGAACTGCACGGCTCGATCTCGGCCGAGCACGGCATTGGCCGCCTGAAGCGCGACCTGCTGCCGGGCGTGAAGGACCCGGTCGAGCTCGACCTGATGCGGACGCTGAAGCGCACGCTCGACCCAAAGCGGATTCTCAATCCGGGCGCCGTGCTGGTGCAGGATTGATCCGCAGGTCGGAAGCTTGACCGTCCAATCGGCAGCCTGCACCGCGGAAGGCTGCCGCCGGAGGTCTGTGCTCAATAATTTGGCGGAATGGCCTTTCCGCTCGATTGACCGCTTTTGGCGGCATCTCTAGCCTTCGCCCTCATAACGATAACATGAGGGGTTGGCTGCCATGATCGGCGTGACGCGGATGCTGTCGAATTGTGCCCGCAAGAGGGGCAGGGGGCCGACGCGCCGCGCGCTCGCCGCGCTGGCTCTCGCCGGAGCGGCTGCGATGGCCGGTGCGCTGCCCGCCGCCGCCCAGACGCCGCTCAAGTTCACGCTCGACTGGGTCTTCCAGGGTCCGACCTCGCCCTTCCTCGTCGCGCTCGACAAGGGCTACTACAAGGCCGAGGGGCTCGACGTCACCATGGACCCCGGCCAGGGCTCGGCCGGCGCGGTCCAGCGCGTCGCCACCGGCGCCTACGATATCGGCTTCGCCGACGTGAACTCGCTGATCGAGTACAACTCCAAGAACGCCGGCAAGGAAATCCTCTGCGTCTTCATGGCCTATGACTTCCCGCCCTTCGGCGTCCACGCGCTGAAGAAGAGCGGCATCACCAAGCCCGCCGATCTCGCCGGCAAGAAGCTCGGCGCGCCCGTCTTCGACGCCTCGTTCCGTCTCTTCCCGGCCTTCGCCAAGAAGAACGGCATCGATGCGGCCTCCGTCCAGCACGTCAACCTGACCCCGCAATTGCGCGAGCAGTCGCTGGTGCAGGGCACGGTCGACTTCATCTCCGGCCATTATTTCTCGTCGATCCTCGACCTGAAGGCGCGCGGCGTGAAGCCGGAAGATGTCGTCTCCTTCAACTACTCCGACTACAAGATGGACGTTTACGGCAACGGCATCATCGTCTCGCCGGCGCTGGCGGCGAAGCCGGAGGTCGTCACCGGCTTCCTGCGCGCCACCGCCAAGGCCTGGCGGGAAGTCGCCGCCAACCCGGCCATCGGCATCGCCGCCGCCAAGAAGCGCGATCCGCTGATCGACGAGAAGCTGGAGGCTGAGCGCCTCGACATGTCGCTGAGGCTCAATGTGCTCACCCCCTTCGTGAAGGCGAACGGCATGGGCGATGTCGAGCCGGCGCGCTTCGCCCGCTCGGTCAAGGATGTGGCCGAGGCCTTTGGCCTGCCGTCCGCGCCCGAGCCGGACAAGGTCTTCACCGGCAAATTCCTGCCGCCGAAGGCGGATCGGATGCTCGGCCCCTGACATTCCGCTGTCATGGCCGGGCAAGACCCGGCCATCGCGCCCGAGCCTTTCCTCCCCGAGCTTCTCGGGGCTAGCCCGAGACGACGCCCGGATGGCTGAAACACACGAAAGTTCCCTCGTCGAACTGCGGCAGGTCAGCCTCGCCTATGGCAGCGGACCCAACCGCATGCAGGCGCTGGAGGATGCGACGCTCTCCATCGCCAAGGGCGAGTTCATCGCCGTGGTCGGCCCGTCCGGCTGCGGCAAGTCGACTCTGATGAAGCTCGTTACCGGGCTGCTACCGCCGACCGGCGGCGAGGTCCGCGTGCACGGGCAGGCGGTGAAGGGGCCGATCCGCGGCGTCGGCATGGCCTTCCAGGCGCCGACGCTGATGCCCTGGCGCACGACGCTCGACAACATCCTGCTGCCGCTGGAAGTGGTCGAGCCGCACAAGCGCCGCTTCCGCGCCAACAAGGCCGAATACGTCGCGCGCGGCGAGGCGCTGCTGGCTTCGGTCGGGCTCGGGGGCTTCGGCGACAAATACCCCTGGCAGCTTTCGGGCGGCATGCAGCAGCGCTCGAGCCTGTGCCGCGCGCTCGTCCACGAGCCCGATATCCTGATGCTCGACGAGCC
The DNA here is from genome assembly GCA_023393655.1 of Pseudomonadota bacterium. Taxonomy (GTDB): domain Bacteria; phylum Pseudomonadota; class Alphaproteobacteria; order Rhizobiales; family Beijerinckiaceae; genus Allobosea. The sequence continues at coordinate 4,902 of JAEWKP010000433.1, read as the reverse complement.
CTTCGGCGCGCTCGACGCCTTCACGCGCGAAGAACTCTGGGGCGTGATGCAGAAGCTCTGGATGGAGCGGCGCTTCACGGCCGTTCTGGTCACGCATGATCTGCGCGAGGCGGTCTATCTCGCCGACACCGTCTACGTGATGAGCCGGCGGCCCGGAAAGATCGTCAAGATCCGCAAGATCGAATTGCCGCGCCCGCGGACGCTGGAAACGACGTTCACGGTCGAGTTCGTCGATATCGTCCACGAACTGCGCGAGCGCATCCATATGGAGCATGCGTGATGCGGCCCCCGGCAGGACAAAGATCATGACGGAGCCTCAGAAACGCATCCTGCTCCTTGCCATGCCCTGGCTCGCCATGGGCGGGCTGCTGCTGCTCTGGGAGATCGCCTGCATCGTCTTCGACGTGCCGGAAATCCTGGCCCCGCGCCCGACGCGGATCATTGAGACGATGATCCAGCGCTGGGACATCCTGCTGCGTTTCTGCCTGGAGACGCTCTGGACCACGCTGATCGGCTTCGCGCTGGCGATCGGCTTCGGCTTGCTGCTCGGCCTCGCCATCGGTGCCTCGCCCTTCGTCTATTCGGGCCTATATCCGTTGCTGATTGCCTTCAATGCGATTCCGAAGGTCGCGATCGTGCCGATCCTGATGATCTGGGTTGGCGTCGGTGCCCTACCGGCGGTGATCACCGCCTTCGTCATCTCCTTCTTCCCGATCGTTGTGAATGTCGCCACCGGCCTCGCCACCATCGAGCCCGAGATGCGCGATGTGATGCGCTCGCTCGGCGCCAGCCAATGGGAAATCCTGACCAAGGTCGGCGTGCCCCGCGCGATGCCCTATCTCTTCGCCAGCCTGAAAGTCGCGGTGACGCTCGCCTTTATTGGCTCCGTGTTGTCGGAGACGGTCGGCGGCAATCGTGGCATCGGCTTCCTGATGCTCTCGGCCGGCGCGCGCAACGACGCGCCGACGACCTTCGCCGGCCTGTTCTCCATCGCCATCATGGGAATCGCGCTTTACGCGCTCTGCGCCATGGTCGAGCGGCGGATGACCCGTTGGGCCTTCCGCGGCGAGATTGTCGCCTGAGCTATGGCGTTGCGACGTAGCCGTCGCGGCGCGGATCAGCGGCGCCGGTGAACACGCCGGTCGCGGGATCGACCGCGACCGCCTGCATGCCACCGCAGCGCATCGTCCAGCCGACATCGAAGGCGCGCGCCTCGTGCCCGCGCTTAACCAGTTCGGCGATCGTCTCCGGCGCGATCCGGTTCTCGATTTCGACGAGGCGGCCGGCCCAGAGCCGGGCGCGGGGCGCCTCGATCGCTTCCTGAAGCGGCAGGCCGTAGACGAGGTGCTGGACCATGGCCTGAGCCTGCGTCTGCATGATGCCGTAGCTGCCGGGCGTGCCGAGCGCGAGCACCGGCTTGCCGTCGCGGGTCGAGAGCGAGGGCGACATGCACATCGGCAATTCGTCGCCGGGCTTGGAGCGGTTCGGGCTGCCGGGCTGGACATCGGCCCAGTACAGGAAGTTGTTGAAGCAGAGCCCCGTGCCGGGCACGACCACGCCGCTGCCGAAGGGGCTGCCGAGGCTCTGCGTGATGCAGATCAGGTTGCCCTCGCTGTCGGCGACCGAGAGCGAGGTCGTGTGCGCCGGGTCTTCCTTGTCCTGCGGAACCCATTGTTCGGTCGGACCGGTCACCGGCTTGCCGTCGGTGAGGCGCTGGCGCAAACGTGCGACCGAGGCCTCCGACATGATCTCGGCCAGCTTCTCCGGCGAGGGGTTGTTGTGGGCGATGCGCTCGCCGGCCGCGAGGCGGATCGCACGATAGACGAGATCGAGATGATCCGCCCCGTCCCGCGGCTTCGACGCGAGATCGACCCCGTCGAGCAGCTTGAGCGTCAGGAGGAACTGGAAGCCCTCGCAGGGCGGTGGTGGCACATGCACCGACAGTCCCTTGAAGCTCACCGCCATCGGCTCGCGCCAGACCATCTTCACCGCGGCGAGATCGGCCATGGTCAGCGAGCCGCCGAGCCCCTGCAGATGCGCGATGACCTTCTCGCCGAGCGCACCGCGATAGAAATGGTCGGGTCCCTTCTCGGCGATCTCGCTCAGTGTCTTTGCGAGATCGGATTGCACGAGAACCGAGCCGAGATGCATCGCGCCATTGGGCTGGTAGTTCTTCGACCAGGCCGGATAGAGCGCCGGGATCTTCTCCAGCAGCGGGTCGTTCTCCTCGAACTCCGCCGCGCCGAACTCGGCCAGGGCGAAGCCGTCCCGCGCCAGCGCGATCGCCGGCGCGAAAACCTCGGCCAGCGACTTGCGGCCATAGGTCTTCACCAGTTCGCACCAGCCGGCGAGATTGCCGGGGGAGGCGATGGCGAGCGCGCCACGCTCCAGGTCGGTGCGCTTGCTGAAGCGGTCGGCCGGGAAGCTCGCCGGGATCGGCGGTACGAAATCGAGCACGCGCACCCGCTTCTCGGCCGCGACCCACATCGTCGAGAGGCCCATGCCGGCGAGGCCGGACATGAAGGGCTCGACCACGTTGAGCGCGGCGGCAGTGGCGGCGGCGGCGTCGAAGGCGTTGCCGCCCTGCGCCAGCAGCTTTGCGCCGGCCTGTGCCGCCAAAGGATGGGCCGCAGCAACCATGCCGTGGCGAGAGGTCATCGTGGGGCGGCGGCCATGCATCTTCTGTCTCCTCCTCGTCGTCTTCTGGCAACGATCAGAGCACGAATCCGGCGCTAGAACAGGCTGCCTTGCCCGTCATCTGCGGGAGGCCGAGTCGCTTTGCGCGCATGGCGCTTCGGTTCCTCAGGCGCCTCCTCTTGCGGCAGTTCAGCCAGCGGCAACTGGATCTCGGCGGTGTCATTCGCGACCTTGTTGACGGCGTTGCCGATGGCGACGGCCTCCAGCAGGTCGTCGGGCGGCGGCTTCAGCAGGCGCCCGATCTGCTCCGGCGTGGCCTGCGGGTCGAGCCAGGCATCATGGTCGCGCGGATCGAGGATGATCGGGCTGCGATGATGGATCGGTGCCATCGTGCCATTGGCTGGCCCCGTCATCATCGCGACGGTGTCGATCTCGGAACCATCAGGCGAATGCCAGGTCTCCCACAGCGCCGCGAAGGCGAAGAGGCCGCGATCCGGCTTGCGGAACAGGAAGGCTTCGCTGCGGGCCTGTTTACCCGTGCCGCTGCGCCGCCACTCGTAGAAGGCATCGGCCGGCAGCAGGCAGCGCCGCCGTGTCAGGGCGTTGCGAAAGGAGGGTTTCTCGGCCGCGCTCTCCAACCGGATATTGATGACGAGCGGGAAATCCTTGAGGTCTTTGACCCAGCCGGGAATGAAACCCCAGCGCATCAGCAGGAATTGCCGCGCCCCGTCATGCAGCCTGACGATCGGCACCGGCTGCGTCGGCGCGATATTGTAGCGCGGCGGGAAGTTCGGCTGCTCGCGATAGCCGAAGGTCTCGCGCATCGCCTCGGGGGGCAGGGTGATCGCATAGCGTCCGCACATGCCCGCTGTTTACGTCGAGACGAGCGCTCGGAATCAACACTTTATTTGCGGTTGCACCAACATAGTCGCGCCGGTTTGGGGTAGCGGATGAGCGTCATCGCGACGGAGATGCTGGCTGGAACGGCCGCCGAACGGCGCGACGCCGGTCTTTCTCCACGCCTGTCGACCGATTTCCTCAACCGCTACAGCGAAGCCCTGATGCTGATCGAGATGGTCGCGATGGATGAGACGATCCTCGACGATCTCCAGGCTTGGCAGGCCGTCGGCTATCGCGAGCATTTCGCCGCCTCGGCCCTGCGCTGTGCCGCGTCTGCGCTCGCCGCCTATGACGATTTGAACCCGAACCGAGCCAGAGCCTTCGATGAGGCCTGCCATGCAATGACGCGCCTGGTGCGCACGGTGACGGCGCTTCTCGCGGAAACGCCGCCCGCGCCGGAACTGCCGATGATCGTCGAGGTCGCTGGCGAGGCCCTGCGCCGGCAGATCGCCCGCGCGACCCAGTTCATCAATGCGAACGGCACGATCGATATCGGCGTGTTCGAGGACGCTGCCCTGCAGGCCGAGATCGACGCCCTGCTCGCGCGTTGATCAGGAGCTTATTTTAGCATCGGACCGAAAAGTGCATGCCACTTTCGGTCCGATGCTAGCGCCGCGCCCCGACGAGAAACTCCCGATTGCCGTCGCCGCCTTCGATCGGGGAGGGGATCGGTGCTTCGACCGCAAAGCCCAGGTCTCGCAGCACCGCGACGATCTCGTCGCAGACCTGAAGTTGGATCGCCTCGTCACGGACGATACCCTTCTTGAGTGCGGCACGCCCGGCTTCGAACTGCGGCTTGATCAAAGCGGCGATACGGGCCTCGGGCGTCAGCAGGGCAGCGACCGCTGGCAGAACCAGCTTGAGCGAGATGAAGCTGACATCGATCGCGGCGAGGTTCGGTCGCTCCGGCAGCGCCGCGACGTCCAGAGTGCGGATATCCTGCCCCTCGAAGCTGGTGACGCGCGGATCGGTGCGCAGCGAGGCATGCAACTGATCGCGCCCGACATCGACGGCGACGACATGGCGCGCGCCGCGTTGGAGCAAGAGGTCGGTGAAGCCGCCGGTCGAGGAGCCGACATCGAGGCAGGTCAGCCCCCGCGGATCGAAGCCGAAGGCATCGAGCGCACCGGCCAGTTTCAGCCCGCCGCGCGAGACGTAAGGATGCGGCGCCTGCGCGGTCAGTTCCGCATCGTCCGCGACCATCTCGGAGGCCTTGCGCACGGCTGCGCCATTGGCCGTTACGAGCCCCGCCGCAATCGCAGCCTGCGCGCGAGCCCGACTTTCGAAGAAGCCGCGCTCGACGAGCAACTGGTCGGCACGGCTCTTCATGGCAGGGTTCGTCAGGCCAGCTTCACGGCGCTGGGC
>JAEWKP010000414.1 GCA_023393655.1 Pseudomonadota bacterium | reverse complement strand
AGCACCATCAGGACCGGGCGGCCGAGAAAGCCCTGCCGCGCCTCGATCGGCGTTTCCACCGCCGGGTCGGCATCGCTGTGATCGTCGGCCCGCATCGGCGGAATCGGATCTCCGCCACGCAGAAGCTCGGGATCCTGCGCCGGCACTCTGGGTCGCGTATCGACCGTCATGACCGTCTCCCTTGGTCTGTCGCAGGCCTTTTGGGCCATGCACCGCAAGGAAAACGTCCGTGCCGTCGGAGGGTTCCAACCGGCGCCCTAACGAAAACGGGCGGCAACCTCTCGGCCACCGCCCGAAAACAAGAAAATCCAATTGGATCAAACGATTGCAAGATATTCCGGAATCACGATCGGAACAGCTTGAATCAATCTGGGAAGCCCGCGCCGACCATCGCCGGCGCAGGCCCGTACCAACTCAGTTCTTGGTCTTGTCGACCAGGGCCTTGGCCTTGATCCACGGCATCATGTCGCGGAGCTTGGCGCCGACTTCCTCGATCGGGTGAGCGGCATAACGGGCGCGAGTCGCCTTGAACGAGGTCTGGTTGACCTTGTTCTCGAGCATCCAGTCGCGGGTGAACTTGCCCGACTGGATGTCGTTGAGGACGCGCTTCATCTCGGCCTTGGTCTCGGCCGTGATGATCCGCGGGCCGGTGACGTACTCGCCGTATTCGGCGGTGTTCGAGATCGAGTAGTTCATGTTGGCGATGCCGCCTTCGTAGATCAGGTCCACGATCAGCTTCACCTCGTGGAGGCACTCGAAATAGGCCATCTCGGGGGCGTAGCCGGCCTCGGTCAGCGTCTCGTAGCCGGCCTTGATCAGCTCGACCAGGCCGCCGCAGAGCACGACCTGCTCGCCGAAGAGATCGGTCTCGCACTCTTCCTTGAAGGTGGTCTCGATGATGCCGGCGCGGCCGCCGCCATTGGCCGAGGCGTAGGACAGGCCGAGGTCATGGGCATTGCCGGTCGCGTCCTGATGGATCGCGATCAGGGTCGGCACGCCGCCGCCGCGCTGATACTCGGAGCGGACGGTATGGCCGGGGCCCTTCGGGGCGACCATCAGCACGTCGAGGTCCTTGCGCGGCTCGATCAGGTTGAAATGAACGTTGAGGCCGTGCGCGAAGAGCAGCGCGGCGCCTTCCTTCATGTTGGCGTGCAGCTCGTCGCGATAGATGTCGCCCTGCAGCTCGTCCGGGGTCAGCATCATCATGATGTCCGAGACCTTGGCGGCCTCCGACGGGGTCATCACCTTGAAGCCGGCCTCTTCGGCCTTCTTGCGCGTGGCCGAGCCGGCCTTGAGCGCGATGATGACGTCCTTGACGCCGGAATCGCGCAGGTTGAGCGCGTGGGCATGGCCCTGCGAGCCGTAGCCGACGATGCAGACCTTCTTGCCCTTGATCAGGTTGATGTCGGCATCACGATCGTAATAAACGCGCATGGGTGTCTCCTTTGTCACGCGTTGGTCTTGTCCCGGCCCGAGGCATGCCGCCCCGCGCCGTAGAGGGTGAGAAACTGTTCGGTCGCCCGCTCGGCATCAGTGGCGATCTCGGCCCGGCTCAGCGTCAGCGTATCGCCGAGCAGGAGCCGGATCTGGACGTCGCGGCCGGCGAGGCCGAAGAAGGTACGGAAGGCCGTCTCGGTATCGTCGAAGGCAAGCAAGCCCGCCTCCCGCCCCGCATCGAGCACCGGCTTCAAGCGTTCGCCGATGGCGAAGCGGCCATTGGCCAGGACGATCGAGCCGAGGTTGCCGTCGCGCGAGGCCGCCTGGCTGATGCCGATGCGATTGAGCGCGATCGAGGTCGGCGAGGTGATGACTTCAAGCCAGTTTGCGGCAAAACCCTTCAGGCTCTCGCGCAGCGCGCCGGCATCGAATGTCTGGCGCTCGTAATTGCCCGCCCTCACCTTGGAGGCCTGCCATTGCACGGTCGCGGTCAGCAAGCCGTCGCGATCGCCGAACCACTTGTAGAGCGTTTCCTTGGAGCAGCTCGCGCGCCGCGCCACGGCGGTCATGGTCAAGCCACTGCCCTTCTCGACCATCAGGCTCAGCACGGCATCGAGCACGGCCTGCTGGCGCGCTGTCAGCGCCTCGCCTTGCGTCTCTGCGGAGCCTTGCGTCATGGGGCGGAAACGATCCAGTACCGTACGTTACGGTTCAGGCATCTATCGCAGCGGCGGACGGCCCGCAAGCGTTATTCGCGACTGGCAGATGGCCGAAGAAGAATTATCTCTCGGCCAACGCCATCCGAGGAACGGAGCTTCTCATGAGCCTGCCCAGCGCCAATGCCATCGTCACCTTCTGGCGCGAGGCCGGCCCCGAGAAATGGTTTCTCAAGGACGATGCCTTCGACGCCGAGATCACCAGGCGCTTCCTCCTCGTCCATGAGGACGCGGCCGCTGGCAAACTGGCGGAGTGGGAGGAAACGCCGGAAGGGGTCTACGCCCTGCTGATCCTGCTCGACCAGTTCCCGCGCAACATGTTCCGCGGCAGCCCGCGCGCCTTCGCCACCGATGCGCAAGCGGTCGAAATCGCCGAGCGCGCAATCATCAAAGGATTCGACGAGGCCTATCAGCCGCCGGAGAAGCGCTTCTTCTATATGCCGTTCATGCATTCGGAGGAGCTCGCCGACCAGGAGCGCTGCATCGAACTCTGCGTGGCCGCCGATGATGCCGACGGGGTGAAATATGCCGAGATCCACCGCGATATCATCCGCGATTTCGGTCGTTTCCCGCACCGCAATCCGGTGCTCGGCCGCGAGACCACGGCGCAGGAACGCGCCTTCCTCGACGAGGGCGGTTTCAGCGGCTGAGGCTCAGCCGGCCTGCTGGCTGGCAATGCGCTGCAGGAAGATCGCCGCAATGGTCAGCAGGAAACCTGCCCACCAGAGCGGGGAACGCAGGCTCTTGCCGCTGCCGAGCGGCTCGGGCGGCGCCTTGCCGGAGACGCGCATCACGATCGGCCAGGCGAAGCAGCCCAGCCCGACGATGCCGAGCAGCAACGCGATCTGTTCGAGGCTCGGTGTCGTCATGCCCTGGCACTCGCGATGGTGGACGATGTCGGGAAGGCCCGTCCCAGCTTCAGGGCCCGCAAGGGATCGCCATACAATCCCGCGACAAGCAAGGCCAGTTGCCTGTCGATCCCCGGCAGACGTGCCAGAGGCGGCACCAGCCGATCACGCAGCAAGGGCAGCACGTAGCTGTCGGACTGATAGAACGGCGTGAACAGGCGGCTCGCCACCTGATAGAGCCGGACATGGAAGCGCCGCAGCCGCGCATAACGATCAAGGGCCTCGGCGATATCCGCAGCCTCGTTCACGGCCATCGCCAGCGCATAGGCATCGAGCAAGCCCATATTGGCGCCCTGCCCGAGCTGCGGGCTGGTCGAATGGGCGGCATCGCCGATGAAGGCGAGCCCGCGCCCGGCAGGCACCGGCAAGGTGTGATGCCGGTAGGAGGCCAGCAGCAATTGCTCGGATGACGTGATGGCCTCCAGCATCGGCGCCGTCTGCGGCCAATGCCTGAGCACATCCGCCTTCCAGGCATCGAGCCCCCGTGCCAGCCATTGCGCGTGCTCAGCCGGCTTCAGGCTCCAGAAGAAGGAAGCGAGCAGCGTCTCGTCGTCAGGCCGCCGGCCGATCGGCAGTACACCGACCATCACGCTGGCCCGATGATAGCGCTGCTCCAGCGCATGCGGATCGAACCCCGCCGCAAGCGATGCATTGGCCCAGACCGCCCCATAGGTGAGCGGGCGTTGCCGCACCGGCCGCAAGGCCCGGCCGATCAGGGGCGAGCGCGCGCCCAAGGCATCGATGGCGAGATCGAACGGCCCGAGCTTTCGGCCCTTCTCCAGAACGAGCGAAACCCGCCCGCCACTATCGCCTTCGACATCCACGATCTCGCAGCCGGTTTCGACCGCGATACCGCGTGCTGTCACAGCCGCGAACAGTGCTTCGAACAGGCTGCCGCGATGGATGCCGAGGCCGAAGGCATAGGGGCCGAGCGCGGCATAGCGCACGTCGAGCACGACGGAGCCGGTGGCCGAGCCCAACCCATAAAGTCGATCAAGGCGGCTGCCGCGCGCGATCAGCGCGTCGGCAAGCCCCAACTCGCGCAGCACGGCAAGCCCGGTCGGCTGCAGGATCAGGCCGGAGCCGAGCGGCTGCGCCGTCGCGAAGCGCTCGACCAGCGTGACGCGGTGGCCGGCGCGCTCCAGCAGCAGCGCAGCCGCAAGCCCCGCCGGCCCGCAGCCGGCGACCGCGATCTCGTAACGGCGTGTCACCGGCAGAAGCCGGTGATCACATCGAGTCCGGGCCGCGGCTCATCGCGGCAATGCCGGTACGCGAGACTTCCGTCAGCCCCACCGCCGTCATCGTCTTGATGAAGCGCTCGATCTCCTCGGTCGCCCCGGTCAATTCGAAGACGAACGAGGTCAGCGAGGCGTCGAGCACGCGCGCGCCAAAGGCCGAAGCGAGCCGCATCGCCTCGACGCGGTGATCGCCCTTGCCGACGACCTTGATCAGCGCCAGTTCGCGCTCAAGGGCCTCGCCCTGCTCGGTCAGGTCGACGACACGGTGCACCGGCACCAGCCGGTCGAGATGCGCCTTGATCTGGTCGATGACATTGGCCGTGCCGGAGGTCACAACCGTGATGCGTGAGAGATGCTTCTCATGCTCGGTCTCGGAGACGGTGAGGCTCTCGATATTGTAGCCGCGGCCCGAGAACAGCCCGGCGATGCGGGCAAGAACGCCCGGTTCGTTATCGACGATCACCGCCAGGGTATGACGCGCGGTCGGCTGGGCCTTGGGAGCATTCGGGTAGTGGGTAGCGGGCTTCGACATGACGGACCTGCAGGCGGGTTGGAGCGGATGAAATCGAGGGAATGAAATAGGAGCTGTCAGCGGAGGTTGACGAGGGCGGGTTCGTCGACCTCGTCCTGCGCTACGATCCAGGGCTCGGCCAGCGCCGCGGCAAGCCACTCCCGATAGGCGGGAAGCGCGAGGATCGCCCGCATATAGTCCTGTGAGACAGGATCGACGGCGATGCCGTAGGTGTCCAGTCTGGTGACGACGGGGGCGAACATCGCATCCGCCGCTGAGAATTCGCCATAGAGGAAAGGCCCGCCGGCGCCGAAGCGCTCGCGCGCCTGCCGCCACAGTGCCGTCAGCCGCTCGACGTCGCGGGCGACGCCGGGACCGCGATCGCGCGCGGCGAAGCGCTTGCCCAGATTCATCGGGCAGGTGCTGCGCAGCGCCGTGAAGCCGGCATGCATCTCGCTGGAGACGGCTCGCGCATGCGCACGCGCCGCAATATCGCGCGGCCAGATCCCGGCCTGCGGATGCGTGTCATGCAGATATTCGCAGATCGCCAGCGTCTCCCAGACGGCGACATCGCCATCGACCACCATCGGCAGCGTGCCGCCGCTGCCGGGCGCCGCGGCGAAGACGGTCTCCTTGAAGCCGGGCTCGTCGAGCGGCACGAGCTGCTCGGTGAAGGCGATGCCGGCAACGCGCATCAGGAGCCAGGCCCGGAGCGACCAGGACGAATAGCATTTGTTGCCGATCAGAAGCTTCATGCCGCGGCAACCTCCCACTCGTCGACGAAATCGAGAGCTGCCTGGACATGCAGGGCGGTCGTGTCGAACACCGGCACCGAGACATCGTCCTGCGACAGCAGCAGGCCGATCTCGGTACAGCCCAGAATGATGCCGTCGGCGCCCTCCTCCCTGGCAGCCCGCGCGACGATGGCGCGATAGCGCTCGCGCGAGACCGGATCGATCCGCCCGCGGCACAGCTCCTCGTAGATGATGCGATGGACATCGTCGCGCTCATCTGGATTCGGCACCAGCGCCTCGACGCCGAAGGCTCTGAGCCGGTCGCGATAGAAGCCCTGCTCCATGGTGAAACGAGTCGCCAGCAGGAGCGGCCGCCGTGAGGGCGAGGCCAGCACCGCCCGCGCCGTGACATCGGCGAGGTGCAGGAAGGGCAGCTTGGTCGCGGCGATGATCTGGTCCGCGACCTTGTGCATCGTGTTGGTGCAGAGCACGAGGCAGGAAGCCCCGCCCTGTTCGAGGCGACGCGCGCTCGCAGCCAGCGCAGCACCGGCCGCGGCCCAGTCGCCCTTCGCCTGCATGTCCGCGATCGGAGCGAAATCGACCGAATGCAGCAGCACGTCGGCCGAGTGCAGGCCGCCCGAGCGGGCTCGGACGCCCTCGTTGAGGAGCCGGTAATAGACCGCGGTCGACTCCCAGCTCATCCCGCCGATCAGACCGATGCTGGCCATGGTGTTTTCCTTCTCGGAGCGCTGCCGTCATTCTCGGGCGAAGCGGAGCCTCGACCCGAGAATCTCCCGACGGAAGGGCGCCGGCTGGCGCTTCACTCCGCCCGGGATGCTCGGATCAAGCCCGAGCATGACGATGCTTCGTCAGACGAGTTGCTTGCCCTTGGCGTCGATGATCTCGCCGGTATCGCCCTCGAAATCGGGGAGGATCATCTCGTTATGGGCCTTGCCCGACGGGATCATCGGGAAGCAGTTCTCTTCCTTCGCGACGAGGCAGTCGAAGATCACCGGACCGGGCGTCTCGATCATCTCCATGATCGCGGCGTCGAGCTTGGCCGGGTCAGAGCAGCGGATGCCGTGACCGCCATAGGCCTCGGCGAGCTTCACGAAGTCCGGCAGGGACTGCGAATAGCTCTCCGAATAGCGCCCGCCATGCAGCAGTTCCTGCCACTGGCGCACCATGCCCATGTACTCGTTGTTGAGGATGAATATCTTCACCGGCAGCCGGTACTGCACCGCCGTCGACATCTCCTGCATGTTCATCAGGATCGAGGCTTCGCCGGCGACGTCGATGACGAGCGCCTCGGGATGCTTCATCTGCACGCCGATGGCTGCCGGCAGGCCGTAGCCCATCGTGCCGAGGCCGCCGGAGGTCATCCAGCGGTTCGGCTCCTGGAACTGCAGGTACTGCGCGGCCCACATCTGGTGCTGGCCGACCTCGGTCGTGATGTAGGTGTCGCGATCCTTGGTCAACGCATGGAGGCGCTCCAGCGCGTATTGCGGCTTGATGATCGTGTCAGAGCGCTTGTAGGAGAGGCTCTTGCGCCCGCGCCAGCCGTCGATCTGCGTCCACCAGGCGGCGAGCGCGGTCTTGTCGGTCTGCGCGCCGGTCTCGCGCCAGATCCGGACCATGTCCTCGAGCACATGGGCGCAGTCGCCGACGATGCCGATATCGACCTTGACCGTCTTGTTGATCGAGGACGGGTCGATGTCGATATGGATCTTCTTAGAACGCGGCGAAAAGCCGTCGATGCGTCCGGTGATGCGGTCGTCGAAGCGCGCGCCGATATTGATCATGACATCGCAGTCATGCATCGCGAGGTTGGCCTCGTAGGTGCCGTGCATGCCGAGCATGCCGAGCCACTGCTTGTCGGCCGCCGGGAAGGCGCCCAGTCCCATCAATGTCGAGGTGACCGGAAAGCCGGTCAGCCGCGCGAGTTCGCGCAGCAGCGCCGAGGCGTGCGGGCCGGCATTGATCACGCCGCCGCCGGTATAGAAGACCGGCCGCTTGGCGCCGGCGATCAGCTCGACCGCGGCCTTGATCTTGTTCAGGTCGCCCTTGACCACCGGGCGGTAGGTCTTGTGCTGGTTGTCGCGCGGGCGGCTATAGGCGCCGGTCGCGAACTGGATGTCCTTGGGGATGTCGATCACGACCGGGCCCGGGCGGCCATTGGCGGCGACATAGAACGCCTCGTGCAGGATGCGCGGCAGGTCGGGGATGCTCTTCACCAGGTAGTTGTGCTTGGTGCAGGAGCGGGCGATGCCGACCGTGTCGCATTCCTGGAAGGCGTCGGAGCCGATCAGATGCGTCGGGACCTGGCCGGTGATGACGACGAGCGGGATCGAGTCGAGCAGCGCATCGGTCAGGCCGGTGACGGCATTGGT
>JAEWKP010000348.1 GCA_023393655.1 Pseudomonadota bacterium | reverse complement strand
CGACGGGCGGCCGGGGGGCCGCCAGCGTCGGCGAGAGGATGAGCCCGTGGAACGGCCGCGCGGTCGGCTGCCTCGATGCGGTGCGTCTGCTCTCCCTGATCGACCGGAGCATCGCATGAGCGGCGGGGATCTCAGCGACCTCTCGATGCTCGACCTGTTCCGGGCCGAGCTAGCGGCGCAGTCGCAGGCCTTCACGACCGGCCTGCTCGCCCTGGAGCGTGATCCGGCTGCCGCCGTGCATCTCGAAGCCTGCATGCGTGCCGCCCATTCACTGAAAGGCGCCGCCCGCATCATCGACCTCTCGCCGGCCGTGCAGGTCGCTCACGAGATGGAGGAATGCCTCGTCGCCGCCCAGCACGGAAAGATCCGGCTGAACCGCAGGCATATCGACGCACTACTCGCCGGCATCGACCTGCTCGGCGAAATCGCTTCCGGAGCGGGCGAGCCGGACACCCAAACCAGGGGCCGGATCGAGGCCTTCGCACAGACCTTGCGCAGTGCTTCCCAGACGACCGATGCTCCGTCGCCGAGCCCATCCGGCCCAGAGGCCAACCCGGCCGACACGGCGCCCGGCGCAGAGCCGCCTCCCGCGCCTGCTGTCCGCTCCGAAATGCCTGCGCCTGCGGGAGATCCAGCGACCGGCGAGCGCATGGTCAGGGTCACCGCCGACAGCCTGAACCGCCTGCTCGGCCTCGCCGGTGAATCGCTAATGTCGGCGCGCCGGTTGCGGCCCTTCAACGACGGACTGTTGCGGCTGCGGCGCGTCCAGGCCGAGCTCGCCAAGAACTTCGAGGACCTGCGGGCCGCGATGCCCGCCGATGGCGACGACCGCGCCACGCTGGCATTGGCGGCCGCGCAGCTCAAGCTCGCGGAGAGCCAGGCGCTGCTCGCCCAGCGCCTCGACGAGATGGACAATGTCGACCGGCGCGCGACCGACCTCGCCAACCGGCTCTATGACGAGACGCTGGCGAGCCGGATGCGACCGTTCGAGGACGGCGTCCGGCATTTCCAGCGCAACGTCCGCGACATTGGCCGGGCGCTCGGCAAGACGGTACGCCTCGACATCGTCGGCGGCGCCACCAGCATCGACCGCGACATCCTCGAGCAGCTCGATGCGCCACTCGGCCATCTCATGCGCAATGCCGTCGACCACGGCATCGAGGCGCCCGAGCAGCGCCGCGCCAACGGCAAGCCGGCCGAGGGCCTGATCCGTTTGGAAGCGCGGCACAATGCCGGCCTGCTCCAGATCATCGTCTCGGACGATGGCGGCGGCATCGATATCGAGGCGCTCCGGCAGGCGACGCTGGCGCGCGGCCTGACCACCGCCGAGACGGTCTGGGATCTCAGCGAGGAGGAGCTGCTCGAATTCCTCTTCCTGCCCGGCTTCTCGATGAAGGCGACGGTCAGCGACATTTCCGGCCGCGGCGTCGGGCTCGACGCCGTGCAGGCCATGGTCCGGCAGGTGCGTGGCCAGGTCACTGTCGCTTCCGAGCCCGGCATCGGCACCCGCTTCCAGCTCCAGCTCCCGCTGACCCTGTCGGTGATCCGCGCGCTCCTCGTCGAGATCGACGGCGAGCCCTATGCCTTGCCGCTGACCGCGATCGTCCGCGCCTTGCGTTTGCCGCGAGACAAGATCGAATTGCTCGAAGGCCGCCCGCATTTCCGCCATGGCGAGCAGCAGGTCGGTCTCGTCACAGCCCACGAGATCCTCGGCCGGGGCGAAGCGGCCGCCGGTGAAGCCGAACTGCCCACGGTCGTCGTCGGCGAGGGCACCAATCTCTACGCGCTGGTGGTCGACCGCTTCCTCGGCGAGCGCGAGCTCGTGGTCCGGCCGCTCGATCCGCGCCTGGCCAAGGTCAAGGATGTCAGCGCCGCCGCCCTGATGGATGATGGCTCGCCCGTCCTGATCCTCGATGTCGAGGACCTGATCCGCTCGATGGACAAGCTGGTCTCGGGCGGGCGCCTGAGGACGCTGGAACGCAGCGTGTCGCGCGCCGGCCAGAAACGGCGCAAGCGCGTCCTCGTCGTCGACGATTCACTGACGGTGCGCGAGCTCGAACGCAAGCTGCTCGACCATCACGGCTTCGAGGTCGAGGTCGCCGTCGATGGCATGGACGGCTGGAACGCCGTGCGCTCCGACCCGTTCGATCTCGTCGTGACCGATGTCGACATGCCGCGCATGGACGGCATCGAGCTCGTCACCCTGATCAAGCGCGATCCCAACCTGCGCAACCTGCCGGTGATGATCGTCTCCTACAAGGATCGCGAGGAGGATCGCCGCCGCGGCCTCGATGCCGGCGCGGATTACTATTTGACCAAAGGGAGCTTCCACGACGAAACTTTGATCCATGCGGTCGTCGACCTGATCGGCGAACCATGAATCAGGGCATGCGCTGTGGGGGCGTTTCATGAGAGTCGGACTGGTCAACGACCTGCCGATGGCGGTCGAGCTGTTGCGACGCGTCATCGCTTCAACGGCGGAGCACGAAGTGGCGTGGAT
Organism: Pseudomonadota bacterium; assembly: GCA_023393655.1. Classification (GTDB taxonomy): domain Bacteria; phylum Pseudomonadota; class Alphaproteobacteria; order Rhizobiales; family Beijerinckiaceae; genus Allobosea. The sequence continues at coordinate 16,075 of JAEWKP010000348.1, read as the reverse complement.
AGCCATGAACGGCCGCGAGGCGGTCGAGGCCTGCCGGCGCGACCGGCCGGACCTGATCCTGATGGACCTGAACATGCCAGAGATGGACGGCGTCGAAGCGACGCGCCGGATCATGGCCGAGACGCCCTGTCCCATCCTGCTGGTCACGGCCAGCGTCGATGCCAATGTCTCCGGCGTCTACGAGGCGATGGGCCATGGCGCGCTTGATGCGGTCGACATCCCCAGCGTCGGTCTCGGCGGCCATGGCTCGGCGCAGACGACGGCCCTGCTCCTGCGCATCACGACGATCGGCCGCCTCTCGCGCAGCCTGCCGCCGGCGCCCCGCAGCCAGCGCCGGCCACCGGCTCCCGCATCTCCCTCACAACGCCTCGTCGCCATCGGTGCCTCCGCCGGCGGCCCGGCGGCGGTCGCGACCCTGCTCGGCGGCCTGTCCCCCGAATTCCCGGCCGCGATCATCCTCGTCCAGCATCTCGACGAGCAATTCGTCCCGGGCTTCGCGAGCTGGCTCGGCCAGCATTGCCGCCTGCCCGTCCGGCCCGCCCGCGAAGGCGACAGGCCGGAGCGCGGGGCGGTCCTCATCGCGGCGAGCGCCGATCACCTCGTCTTCGAGGCGGGTGGAGAGCTCGGCTATCGCGCCGAACCGCGCGACTACCCCTATCGTCCGTCGGTGGACGTGTTCTTCGAGAGCGTCGCGGAAAGCTGGCAGGGAGATCCAATCGGCGTCCTGCTGACGGGCATGGGTCGAGACGGCGCCCGCGGCCTGAAGCTCCTGCGCGACCGGCAATGTTTGACGATTGCGCAGGACAAAGCCACAAGCGCCGTCTACGGAATGCCCAAGGCTGCTGCCGCGATTGGCGCGGCCGCGGAGATTCTGCCGCTGGCCGCGATCGCTCCCCGCCTGACCGAGGCGTGCGCTCCGTCGTCCTGATGAAGGTTGCCCATGACAGGCGAAACGAAATCTTCCCTGCCCGACGTCCCGCCTCCGGCCGACAGCTACCTGTCAATGGTCCTGCTGGTCGACGACCAGGTCATGGTCTGCGAAGCGGTCCGACGCGCGCTCGCTCACCACGGCGATCTCGATTTTCACTACTGCACCGATCCCTTGGAGGCGATCGCGATCGCCCAGCGCGTCAAGCCGACGGTCATCCTTCAGGACCTCGTCATGCCCGGCGTCGACGGGCTCGACCTCGTCCGGCAGTACCGCAAGCATCCCGCGCTGCATGCCGTGCCCGTCATCGTGCTCTCCACCAAGGAGGACCCGTCGACAAAGAGCGAGGCGTTCCAGGCCGGCGCCAACGACTATCTCGTCAAGCTGCCCGACAAGATCGAACTGATCGCCCGGGTGCGCTACCACACCCGCGCCTATCTCGATCATCTCCAGCGCGACGAGGCCTATCGCGCCTTGCGCGAGAGCCAGCGCGAGTTGATGCGCGCCAACCTCGAGCTCGAACGCCTGACCCGGATCGACGGCCTGACCGGCCTCGGCAACCGGCGCTATTTCGACGAGTATCTCGCCGCCGAATGGAGGCGCTGCCAGCGCACCCAGAGCCCGCTTTCGGTGCTGATGATCGATGTCGACCATTTCAAGCGCTACAACGACGCCTATGGCCACCTCGCTGGCGACGACGTGCTGAAGCAGGTCGCCCGTGTGATCCAGGACGGCTCGACCCGCTCGACCGATCTCGCCGCGCGCTTCGGTGGCGAGGAGTTCGTGGTGATCCTGACCGGTGTGCCGCAGGAAGGGGCCGTCCATGTCGCCGAGCGGCTGGTGCAGGGCGTGCGCGACCTGAACATCGCTCATGGCACCGACCGGGTGACGATCAGCGTCGGCGTCGCGACCGCCTGGCCGGATGCCGAGGGTGCCCCCGCCCGGCTGGTCAATGCCGCCGACCTCGCCCTGTTCCGCGCCAAGAACGAAGGTCGCAACCGCCTGGTCTATGCGGAGCTTTCGCCCGATCGCTGACCCTCCACATTCTGCGAACGCGGTCGCCCGGGCTTAACCAGAAATGGCTTAACCTTGGGCCTTGGCCTTTCATCCCCTCGGCTAAACGTTTAATCACCCGCGGGCCAGCCATGTGGCTCCGCATCGATGATTGAGATGCCGATGTTTGCGCAAATGGCCGATTTTATCGGCAGGATCCTCGACAAGATCTCGGCGACGAGCCTGGTGGCGACCGGGCTGCTCCTGCTGACGGCGCTCGTGAGCGCGCTCGTCGCCTATCTCAGGACGACGAAGGAGCGCAGCTTCCGCGAGTTCTTCGATTTCGTGTTTCCCCACGAGATCATCACCCATCCCTCAGCCAAGGCCGACCTGCTGTTCTGGGTCACGCGCAAGGCGATCATGCCCTTCCTGATGCTGCCGGCCGGCATCACCTTCGTCGTCGCGGTCGGCTATGCGACCAACCGGGTCCTGGCGACGATTTTCCAGATCGACCCGCCCCTGATCCCCGGCCCGGCCGGACCGGTCACGACAGTGATCTTCACCGTGACGATGCTGCTGGCCTACGACATCTCGTACTATTTCTACCACGTTGCACAGCACCGCTTCCCGATCCTGTGGGAGCTGCACAAGGTCCATCATTCCGCCGAGGTGATGGTCGGCATCACCAAGGACCGCGTCCACCCGCTGGACGAACTGATGAACCGGGCCTGGGACGGCGTCATCCCCGGCATCTGCTTCGGCATCTGGTCGCTGGTCTCGCTCAATCTGGTCGAACTCACCGTGTTCGGCATCAATGTCTATGTGATGCGCAACATCCTGATGATGGACTTCGTCAGGCACACGCATTTCAAGATCTCGTTCGGATCGCTCAACAATGTCGTCCTGTGCCCGCACTGGCATCAGTTGCATCACAGCGTCGACCCGCGCCATTACGACAAGAATTTCGGCCTGCTGTTCTCGTTCTGGGATCGCTTCTTCGGAACGCTCTGCGTGCCCAAGCCCGACGAGGACTTCAAGTTCGGGCTGATGGAGCGCAATGTCCGCGACTACCAGTCCCTCTCCGGCCTCTATCTGATGCCGCTGAAGCGGATGTGGCGCCAGATCAGGCTGCGCCTGCGCCCGCGCGCCAGCCGGCAGCAGGCCGCGCCGGAGATCGAGGAAACCCGGTCGTGAGCGGGCAGAAGCGGCTCGCCGCGGCAGGCGGCCGGGAACTGGAAATCGTCAGGTCATACGACAGGCTCAGGGCAATCGGCCCGGCTTGGGACGCGCTATGGCAACGCAGCGACGGGCTCGTCTTCCAGAGCCATGGCTGGATCGATGCCTGGTGGCGCACGGCGACGCGCCGCGACGACCGCGACCTCCTGATCGGCCTGGTGTGGAACGGCGCCGAGCTCGAAGCCGTGCTGCCCTTCGCCACGATCCGGCGCCGCGGCGTCAACGTGCTGGAATGGGCTGCCAAGGAGCATAGCGACTATGGCGACGCGCTCCTCGCCCCAGACCGGAACCGCGACGCCGTCGCCGCGCTGTGGTGGGAAATCGCCGCAGCCGGCCGCTTCGACATGCTCTATCTCAACCGGCTCCTGCCGGATGCCGCCATCCGGGGCATCATCGCCCCGGACGTCACGGCCGGCACCTTGCGCCCCAACCATCGCAGCGAGATCAGTTATCGCGTCGCCGGCCCCTGGCAGCGCGGCACGGACTGGTTCGAGGCGCAGTCTAAGAAAACGCGGCAGAACTACCGGCGCGGCCGGAAATTCATGGAGGAAGGCGGCGAACTCCGCTTCCGCCTGATGGGCCCGGACGAGCCGCTGGAGCCGGTGCTCGCCCGCGTCGCCGCCCTCAAGCGCAAATGGCTGGAGCGGCACGGCCGCGCCTCCGACCTGTTCGACGAGGGCGCGCCGGCGCTTGCCGCGCTGGTCGGCGTGATGGCCCGGCTCGGCATCCTGCATGTCTTCGTGCTGGAACTGGCCGGTACCGTCGTCGCGGTCTCGATCAACGTCGTCCAGCGCCGGCGGATGATGGCCTTCATCACCACTTACGACCCGGAATTCGAGCGCGCCTCGCCCGGCATGGTCCTGATGATGGATTATATCCAGTGGTCGATCGACCAGGGCCTGGAGATGGTCGACTTCATGTGCGGCGGCGAGGACTTCAAGCGGCGCTTCGCCACGCAGTCCGAGACGCTGGATTCGGTGACTGGCGCGCGCACGCTGGTCGGCCGGCTCGCCGTGCTCGCCGACAGAGCCGGTCACGCCCTCAGGAACTGGCGTTCGCGTCCGCCGGCTTCCGCCGAGCCAGCGGATTCCGCCGAACCATCGCCGAGCCATCGATGAATTCGAAGCCGCCGGCGCTGTTCAGGCTGTGCAGGCGGCGGCCGGGCCAGAGCGGACCGGCTTCGAGGATGGTCCCGATGTCCTGCGCGAAACCGGCATCGTCGAGTTGTGTGACGCGGGCGATGCCGAGCGCCTTGCCATAGCCCAGGCGGCAATCCTGCACCGGGCGCAGCAATTGGCCGTCACGCAGGACCATGCGGCCGGCGGGGCGCGCCGAGGCGATATCGATCAGCACGGGATTGCGCGGATGCGGGGCCCAGGGTCCCCGGAAATCCGACGCCGACCACAGATGCAGCGCGTCGGAGAACGATCCGCCGCCATCGCGCACCGTCGCGAACAGCCACCACAGCCCATCCCGTTCGATGAGGGTGGCGTCGCTTGCGACGATGCCCTCGATCAGGGTCGCCTCCTTCACCCAGCCGCCCGGGAAGGCGGTGGCGCGGAACAGATCGACCCGCCCCGCGCTGCAGCTTTCCGGAATCATCCAGATTTCCCCGTCCCGCGCGAAGACGAAGGGATAGGACAGGTGGCCCGGCTGTTCGAAGACGGGCTCGGGCCGGCCCAGCGGCCCATCCGGCCCGAATTCCACCGCCGAGATGATGCCCTTGCCGACCGCATGGACGAAATCCTCGACGAAGAGCGTGACCCGGCCATCGTGCAGAATCGGAAACGGGTCGGCATAGAAGCGGGTTCCGTCATCCGGCAGATCGGTCCAGCCGCTGTCGGGATGCCTTTGCAGGGTGAACAGGTCGGGGCCGTCGAGCTTGCGCCAGCCGACCCGCCAATGCGGCGCGTGGAAACAGGTCCGGTAGACCAGTGCGAGCGCTTTCGAGACCCCCGCCTTGGCGATGGTCTTCGCGATGCCGGCTTGCGGCACGGACGTCGCCGGCTGCTCGGCCTCCATCATCGGCAGGGCCGGAACACGCAGTCGCCCGCCGGACACCGCGGCAACGATCAGCGTCACCAGCCGGCTGAGGACGTCGTCCAGCGTCGCCAGGAGGACGCGGCCATATTCGGTTCCCGGGCGGCCGGCGGCGATCAGTTCGCCGCCTTCCTTCAGTTCGACCAGCGGCATCCGCCCGGCGAGCAAGGCAGCAACGAGAGCGCCCTCTCCCGCCTCTCCGTCGCTATGCAGGGTCCAGCGACGCCCCGGCACGCCTGTCGCTCCGGTGCCGAGATCCAGAACCAGATCGGCAGTTCCCGCCGACCGGCCGATCGGAACCGTCACATCGCTGCGGGAGGCCGTGGCGAACAGGCTATCGGGCCGCAGGCCGTGGAGGAGGCCTTCGACGCGAAACAGAAGCCCGAGCCCGCTCTGGTCGGCCGGATCGACCTCCGGCAGCGCGATCGACAGATCGAGGCCCGGAATACCGCTCAGGCGATCGATCAGCAGGAGATGCCATCGCCGCAACGGCGAAGCACCGATCGTCAACGTCAGTCGCATGCCCCATCCCACGCGGCGGCGCGCGCCGAACGACGCGCGAGCGACGGGCAACCTGCCATGCCGGGATTTCGATTTGGTTAGCCCTGCGCCGCAGCGGCGTCGCGGCCGAGCGGGGCTTGTTAAGGAGTCGATGGCATGGTCCCGGAGGTGCCGCGGCCTGGAAAGGCCGCTGTGCCGGCATTGTTGCGTATGTAGAGTATGAGGAATGGCCAGCCTGGCTGCGAGCGATCATCGGCAGGAGGAAGCGGTGCAGCCGGCTCCTCGGGAAGGCTATCGCCGGCGCCCGGATGGCGCTGTCGAGATTTCCGAGCTCTGGCGCATTCTCTGGCACCGCCGTTTCATGATCCTGGGCATCGCCGGCCTGCTGGCGGGCCTGGCGCTGGCCTATGGCGTCGTGACCTCGCCGCTCTATACCGCCTCGGCCCAGCTCCTGATCGACCCGCGTGATCGCAACGTCGTCGACAACGACGTCAACCCCAGCACCGTCTCTCCGGATGGCGGCCTGGCGCAGGTCGAGAGCCAGACCAGCGTCATCCAGTCCACCAGCGTGCTGATGCGCGCCATCCGCGCCACGCATCTCGCGGAGGATAGCGAGTTCAATGGTCGGGGCCTGCTCTCGCGCCTTTTCGGCCGGGACGCCGCCGATCCGCCGAATGCCGATGGCAGCCTGACGCCCGCGGAAACGCGCACGCTGACCAATCTGCGCCGCAAGTTCTCGGTGCGCCGCGCCGACAAGGTCTTCGTCGTCGACGTCGTCGTGACGACGAAGGATGCGGAGAAATCCGCGAAACTCGCCAACGCCATTGCCGAAGCCTATCTCGCAGACCAGGCCGATGCCCGCAGCAAGGCAGCGACCGAGGCCTCCGACGGGTTGACCGCCCGGCTCGACGAACAGCGCAAGCGCGTCGAGAAGGCCGAGAACGCCGTCGAGCGCTACCGCCAGGAGAACAATCTCGTCGCCTCCTCCGGACGGCTGATCAGCGACCAGCAGCTCGGCGAGATCAGCAACCAGCTCTCCGCCGCCCAGGCACGAACGGCCGCGCTCAAATCCCAGGTCGAGCAGATCGCCCAGCAGCGCCGCGGCGGCGGCAGCCTGGCCGGCAGCTCGACCGAGGCGATCCAGTCGCCGGTCGTCGCCAAGCTGCGCGAGCAGGAGGCGACGCTGGTCCAGCGCGCGGCCGATCTGCAGAGCCAGCTTGGCCCGCGCCACCCCTCGATCGGCGCGGCCCAGAGCCAGCTCGTCCATATCCGCCAGATGATCGCGACCGAAATCACCCGCGTCGAGCAATCCGTGCGCACCGATTACGAGCGCGCGCTCGGCAACGAGAAGCTGCTCGCCGGCAAGCTGGAAGCCCTGACCCGGCAGACGCAGGGAGCAGACCAGGCCTCGGTCCGGCTACGCGATCTCCAGCGCGATCTCGAGGCTGCCCGCACCGTCTATGCCAATTTCCTGCTGCGCGCCCAGGAAACCCGCGAGCAGGCCAATCTCGACACCACCAATGCCCGCATCATCAGCCGGGCGCAGCCGCCGCAGCAGAAGAGCTGGCCGCCGATCCTGCCGCTCGCCGCCGCCGCCGGAATGCTGGGTCTCGGCCTTGGCGCGGGCCTCGCCCTGATCCGGGAATACGCCGCGCCTCATGTGATGTCACGTTCCCAGACGGAGGCGCTGGTGGGCGCGCCGGTCATCGCCATCATGCGGCCCCGCAAGCCGGCCACGAAGCGACGCTGGCGCCTGTGGAAGGTGCCACCCGCGCCAGTCGAAGCCGGTAGCGAGGCCGCGCTCGCGCTGCTGCGCCTGTTCAACGCGCCGGAAACGGCCGCGACGGCGGCCCGCAGCCTCCTCCTGACCTCGGTCGAGGCCGACGCGGCCGATCGCGAGCGCGTGACGGACCTCCTCGCGGAAGCCGCCGTGCAACAGGGCGAGCGCGTGCTGCTGGTCGATGCCGATCTCGAAAAGGCGCCGGAGGAGAGCGGCCCCGGCCTGATGGACCTGCTCCGTGGCGAAAGCAGCCTGGAGGCGGCGATCCATTTCGGCGCCAGCAAGGATGTTGCGATGATGTCGGGCGGGCGCCGCAAGGCCCCGCCGCAGAAGGGCGTCGGCCGGACCTTCGCGACGCGGATGCTGGCCGATGCGAGCCGCCATTTCGATCTCGTGGTGATGGATGGCGGCGCGCTCGGCCGCAATGTCAGGATCGCCCCGCTCGTCGGCATGGCCGAGGAGATCGTGCTTGTCGCGCGGCTCTACGGCACACGCCAGCAGGACATCGTCCAGGCGATGGAAGCCGCGCGCATCATGGGCCGCACCATCACGGCGACGATCCTCGTCGACTCGGGCGGGCGCGGCTGATGCGCACCGCCGGCCCCGGCGCCGCCGCAGGACTTCGGGCGGCACCGGGCTGGGCTCGCCTCGGCAGCCTGAGCCGCATCGGCACGCTCGCCGCGGTGCTCGTGCTGTTCTGCGTCTCCGGCGGCATGCTCTGGCTCGTCGGCTATAATTACGACGGCCTCGCCGGCTCCGCCGCCACCAAGATCCACCCCTCGACCTATATGATCGTGCTGGTCTTCTGCTGGAGCCTGATCGCCAGCGGCGACCCGGTCAGCCGCAGCATCCATCTCGCCAGCGCCCGGCCGGCGACGCTGCTGATGCTGGTCGTCACCATCGCCGTCATCGTGCTGACCCTGCTGCGCGGCGGCGCCGGCATCGGCGGCCTGGTCGACACCTATGTCGCCGCCTGCCTCCTCGTCTTCCTGCTTGCCGATGCCGATGACGAGACCATGGCGACGCTGACCACGCTGCTGCATGTCGTGATGACGCTGAACGCCCTGCTCGCACTCGCAGAATTCGTCACCCAGATCAGGCTGCTCCCCTACCGCTTCGACGGCATCGTCTTCGAGACCGATACGCGATCGGCGGCGCTGCACGGCCATCCCCTCGCCAACGCGATGATCACGGCCTGCTACCTGATGGCGCTGATCAGCGGCGCCCGCCCCCTGTCGCCCTCCGTGCGCGGCACTCTGATCGCGTTGCAAAGCGCAGCCCTCGTCGTCTTCGGCGGGCGTACCGCGCTTCTCGCCTCGCTGGCACTGGGCCTCTGCTACGGCTTCGTCATGCTGTTCGCCTCGCTGCGCCGCGGCAGGGTCTCGCTGGTCGGCGCCGCGATCAGCTGCCTGCTGGCGGCGCTGCTGCCGGTCGCGATCGGCGGGCTGGCGGTGCTCGGCTTCTTCGACGATCTGGTCGCGCGCTTCGTCTCCGACGGCGGCAGCGCCAATGCCCGCAAGGAAATGCTCGATCTGCTCGGCATGTTCTCGCTGGGCGACCTCGTCTTCGGCCCGGACAACGACCTCGTCGACACGCTCCGGCGCGTCAACGGCCTGGAATGGGGCATCGAGAACCCCTTCATCCGCATGATCCTCTATCAGGGCGCGATCGTCACCGCGCTGGTCACCGTGGCCTTCGGCCTGTTCATGTACGAGCTGGCGCGGCTGGGGCGGGCTGGCGGCGTCTGGCTGCCGATGGTCGTCTGGATCATCCTCCTGAACGGCTCGGAAAGTATCGCAACGAAGACCACGCTGCCCGCCAAATTCGCGATTGTCGTGCTCTGCCTCTACCGGCCGGAACCTTCGGCCCGAACCGTTCCGCTCAACCGGGCATCCGCAGACCGAGCGCCTCGATCATGGCCGGGTCGGGCCGCCGGCTGACATCGTCGACCAGCAGGCCGAGGCTGTCGAACAGGTTCCAGAAGGCCCAGGGAAAGCCGAGCGCCTCGGCGCTCACCCTGACATCCCGGACATAGCGCGCCCGGTCGGCGGGCGCGGAAGCGGCGATGCCCGCCCCTGTGCGGACGGCGCCGAACTCGCCCATCAGGATGCGGCCGGAAGCGACGCCCTCGCGCACCGACCACGCTCGAACGTTCCGCAGGTAGCCCTCGATGAAGGGGCGGTCCGGCCGGGCGTCGAAATACTCCTGCAGCACCCGCTCGGTCTCCCGATAGGTGGCTGCGCCGCGTCCCGTTGCCGGCTGGCCGAGCTCCGCCATCCGGGCGCGGACCGCGGCCAGCGTCGCCTCCAGCGATCCGCGCGAAGCCGGCCAGGGTACTGCGTTGAGCGCGGGATAGAACGGCTCGCTCATCCATTTCGCGCCCTGATGCGAGAACAGGTAGGGCTCGTAGAAATGGAAGGTGAAGAGCAGCGGTTCAAAAGCCACGAGCGCCTTGGCCTTCAGCGGCTCCAGCCCGGCGATCATGCTGCCGCAGGCCCCTGTCGCAACCAGGGTGAGAGCGGGGGCAACGGCGCGCGCGGCCGCCAGCATGCGCATCTGGACCTGCTCCCATTCGGCGGCGCCGCAAGCCTGGAACGGCTCGTTGACGGGTTCGAGCGCGACGCGGTCCAGCCCCAGCCGGACAAGCCGCCGCGCCAGTTCCCCGATCAGCGCGAGATAGGCCGGAAAGCCGGGCGCCGCCTCACTGCCGAAGAGATAGGCTGGCGTCCAGTGATGTGTCGCCGCATTGGCGTGGAGATTCAGGACCACCGTGAAATCCTGGCCGAGCGCCAGCGCGACCGCTGCCATGACCTGATCCAGCAAGAGCCCCCGCTCGCGCGGCGCCGCGGCGACGATCGGACCGGGATCGACCGGGATGCGCACGAAATCGAAGCCCGCCCGCCGCAACTGCGCGAGATCACGCGCGCTCGGAACAGGTCGGTCGAGCTGGAAAGGCGGCCAGTCATAGTCGGTGCGTGGCGCCGGAAATTCCCGCGTCAGCGAGAACCAGGGCCACAGGTTGATCCCGCGCCGAAGGGCGATCGGGCCCGCCGCCCGCGCCCGAGCCCGGCCGAGGAGAACCGCTCCTGCAGCGCCCGCCAGAACGGCCCGGCGGCTGAAGCTCATCCGCAGCCCTTGTCCGCCAGTTTGACGGCGGTCAGTTCCGGCTCGGCGCCCCGGTTCATCAGAGCCAGCGCCTCCCGCTCGTAATGTTCGAGCACGGCCTCCCACGCGAAGCTCTCCCGCGCCCGCGCCAGCGCCGCAGCCTTCAGGCCCGCCACGAGACCATCGTCGATGATCAGCCTGTCGATCGCCTCGGAACAGCTTGCCTCGTCGGAGAAGAACAGCCCCGCATCGCCCGCCGTCCAGCGGTTATAGGGATTGTCATGCGCGATGACCGGATTGCCCGCCCAGAGCGCCTCGACCAGCGACGGATTGGTGCCGCCGACGGTATGGCCGTGCATATAGGCGCGGGCATGGAAGCGCAGCGCCTGCACGATACCCGCATCGTAGATTGCGCCCGGCGTCAGCACCTCCGGCCCGGCCGCAGCCATGATCCGGCGATGGTATTCGATCTCGTCCGAAAGCGTGCCAAGGATCACGAGCTTCATGCCGCGTGGCTTGCGTGAAAAGGCCTCGACCAGCGTCAGGATCGAATTGTCCGGCTCGATCCGGGCGATCGAGACGAGATAGCGCCCGCGTTCGAGGCCGAGCCTGGCGAGCGGAGCCGTCGGCGCCGACGGGATCGGCACGCCGCCATAGGGAATCATCGCCGTGGCAGAGCGTGGGCGGCGGGTCGCCAGATGATCGGCGATGATCGGATGATCGGCCACGAGCCGGTTCGATGACCAGGCCGCGATCCATTCATTGACCCAGAACCAGGCACGGACCGAAAAGGACCATTTCGGGCGGCGCCATTCGATGCCGTCCATATTCGTCAGGACCTTCCGCCCGGCGAAGCGCAGCCAGGGCAGGAAAACCGCCCCGTTATAGCCCAGCACGAGGCTGACAGCCTCGCGCCGCGCCGCGTCGCGCACGCAGTGCCAGTCGAATTCCAGCGTCGCGCGCGGCCCCTCCAAGGCGACCTGCGTGCGGATCAGCTCGATGCCCCGCCACATCTCGCTGCGAAAGCGCTGCGTGACGGTGGTCACCTCATCCTGACAATAGACGCCGACGCGCCAGCCGCGCTCGACGAGAAAGAGCGCCAGTTTCTCCGCAAAGGTCTCGAAACCGCCATGCGCTGCCGGAATCCCGCGTGTTCCGAGGATCAGCAGAGTGGGAGGGGTAGCCATTTTCGAACTGTCCAAACCGGCTCGCACAGAATAACGAGCAAAGCGTCGCATCTGCTATTATGCCTTGAAGAACCGTGATTTATCCTCCTTTCATTTGCAATGGTTAGGGTCTGCTTTCCCGAATTCCGGACGTGCCCGGAGCGGGCCGCCGCGGCTTCGAACGGAAATGGATCGTGACCCTTCGCATTGCCTGCATTCATCAGGGTTACGAGCTCTATGGTTCGGATCGCAGTTTCGCCGAAAGCGTCGCGGCCCTGCGCCAGGCCTATCCTTCCGCCGAGATCGAGGTCGTTCTGCCACGCGAGGGGCCGATCCGGGGGCTGCTCGAAAGCCGCGCCAGCCGGATCGTGATCGAGCCGCTCTGGGTACTCCGGCGCAAGGACTTGGCCCGGCTGATCGCAACCGCGCCGATCGCCCTCCCCCGCGCCATGCTCCGGGCGGCTCGGCGCCTCAGACGCTACGACCTCGTCTATATCAATACCTCGGTCATCGTGGACCATGTGCTGGCCGCCCGGTTCTTCCCAGGCAAAGCGCTCCAGCACATTCACGAGATTCCGGAAGGCGCGACCCGGACGCTGCTGCGCCGGCTCGTCCTCTGGGGCCGCGCCCGGCTGATCTTCAACTCGCGGGCGACACGCGACGCCTTCGAAGCCCCGCCCGGCACTCCGTCAGACGTCATCTACAATGGTGTCACCGGCCCCACCGACTGGACACCCACGGACTATGACGGCAAGCGCCCCTTGCGCGTGCTGATGCTCGGTCGGATCAATCGCATCAAGGGGCAGGAAGTGCTGCTCGCGGCGCTCGCCGCCCTGCCCCCGGAGATCCGTAACCGGATCGAGACCCGCATCGTCGGCAGCGCCTTCGAGGACCCCGGCCTCGAAATCGCCCTGCGCGAAGCCGTGACAAGCGCCGGCCTCGCTTCCCATGTCAGCGTCGAGCCCTTCCTTGACGACCCGACACCGCTCTATCGCTGGGCGGATATCGTCGCCGTGCCGTCGCGCCGGCCGGAATCGCTCGGCCGCGTCGCGATCGAGGCGATGGCGTTCGGCCGCCCACCGCTCGCCTCCGCCATCGGCGGCCTGCGCGAGGTGGTGGAAGACGGCATAACCGGCCGCCTGCTCCCACCGGGCGATGCCGATGCGCTGGCGCAGGTATTGACCGAGATCGTCCGCAATCCCGGTATCCTCGCTCCGATGGCGCGAGCGGGGCGGGAACGCTACACGGCCCTGTTCAGCGAGCAGGCCGTGGCGCGAGCGATCGCAGCCGTCGCCGACGACATCCTGCGCCGGAACACGAACGTCCCGCAATGAACCTCCTGGCCCTTCGCAGCATCATCCTGCGGCTCGTCGTCATGGTCGGCGGCGAGGCGATGCAGAGCGCCTTCCATCTCGGCCTCAACATCGCATTGCTGCATGCGGTCCCGGCACGAGACTACGGCATCTTTGCGCTGGTGATGGTCGCCGGCGGCCTCGGCCTGACCTATATCCGCGCACTCACGGCCCTGCCCGCCAGCATCGCGATCGCCCAGAGCCGCCGCTCCGGTGTGGCAGGCGCCTATGAAGTCACCTTCGGTTCGGCCGCGATGCTGTTGTCTCTGCTGCTCGGCCTCGCCGTCACCGGCATCCTTAGCGTCTGGCTCGAGGAGGGCGCGCTGTTTGGCGGCGCCTTCGTCGGGTTGTGGGCGATGCGGGCGCATATCCGCATGGTCTTCTTCGCCCGGGGCCGGCAAATGCTTGTCAGCGCCAGCGACCTCGCCTTCACCCTCAGTGGCGCAGTTGGGACGGCCTGGGCGATCTGGGACGGCACCCATATCCTCCCCCGTACGTTCATCGTCATGGCAGCGGCCAATGCGCTCGGCATCGCGATGATGCAGGTTCTTGGACGAGGCGCCGTCCGGCCCAGCCTCGGCCAACATGTCTGGCGACGCTACCGGCGGCTCTGGCGCGAGCTGAAATGGTCGGTTCTGAGCGTGACGATCACCAATCTGCAGGGCCAGGGCATGGCTCTGATGGTCGCGGCCATGGCCGGCCCGGCGGCCTACGCCCCGATCGCGGCGGCCTTGATCAATTTCGCACCGTTGCGCATCGTCTCCGCCGGCTTCGCCAACATGCTACATCCCGAGCTCTCGAGGCTCATCGCGCATCGCGACTTCGCCAAGGTTGGGCAGAGGCTGCGCCGCTGGCCGCCGGTCCTGGCAGGGCTGGGTTTCCTCTACGGCGTCGCCATCCTGATCGCCCTGCCCTTCATCGAGCCCGGCAGCCTCGAAGGCGCGCGGTTCTTCGAGATATCCGTGCTCGCCTGGGTCATGAGCAGCCTGCCGATGCTCTATGTCATGCCGCGCATCTGGCTGGAGATCGCGCAGGATTATCGCTCGATCGCGATCCTCTCGGCCATCGCCGCCGCCGCCGGCCTGCTGCTCGTCTTCGTGCTGCTGCTGACGGTCTCGCCGTCCTGGGCGCTGCTCGGCGGCGCGCTCTCCGAGATCATCGTGCTCGTCGGCTCCTGGGCGATCGTCCGGCCGCGTCAGCGCACAGCCGAAAAGAGCGCCAGCCTGCGCTGATGCAGGTGCCCGATGGCTAGCATAGGCAATATCTATTTGCCTGCACCGGCCCTCCCCTGAAATCCTGAGATCAATGGTTCGCTCGCCATGGCAGAGCGGACATGTCGCCCCGCAGCAGCTCCCGCCCGATCCGGCGGAGAGGAGACCGTCATGCCCAGCCTCGACACGGCCCGTATCGACATCGAGCGGTTCTGGACCACGATCGAGCGCTCGGCCGAGATCGGCCCGGGCCGGCCGGGCGGCCTCTCCCGCCTCGCCCTTTCCGATGCCGACAAGCAGGTCCGTGACACCTTCGTCGGCTGGTGCCGCGAGGCCGGGCTCACCGTGCGCGTCGACGGCATCGGCAACATTTTCGCCCGCCGCGCCGGCACCGATGACAGCCTGCCGCCGGTGGTGATGGGTAGCCATCTCGACACGCAGATCAATGGCGGCCGCTTCGACGGCATCGCCGGCGTGCTCGGCGGGCTCGAAATCTGCCGCACGCTCAATGCGCTCGGCCATCGCACGCGCCGGCCGATCGAGATCGTCAACTGGACCAACGAGGAAGGCGCCCGCTTCTCGCCGCCGATGGTCGGCTCCGGCTGCTTCGTCGGCGCCTATACGCTCGACTTCGCGCAGGGACGCACCGACGAGGACGGCCGCACGATCGGCCAGGAGCTGGAGCGGATCGGCTATCGCGGCGAGATGGAAGCCGTGCCGCACGCCTTCGACGCCTATGTCGAATTCCATATCGAGCAGGGCTACTACCTCGACCGCGACGGCATGCAGGTCGGCGTCGTCACCGGCGGCTTCCCGAGCACCGGCATGCTCGTCGAGTTCAAGGGCGAGACCGCCCATACCGGCCCCTGGCCGATGGAGCGCCGCCGTAACGCCCTGCTCGCCGGCGCCCGCCTGCTGGTCGAGACCGACGAGATCGGCTGGGCCTATGCCGCCGGCGGCGGCAAGGCGACGGCCGCGCGCCTCGCCGCTTGGCCGAACAAGCCGGGCATCCTCTCCGACTGGGCACAGGCCGTCTGCGACGTGCGCCATCCCGATCCGGAAACCTCGGAGGTCATGGCCGAGCGCGTTCGCCGCGCCGTCGGCGAATCCGCCGCCCGCGCCGGTTGCACCGCCGAGATCCTCGATATCTGGAAATGGGGCGGCAAGATCTTCGCGCAGGAGCTGATCGACAGCGTGCGCGAGACCTCGCTGGCGCTGGGCTACCGCACGCAGGACATCCTCAGTCAGGCCGGGCACGACGCCTATTTCGTCGCCCGCCATGCGCCGACGACGATGATCTTCGCGCCCTGCAAGGGCGGCATCACCCATAACAACGCCGAGCTCTGCACGAAGGAGGACCTCGAACCCGGCCTCAACGTGCTGCTTCACACCGTCATGGCACGGGCGGATCGCTGAGCAGGACCGCGGCGGCCTCGGCCGTCGGCTCCTCCTCGGTCGCGCTGAGCCGCTGCTCGAACAGCCGCAGGAAGGCTTCTTCCGCGGCGCTGAGCTGCATGGCCGGGTTGGAGATGAAATAGAGATCGGCGCCGAGCAGGTCCTCGGGCCGCGCGAGGTTCCACAAGGAGCGGCTCTCCAGCGCCTCGGCCACCGAGGCCAGCGGCAGGATGCCGATGCCGAGCCCGGCCGCGATCATCCTCGTGACCTCCTCGAGATTGGGGCTGGAACCGACGACCCGGCTGCCGAGCCCCGCCCCTTCCCTGACCGAGACCATCGGCTCCAGCGCGCCGTCCTGCCCGCAGGCG
>JAEWKP010000241.1 GCA_023393655.1 Pseudomonadota bacterium | reverse complement strand
AGCCGGTCAGCCGCGCGAGTTCGCGCAGCAGCGCCGAGGCGTGCGGGCCGGCATTGATCACGCCGCCGCCGGTATAGAAGACCGGCCGCTTGGCGCCGGCGATCAGCACGACCGCGGCCTTGATCTTGTTCAGGTCGCCCTTGACCACCGGGCGGTAGGTCTTGTGCTGGTTGTCGCGCGGGCGGCTATAGGTGCCGGACGCGAACTGGATGTCCTTGGGAATGTCGATCACGACCGGGCCCGGGCGGCCATTGGCGGCGACATAGAACGCCTCGTGCAGGATGCGCGGCAGGTCGTGGATGCTCTTCACCAGGTAGTTGTGCTTGGTGCAGGAGCGGGTGATGCCGACCGTGTCGCATTCCTGGAAGGCGTCGGAGCCGATCAGATGGGTCGGGACCTGGCCGGTGATGACGACGAGCGGGATCGAGTCGAGCAGCGCATCGGTCAGGCCGGTGACGGCATTGGTCGCGCCGGGGCCCGAGGTGACGAGCACGCAGCCGACCTTGCCGGGGCCGGAACGGGCATAGCCCTCGGCCGCGTGGACCGCGCCCTGCTCGTGGCGGACGAGCACATGCTTGACCTTGTCCTGCTGGAAGATGGCGTCGTAAATCGGGAGTACGGCACCGCCCGGATACCCGAACAGGTGCTCGACACCTTGATCCTGAAGCGCGCGGACGACCATCTCGGCGCCGGTCATCATCTCGCTCATAACGCTCTCCTGCGGCTGGTCTTTAAGTCTGTCTGGAATGCGGGCAATAAAAAAGGCCCTCGGAGGGGCCTGGGCGTGCGCTGGCGTCGGGGACGCCCGGTTCGAAAACCGGCCCCTACCAGCGCACCTCTACGAGAATAAGCTTGCGCATCGCGCTCGTGATCCTTGACGAAAGTTGCCGAACGCTAGCGGAGCGCGCGCGGCCGGTCAAGCATCAACAACATGGTTACCGACCGGTCTGCGGCACACCGGAAAATCCGCTGCCATGGCAGAACGATTTTTCAATGCGTTCCCCCTTAGCCTCCGCGCGCTCGAACCGGGGCGGATATGTATTACGAAGTCCACACCGAGAATATCGCGGCGCGCGGACACGCGCCGGAGATCGCGCAGATCCTGCGCCGCTTCGCGCTTCATCGCCGCGACGGCTCGGCCGTGGTCTATGAGGAACTCGCAGCCGCGCTGCTCCCGGATTTCGGTGAGGACCTGATGATCCTCGAGCCGACCGGCGACAGCGACTATCGCTGGCTGCATTTCGGGCGCGAGATCATCCGCTATTCCGGCGCCAGCCGTCTCGGGCAGCGCCTCTCGGGGATGCGCGAGCAGGTCGCCCGCTTCTCGGCCGACAGCTTCGACCAGGCCTTGGCCGAGGACCGGCCGCTCTATACCGTGCATCGCTCGACCGAGACGGTGCGCGTTGCCCTGTGGGAGCGTCTCGTCCTGCCGACTGTGACGCATGACGGGCGCCGCTTCGTCATCGCCTTCAGCCGGCCGTTGCAGTTTCGCGAGGATCTGCTCAATGCCGTGCTTGAAAGCTCGCCCTGCGGCATCGTCGCCCTGCGCGCCATTCGCGACGGCGCCGGCCAGATCGAGCAAGCGGTCGTCGTCACGGCCAACCGGCGCGCCGCCGAGTTGAGCGGGCGTCCCGAAACCGACCTGCTCGATACCGACGGCCGCGAGAGCCTGACCTTCCTGTCCGACCCCTCGGTCTGGCGCCGCTGTCTCTGCGCCATCGAGCTGCAGCGCGCCGACACCCTGGAAACCTCCTTCACGCATGACGACGCGACGACCTGGCTCAGGGTCGCAATCGCCCCCCTGGGCGACGGGTTGCTGCTGACGCTGACCGATATCACCGACCTCACCGTCGCCAACCAGACCTTGCAGATGCGCGCCGCCACGCTGGCGCTCGAGATCGGCCGCGAACGGGCCACCCGCCGCGCCCTCTCCGAGGAGATCTGCCTGCGCGAGGAGCGTGAGGAAGAGCTCCGCCGCCTCGCCGAGACCGATCCGCTGACCGCGCTGCTCAATCGTCGCTCCTTCACCGACAAGGCGAATGCCGCCATCGCGGCGAGCGAGGCGGATGGCACCGCATTGGCGATGATCATCGTCGATCTCGATCATTTCAAGCAGGTCAACGATACCTATGGCCACCCGGCCGGCGATGCCGTGATCCGCGCCTTCGCCGACCTCCTGCTCGGGCAGTACCGCAACGAGCATAATCTGGTCGGCCGTTTCGGTGGCGAGGAGTTCGGCATCCTGCTGCAAGGCTGCGACCTGGCCTCCGCCACGGCGAGCGCCCGTCGGATTCAGGACGCCCTGCTCAGCCGCGCGATGCCGGTTTCCGAAACCCTGGCGCTCAAGGTGACCGCGAGCCTCGGCATTGCTGCCCGCCACCCCGGCGAAGCGCTGGCATCATTGACGGCCCGTGCCGACCAGGCGCTCTATCGCGCCAAGAACGAGGGCCGCAACCGCCTCGGCCTCGCCGACCCGCTTCCTGTCGCCGAAGCGGCCTGAACTTCAGCAGCCGAGGCGCCGGACAGCCGCCTCCAGCGCAGCTTCTGGCGCAACCGCCTCCCAGCCTGCCATCTGGTGGCGGAACCACGTCACCTGCCTTTTGGCATAGGCGCGCGTATCGGCCTGGCCACGCCGGATCGCCTCGTCCAGGGTGATCTCGCCGTCGAGATGGGCGATCAGGCCGGGCACGCCATGCGCGCGCATGATCGGCAGCAGCGGGTCGAGCCCGCGCCGCTTCAACTGCGCGACCTCGTCGAGTGCCCCCTCACCCATCATCGCCTCGAAGCGCCGGTCGATCCGCTCCTTCACCACCTCGCGCTCGGGATGCACGAACAGCCGCAGCATCGCCACGTCGCCGAGCGGGCCCGGCTCGCGCTCGCCCTGGAAGCTCGCCAGCGAACGCCCCGTTGCCCGGAAAATCTCCAGCGCCCGCATGACTCGCATCCGGTCGCTCGGGCGCAATCGCTCCGCCATGGCGGGATCGCAGGCCGCAAGCTCGGCATGGAGCGCTGCCGTCTCACGCCCTTCGGCATCGGCACGGAAGGCAGTCCGCACCGCCTCCGGCACCGGCGGCATCGCCGAGAATCCTTCGGTGACGGCCTTGAAATAGAGCCCGGTGCCGCCGACCAGGATCGGCAGGGAGCCGCTTTCGCGCAACCCCGCCAGCAGCGTCGTCACATCGGCGGCATAGCGCATCGCCGAATAGTTCACGGCACCGTCGACATGCCCGTAGAGACGATGCGGCACCATCGCCTCCTCCGCCTCGGTCGGCCGCGCCGAGAGAACGCGCAGGTCGGCATAGACCTGCATGGAATCGGCATTGACGACGGTTCCGCCGGTGCGGCGCGCGATCTCGATCGCCAGCGCCGACTTGCCGCTCGCGGTCGGACCTGCGATGAGCACCGCGCCGATTTCCCCTGCCGCCTTCACCCGGTTCCTCACATGCTCGTCGCCACACTCGTATCCGCCCACGGCCAGGCGCTGGTCGGCGAAGCCCTGCTCACCCACCTCGCCCGTTCTGTCCCCGGCATCACCGGCACAGCCACACTCGATGGCACGATCGCTGCCGACCTCTTCGCGGAAGCGGCCGACGCGCGCAAGCTCGAAGCCGACATCCGCGGAGTCCTAGAAAGCGCCGCAATCGATGTCATCGTCCAGCCGGTAGCGACCCGCCGCAAGGCGCTGTTCCTCGCCGACATGGATTCGACCATGATCGGCCAGGAATGCATCGACGAGCTCGCCGCCTTCGTGGGCTTGAAGGAGCACGTCGCCGCCATCACCGAACGCGCCATGCGCGGCGAGATCGATTTCGAACCGGCTTTGCGCGAACGTGTCGCCCTGCTGAAAGGTGTGCCGCTTTCTGTCGTCGGCGAGATCATCCGCGACCGCATCACGCTGACGCCGGGCGGGCGGGCGCTCGTCCAGACGATGCGGGCGAATGGCGGCTACACGGCCCTCGTCTCGGGCGGGTTCACCGTCTTCACCGGGCCGATCAGCCAGACCATCGGCTTCGACGAGCATCGCTCGAATACGCTGCTCGCTGATGATGGCATCCTGAACGGCGAAGTCGCCGATCCGATCCTCGGCAAGCAGGCCAAGCTCGATGCGCTCGTCGAATTGCGCGCCCGCTTCAAGCTGGCGCCGGAACAGACGATGGCCGTCGGCGACGGCGCCAACGATCTCGCCATGCTCGGCGAAGCGGGACTGGGCGCGGCCTTCCGCGCCAAGCCTGCGGTGGCGGCCGCGGCCGATGCCCGGCTCGACCATGCCGACCTCACCGCCCTGCTCTACGCCCAGGGCTATACCGGCGACGAGATCGTCCGGGGCTGATCAGTCGACGATGAAGAGCTTCGCGCCGGTCTTGGTCGCGGAGCGATGAGCCTCGGCATTGTCGGCAACCTGATAGCTCATGCCGGCCTTGAGCGGCAGCACGCGCCCGTCCGCGAGCGTGGTCTCCATCTCGCCCTCGAGGCACAGGATGATGTGGCCCTTCGAGCACCAGTGATCGGCGACATAGCCAGGCGAATATTCGACCATCCGTACCCGGATGCGGTTATCCTCCGGGCCGAAATGCTGGACGCGCCAGGTCGCCTCGCCGCTGTCGCCGGCATGATGTTCCACGGGGACCGCCGACCAGTCGGTGGTGGCGAAGGGGATTTCGCTGATCTTCATCTCGGTCTCTCCAGGGCCGTAGCCAAGCTCTACCCGCGTTTGGCCGGCGCGCGCCAGCGCACGCGCCTCGTCACCGGTCTGCGGGCAGGACATGAAAAAGGGCGGCCCTGACGGACCGCCCTCGCATTCTGCCGGCGCAACCGGTCTCAGTTCATCGATACGGCGACGAAGCGGACCTCGCCCTGGCCGTTCGAGACGAGCAGGAGGGCGGATTTCTTGCCCTCCTTCTTCAGCGCGTCGAGCCGCTTGGTCACGTCCTGCGGGGCGTTGACCGGCTCCTGGCCGACCTCGACGATCAGTTCGCCGACGAGGATGCGCTTGTCGGCGGCGTTCGAATTGGCGTCGACCTTGGTAATGACCACGCCCTTGACGCCGTCCTTGATCGTGTAACGCTTCCTGAGTTCGTCGGTCTGCGCCGAGAATTCGAGGCCGAGCGCGGTCGTGACAGCAGGCTTGGCCGGCTCCGCCGCCGGCTTGTTCGCCGAGGCCGACTGGACCTTTTCGCCGTCCTCGAGGCGGCCGAGCTTGACCGTCTTGGTCTCTTCCTTGCCCTTGCGGATCACCACGATCGGCACGTCCTTGCCGACGGGCGTCGCTGCCACGATGCGCGGCAGGTCACGGGAATCCTTCACGTCCTTGCCGTCGAACTTGACGATCACGTCGCCGGTCTCGAGGCCGGCCGGCTTGGCCGGACCCTTCTCGTCGACGCCAGCGACGAGCGCGCCGCGTGCCGTGCCAAGGCCGAGCGCCTCGGCAGTGGCGTCATCGACGGTCTGAATTCGCACGCCGAGCCAGCCGCGCCGGGTCTCGCCGAACTCCTTGAGCTGGTCGACGACATTGGTCGCCAGCGTCGAGGGCACGGCGAAGCCGATGCCGACCGAGCCGCCCGTCGGCGACAGGATCGCCGTGTTGATGCCGATCACCTCACCGGCCATGTTGAACAGCGGGCCGCCCGAGTTGCCCTTGTTGATGGCCGCATCGGTCTGGATATAGGTGTCGTACGGGCCCTGGCTGATGTCGCGGTTTCGGGCCGAGACGATGCCGGAGGAGACCGAGCCGCCGAGGCCGAACGGGTTGCCGATCGCCATCACGGGATCGCCGATCCGCATCTTGTCGGAATCGCCGAACTTCACGAAGGGCAGCGGCTTGTCGTGCTTCACACGCAGCACCGCGAGGTCGACCTTGGTGTCCTTGCCGATGA
>JAEWKP010000222.1 GCA_023393655.1 Pseudomonadota bacterium | reverse complement strand
TCGGGCGCCTGGGCGGCGCGCCGCCAGGGCTGTCCTCTATCTCGAAGCGCTCGCGCCGCGCCTGCTGCCGGTCCTCCTGACGGTCGCCGGGTTCCTGGCGCTGACCTGGTTCGGCTATTTCCGTCATGCGCCGGCCTGGCTGCATATTGCAACGCTCGTCGCCTTCGCGCTCGGGCTCGTCGTGCTTCTCCTACGTCTGCGCGGTATCGACTGGCCCTCCATCGACAGGGCTGACCGCATGCTGGAGGCGCGCAATGCGCTTGCCCACCAGGCGATCCGCGTGCAGGACGACAGACCGGCGGTGGGCGATGCCTTCGGCGAAGCGCTGTGGCGGGAGCATCAGGCGCGCATGGCGCGGTTGATCGGCACGCTGCGCACCGGCACGCCCGAGCCCGACATCGCGCGCCACGACCGGCATGCGCTGCGTGCGATACCCCTGCTCCTCGTCGCCATCGCCTTTGCCTTCTCCTATTCCAATCGCGGCGGCCTTCTTTCGGATGTTGTCTCGTTCCGCATGCCGGCCGAGACGGCGCCGGACGTGCGGATCGATGCCTGGGTCACCCCGCCGGCACACACGTCACGTGCGCCGGTTTTCCTTACCGGCCATGACCAGGCCCAGCAGGTCGAGGAGGCGAAGGGGGATATTCGCATTCCGCAGTTCAGCGAGCTGACCGTGCGTGTTACCGGCGGCAGCGGCAGCGAGCCGGTCTCCTATCAGGCAGCCGGGGAGAACACGGCGACCGCCATCCGTCCCGAGGAGGAAAAGCCGAAGGACAAGGCGGCGGAAGGGACAAAGCCCGATCCGAAGCCTGTCGCCGTGGCGGTGAACGACGCAAGGACCATGCACTACAAGATCGTGAAGGACGGCACGCTGACGGTCGACGGCCGGAGCTGGACTTTCACGGTCATTCCCGACCGCGTACCGGAAATCGCCTTTGACGGCATTCCGAAGAAGACCGTGGCGTCCGCCCTGGAGATCAGCTTCATCGCCAAGGATGATTACGGGGTCCAGGAAGCCCATGCGGAGATCGTGCCGGTCGACCAGCCGCAGGATGCTCGCCCGCTCTATCCGCTGCCGGAATACCGGCTCGATCTGCCGCGCCGCGCCGCGCGCGATGCCAAGGGCACGACGAGCCGCAACCTTTCCGAACATCCGCTTTCCGGCAAGCGCGTGAAGATCACCCTCGTCGCCAGGGATGCGGCGGGGCAGGAGGGGCGCAGCCAGCCGGTCGAAATGATCCTGCCCGCGAAGAAT
Organism: Pseudomonadota bacterium; assembly: GCA_023393655.1. Taxonomy (GTDB): domain Bacteria; phylum Pseudomonadota; class Alphaproteobacteria; order Rhizobiales; family Beijerinckiaceae; genus Allobosea. The sequence goes on along the minus strand of JAEWKP010000222.1, from coordinate 4,717 downwards.
TTCTACGAGCCGCTTGCCGCGGCCGTCGCCGAACAGCGCCAGGTCTTCGCGCTCGATGCCGGCAGGTTGCCGCAGGCGATCGCGCTCAACGAGGCGCTGGCGATCCGGCCGGAAGAGACAATCCCGAATCTCACGCATTTTCTTCTGCTGCGCTCGGCCGGCGAGCGCATGAAACTGTCACGCAGCGATGACCAGTTGCGCGAGACGGCCGATTATCTATGGGAGATCGCGCTCGGCATCGAGGACGGCAATCTCTCGCTCGCCGACCGGCAACTGCGCGAGGCGCAGAAGGCGCTTTCCGAGGCGCTGGAGCGCAATGCCCCCGACGAGGAGATCGCCCGGCTCATGCAGGAACTGCGCGAGGCCATGCAGGCCTATATGCAGGAGCTGGCCCGCCAGGCCGCCAAGAACGGACAGATGCAGCAGAACGCCCAGCAGCAGGGCCAGATCCTGCGTCAGCAGGACTTGCAGCGGATGATGGACCAGATCGAGAATCTGGCCCGCTCCGGCGCGCGCGACCAAGCCCAGCAGATGCTCTCCGAGCTTCAGCGCATGATGAACAATCTCCAGGCCGGCCGTCCGCAACAGGGGCAGCAAGGCCAGCAGAACGATGCGATGCGCCAGCAGATGGACAAGCTCGGCCAGCTGATGCAGCAGCAGCAGCAGCTCATGGAGCAGACCTTCCAGTTCGATCAGGCGATGCGTGACCGCATGGAGCGCGGCGACCCGATGCCCGGCGAGGAAGGCGAGCAGCAACCCGGCGACAGCGGCGCCGGCCAGCAGCCGACCGACCAGATGACGGCCGAGCAGCTTCGCGAGGCGCTGAGGAAACTGCAGGAGCAGCAGGACAAGCTGGGGAAGCAGCTCGGCGAGATCCAGCAGGCGCTGAAGGGCATGGGCCTGCAGCCGGGCGAGGGCTTCGGCCAGGCCGGACGGGAAATGAAGGGTGCTTCGGAAGCGCTTGGCGAAGGCGAGGGTGAATCGGCAGTCGGCAGCCAGGGGCGGGCGCTGGAGGCGTTGCGTCAGGGCGCACAGAACATGATGAGCCAGATGCAGGCGATGGGCCAGGGCCAGGGCGAAGGCATGCCGCAGGCCGGCCGCAACGGGCGCGACCCGCTTGGCCGCGAGCGCTCGGTGAACGGTCAGGGTCCGGATTTCGGCGGGCCGACCAAGATTCCCGAGGAGATCGATATCCAGCGGGCGCGCGAGATCCTCGAAGAGATCCGCCGCCGCCTCGGTACCGGCGCGGCGCCGGGCTTCGAGCGGGATTATCTGGAGCGCCTGCTGGGAATCCGCTGAGGCGGACGGCTTGCTGCGGTCAGCCGCAGGGCATTTTACTCAGGCGGCAAGCGCCAGTGCCACTGCGCGGCGGATATCCGGCAGGCTGAACGGCTTGCTGACGACATCGACGATCTTCGTTGTCAGGTCGTCGGCGCGCTCGCGCTGCTCGGCATAGCCGGTCATCAGCAGGATTTTCAGCGCAGGATGGGCCGCGGATGCCTTGTGGACCAGCTCGATGCCGTCCATCACGGGCATGCGGATATCGGAAAGCAGCAGGTCGAAGCCGCCGTCCTCCAGGGCATCGAGCCCGGCCGCGCCGTCCGGCGCCTCCACGGTCTCATGACCGTCCATGCGCAACGCCCGCGCCACGAAGGTGCGGAGCGAATCCTCGTCTTCGGTGATCAGGATCTTCGCCATCAATCCCCCTTTGGGCCTGTCCATCCGGCCCCGGTTCAGGACGAAAAGACCAGACTTTCCTTGTCGATCGGTAAACGTACGGGGAAGAATCTGGGGATCGGCTGCCGCGGCGAGGGGATGGGGCGGCGCAGCGTCCTCGATCTCAGGCGTCGGCGTCGCCCGTCACGATCCCCACGAAAGGCAGTTCGCGGAAGGCATAGGCGACGTCCATGCCATAACCGACGACGAAATGATCCGGGCATTCGAAGCCGACATAGTCGGCCTCGAGATCGGTCTTGCGCTTCTCGCGCTTGTCGAGCAGCACGGCGATGGTGACGTTGCGGGCGCCGCGCTCATACATCAGTTCCTTGGCGAAGCTGAGCGTGCGGCCGGATTCGAGGATATCGTCGATCAACAGGATGTCGCGGCCGTGGACGTCGCTGTCTATGTCCTTGATGATCCGCACGCTCTGCGAGACGGTGCCGGCGCCGTAGCTCGACAGGGTGATGAACTCGACCTCCGGTGCAAGGCCGGCCGCGTGCAGGGCGCGGGTGAGGTCGGCGGCGAAGATGAAGGAGCCCTTCAGCACGGCGATGACCAGGAGATCCTTCGTCGGGCCTGCGGCGATCTGGGCTGCGAGTTCTTCGTTGCGCTTGGCGATCTGCGCGGCATCGTAGAGCGTTTCGATCTTCTTTCCGCGGACAATCTGCATCGCGAGGCGGCTCCCTGTGGTCGCAAAGGCGAAGAAACAAAGCAGCCGCTTAGCACAGTCAATCGACGGGCGCACCCTCGGCGGCGAGCGAAACCGAGACTTTCGGCACTTTTCCGCCGGCATGGGGAATGCGCAGCGCGAAGTTTTCGCTGGCGCCCGGGGCAAGCGTGGCGGCTTCGAACGCAAGGCGATGGCGGAGCGGCTTGCCGGCCCCCTCGAAGACGATATCGACCGCCGGGATGGCGGCGATGCTTTCGCTCTCATTGGCAAGGCGGCCATAGACGGCGAGAACCTTCATGCCGTTGCGGTCGTCGAGCGTCGTGATGACGTCGGCGATACGCAGCGCGCCGTGCCCATCGGCCGCGGGCAGCGCCGCCCGCAATGCGGAAAGGCCTCCCGCATAGGCGAAGACGAAGATGAAGGCCGCCCCGACCAGGCTGGCGAAGGCGCGTCCGGAAAGGCGCTGCAGGCTCGCCTCGCCCAACCTGGCGCCGCCGGCGGCGGTGCGAAGCAGCAAGTCCCTTGCCGTGCTTGCCGGCGCGGCGGGGCGGACGGCACGATGATTGTCGTTGGAGGTTCGGGCGGAGCCGCCACGGATGACGACGAAATCCGCATCCACAACGTCGCGGCGTGTGGGAAAGGACATGCCGGCCCTGCGGCCCGATGTCCTGGTTTCCGGCGGCAGCAGGTCGATCCGGCCCCGTGCCTGGCGTTTCGCTCCGAAGGCGTTCATCGCGACCTCCCGCTCGCCGCCTTCCCGCGCAAAATCAGTGGCGAAAAGTCGGGCATTGAATGAAATCCTTACGAAACGTAAACCATACTGGTTAATGCTTCGGAAACCTGACCGTGAAAGAGCCGCTTTCCTGTGCGACGCCGGCCAAGGTGCCGTCGGGGCGCGGCGAGATGACTGTTTCTAGAACCGGATTGTCCATTGATTCATTTCGAGAATGTCGGACTGCGCTACGGGATGGGACCGGAGATCCTCCGCGACCTGACCTTCGATATTCCGCGCCGGTCCTTCCAGTTCCTGACCGGGCCATCGGGCGCCGGCAAGACGACGCTGCTGCGCCTCCTCTTCCTCTCCCTGCAGCCGACGCGTGGCATCATCCGCACCTTCGACCGGGAAATCTCGACCATCCCGCGTGACGAATTGCCGATGCTGCGCCGGCGCATCGGCATCGTCTTCCAGGACTTTCGCCTGCTCGATCATCTGACGACCTATGAGAATGTCGCCCTGCCGCTGCGGGTGCGCGGCAAGGAGGAGGCGAGCTACAGGGCGGATGTGCTGGAGCTGTTGAAATGGGTGGGGCTCGGCGAACGAATCAATGTCTTGCCGCCAGTGCTTTCCGGCGGGGAGAAGCAGCGCGCGGCGATCGCGCGCGCCCTTATCGACCGGCCGGAACTCCTGCTTGCCGACGAGCCGACCGGCAATGTCGATCCGCCGATGGCGCGAAGGCTGCTCAGCCTTTTCCTTGAACTGAACCGGCTCGGCACCGCCGTCGTCATTGCCACCCACGATCTGACGCTGATGGATCAGGTGGAGGCGCGGCGCATGATCCTCTCGCAGGGACGGCTCGACATCTATGACTGACGCTCCCCGCGAAGCCGCCGAGAATGCGAAAGGTGCCCGCCGGCCGGAAATGAAGGTGCGGCCGACCGCGCCCATCGTGCCGCCGGCCAATGTCTCCGGCAATGCGCTGATGCTCGTCATCGCCATCATGGCCTTCCTTGCCTGCCTCACCTTCGGGGCGGTCAGCATGGTGCGCGCGACGGCGGCGAGCTGGCAGAGCCAGATTTCCCGCGAGATCACCATCCAGATCAAGCCGGACGACGAACTCGACATGGAACAGGCGTTGAAGGATGCGCGCGACCTGGCACTCACCTTTTCAGGCACGCGCGACGGCACCATCGTCGACAAGGCGGCGACGGCGCGGCTCCTGGAACCGTGGCTCGGCGAAGGGCTGAACATCGATGAACTGCCGGTGCCGCGCCTCGTCATCGTCACCATCGATGAGCAGAGCCCACCGGACTTCGCAGCCATGCGCACGGCGCTCGCGCAAAAGATCCCGCAGGCCTTCCTCGACGATCACCGCACCTGGGTCGACCGTCTCGTCGCCATGGCGCGCACCACGGCGTTCATCGGCACGGGCGTGCTGGTCCTCGTCTTCTCCGCCATGATCCTGACCGTCATCTTCGCGACGCGTGGCGCGCTTTCCGGCAACCGGCATATCGTCGAGGTGCTGCATTTCGTCGGCGCGGAGGCGGGGTTCGTCGCATCCGAATTCCAGAAGCATTTCCTGATGATCAGCCTCAAGGGGTCCGTTGCGG
>JAEWKP010000139.1 GCA_023393655.1 Pseudomonadota bacterium | reverse complement strand
TCCTTGTGCTCGAGCAGCGCCTGGCCGACGACCGAGCCGCGGCCCATGACGAGGTTGAGCGCGCCCTTGGGCAGGCCGGCGCGCTGCAGGATGTCGACCAGCGCCCAGGCCGAGCCCGGCACGAGATCGGCCGGCTTCAGGACGACGCAATTGCCCCAGGCGAGTGCCGGCGCGATCTTCCAGGCGGGGATCGCGATCGGGAAGTTCCAAGGCGTGATCATGCCGACGATGCCGACCGCCTCGCGGGTGATCTCGACGCCGACGCCGGGGCGCACGGACGGAACCATCTCGCCGCCGAGGCGCAGGCACTCACCGGCGAAGAAGGCGAAGACCTGGCCGGCGCGGGTCGCCTCGCCGATACCCTCGCCAAGGGTCTTGCCCTCTTCCCGAGAGAGCAGGCGGCCGAGCTCGTCCTTGCGGGCGAGGATTTCGTCGGAGGCCTTCTTCAGGATGTCGTAGCGCTCCTGCGGCGTGGAGCGGCTCCAGGCCGGGAAGGCGGCCTTGGCGGCGGCGACCGCGTTGTTCAGATCCTCGACCGTGCCTTGCGTGTACTCGCCGACGACATCGTTGGTGTTCGAGGGGTTGATGTTGCGCGAGGCGTTGGCGCCACCGGCCCATTCGCCGGCGATGAGGTTCTTGAAGGGCGCGTTCATCTTCTTCTCCCACGAAACAGGCTCGTGGCTGGGTGTTAGCGCCTTTGGGGCGGGAAGGCCAATGCCCAGGGCGACAGGCTACTTCTCCTTGATCGAAAGCCCGTTCTTGCCGACCGAGATTTCCACGCCGTCCGGCTGCTTCTTCTCCTGGTAGAGCGAATAGCCGGTAACAGCGAGCGCGGCGACGAGAACGAGAACGAGCACGACGAGAAGATGGCGCGACGCGAGCATGGAATATCCCTGATGATGGCGGCCGAGCCGCAAGCCCGATCCCAACGCAGGCCGAGCGGCGATGTTCCGCCGCAACGCCGGGAACGTTGCTTCCCGCGCGGCGTTGGCATGGCGCACAGGCCGGTTTCCATGCGACGCTGGCCATGAGAAAATCGCACCGGCAGGAGGTTGCCATGGCCGACACCGAACTGCAGGATCGCATCTGGGCTGCGCTTGCCGCCCACCCGGTCTACATGGTCTCGCTCGTCACCGAGGGCGACATCAAGACCAGGCCGATGTCCGGCCATCTCGACCGCGACCACCACCGCCTGCTCTTCATCACGCACCGGCATACCGGCATCATCGGCGCGGCCTTGCGCTCGCCCTCCGCCAGCGTGGCGATCAGCCATGAGAGCCGCAATTTCTACGCCGCGATCTCCTGTTCGGCCTCCGAGGTCCCGAGCCGCGAGACGTTGCGCGAGGTCTGGACGCCGATGGCGAGCGCCTGGTTTCCGAACGGGCCGGACGATCCCGACGCGACGCTACTGGCGCTGACGCCGACCTCCGCCGAGATCTGGGACGGCCCGTCGAGCAGCGTGCTCGTCGCCTTCAAGCTGGCAACCGCCAAGATCCTCGGTCGCACGCCCGATCTCGGCGTCAACGCCACCATCGACATGCGCTGAGCAGCGGCTTTCGAGCCTGAATCAGGCCGGATCGGATTCCGCCATCCTGCGGCCGAGCCATGCCGTCGCGACGCTCGACCAAACGATGCCGAGGCACCAGCCGCCAAGGACGTCGGAGGGCCAGTGCACGCCGAGATAGATCCGGCTGAGGCCGATCAGCCCGACCAAGACCACGGCCATGACCATGCAGAAGCGGGCGATATCCGCCCGCCGCGAGGCGAGGCCGACGAAGCCGGCGATGGTGAGCAGAGTCACGGCCGAGAGGAAGGCGTGGCCGCTCGGGAAGCTCGCGGTGAAGGTCAGGGCCGCGTGCTCGACGATATCCGGCCGTTCGCGGGCGATCGCGATCTTCAGCCCCGTGCTCGCCAGGAACGCCGCGACGAGACTGACGACGAGCCCGATCGCGAGATGGCGATAGCCGCAGAGCCAGAGCGCCAGCGTCGCCGTCAGCGCCATGAAGAACAGTCCGACGAAGCTGCCGAGCGCCGTCATGTCGCGCACCGCCTCCTGGAACCAGGCCGGCCCGAGTGGAACCGCCGGATTGGCCGCGTCGCGGAACAGCATGATCAGCGTGGTATCGAGGGCGAAGCTGCGTCCGGAAACGATCAGCAGCGCCAGCCCGAGGAAGACCAGGGCGGCCGCGGCGGGAACAAGGATGCGTGGCTGGGGCAAGAAGCGCGATCTCCGAAAGGCCTGGGCGGGAGACTACCGGAGGGTACCGGGATCGAACAGGCGGCGTTCCGCCACCCCGTGACCCGCAGGGTTCGTCACGCGCTCGCCGGGCGGGCGGCGATCACGCTGAGCGCCTTCGGCAGGAGACCGTAACGCAAGGGGCCGGCCTTGCGCTCGACCTCCCCGTCGAAAGTGATGTGCCCGCGCCGCTTGTCGCGCCGCATCAGCGTCACCGCGTCGCCGGTGAAGGAGGTCAGATTATGCGAATCACGCCAGCGACCGGATACGACCGACAAGGCCGCCTTGCTGCGCGAATAGAGACCGCCGGCATTCAGGACATGCACCTCGAAGACACCATCGTCGAGCCGTGGACGACGCCAGTCCGCGCCCACGAAGCAGTTCACCGTGACGAGCACCGCATCGGCTTCGACGAGGCGATGATCATCGCCGACAGCGATGTCGAGCGTCACCGGCCGGGTGAACAGGATCGAGCGCGTCGCGGCGATGCCGAAGGCCGCCGCGCGGCTGAAGGGAAAGCGCCGGCGCGCGTATTCGCGCTCGCGAGCCATCAGGCTGAAGAAGCCCATGCCGGACAGCGAATGGAACAGCCGGTCGTTGACGCGGCCGACATCCATCTCCACCGGCTCGCCCCGGCAGAGCGCCCCGACCTGCTGCTCCAGCGAGCCGGCGAGCCCGAGATCGCGGCCGAGCACGTTCACGGTGCCCATCGGCAGGATGCCTATCGGGCGGTCGGCCTGGATCAGGACCGGCAGGGCGCCGTTGATCGTGCCGTCGCCACCGGCGAGGACCGGCGTCACGTGGCGATCCGCGATCGCGAGGGACAACGCATCGTCGATCTCGCGCGGCGGCACCAGGCGTAGATCCACGCCGCAGCCATGGGCCGCGAAGGCCGCCTCCAGCCGCGCGGCGAAAGCATCCGCGCCGGCTTCGAGGACCGTTCCGGCGCGGGCATTGACTATGGCGGTGTAGCGCATGGTGCTGGGGTAGATGGGTGGCGCCCGATCACGCGCAAGAGCGCTTATGCTGCGGCCGGGCGGGCGTCGAACTGCTCCGGCATCGATGGCATCAGAGGCATCGGCACCTCCTCGATCTCTTCGGTGACGACCTCGAAGCGCTGCAGGGTATGGGTTCCGAAGGAGCTGATCATCGCGACGTCGGTCGCGTCGCGGCCGCGCGCGATGACGATGCGGCCGATACGCGGTTCGTTATGGCGGGCATCGAACGTGTACCAGCGCCCGCCGAGGAAGACCTCGAACCAGGCATTGAAATCCATCGGGGCGGGATTGGGCGCCACGCCGATATCGCCGAGATAGCCGTTGCAGTAGCGCGCCGGGATATTCATGCAGCGGCAGAGCGTGACGGCGAGATGCGCGAAATCGCGGCAGACGCCGATCCGCTCATCGAAAGCCTCGGCGGCGGTGCGGGTGTTGCGAGCGAAATGGTAGCCGAAGCTCAGGTGATTATGGACGAAGTCGACGATCGCCTGCACCCGCGGCCAGCCCGGCTGGATCTGCCCGAACAGGCTCCAAGCCTGATCGAAGAGCTTGTCGGTCTCACAATAGCGGCTGCCCAGAAGGTAGACGAGCACCGCATCCGGGAGACGCGACGGAGAAACCTCGCGAGCGACCGGATTGACGATATCGGGCTCGCCGGAATCGTGGACGATCCCCTCCGATTCCAGCCTGATGCCGCCGGGCGGAGCGATCATCCGCCGGCGAATGTTGCCGAAGGCATCGAGATCCTGCGTCATCGTGATCGGCCGCGAGGGATCGGAGAGTGCAGTCAGCTTCATCTCGTCCGGCGCCGTCAGATCGTGCCGGCGCGACGGGTGCACGTCGAGCAGGGTGATCATGGGCATGTCGTGGGCACAGACCAACTCGATCCGATAGCCGTAGCGGATGCGCATCTCGCCTTCTCCTGATGTGAGGGCCGGGACCGCTTCGCACTCGGGCTGCTGCGGATCTTCGGGCGTCGTGATCCCCCGTCGGCTAGACGCGCGACAGGCTCGACTGTTCCCGAAACTCTCCAAAAAACGTCGATCCGCCGCGAATTCCGTGGGTTTCCGAAAAGCACTTCAAACAAGAAGATGCGGGCCTTTCGGCCCGCATCCCGCCGCCACGACGGTTCGGCTGGGGGGATAGCAACCGCCGCGACCTGCGCCCTGATCGTTTCCGCATTCCTGCGAAACACGGAAACGATTCAAATGGTCGATTCAGCGCGCATTCGCTGGCGCAGATCCCGGGTTCTTCACGCGAACCGGCATCCGCGTCGCTCGAAAACGTCGGGCTGCTACATCATCCAGTAGGGCATCGTGCCGTAGTAGTCGTGGACACGCTTGCCATAAGCCTTGTCGTCCCAGTCGGGCTCGCCTTCGCTGTCATACATCGGCGCCGCCTCGAGCTGCTCCTTGCTCAGCGGCACGACATAGCCGCCGCGCTGTGTGTCATAGTCGAGGACGCTCCACGGGATCGGATGGTATTTCTCGCCCAATCCGAGGAAACCGCCGAAGGACATGATCGCGTAGGCGACCTTCCCGGTCAGCTTGTCGAGCATCACGTCGTAGATCTCGCCGAGATGGTCGCCGGCCGCGTTGTAGACATCCGTGCCGGCAACGCGGGCACCCGCGATGAGCGGATTGGCGGTCGCAGTGGCGGTTGTCGCACTGGTGGTCATGGGAACATCGGTCATCATCTTCCCCCTTGTTTCGCGATGGATGCCGGAGAAAGCGTCTCCGGCGGGACTTGCCTCACCAACCGACGCTCGGACGATAGGTTCCGGCGCGACCGGGAAATTTCACGGCCTGCGTGCGGACACCAAATCCGCCTCCAAGACCGAAGACCGAGGGAAGAAGCCGATAGCGGTTCGCCGCCCGACGGAACCTTCGTCGCCCGACACTGTTTGGTGTTGCGAGCGACCCGTCATTCCATTCCATGGAGGAGGAACGATCATGATCATCAAGAAGCTGCTGCTCGTCGCAGCCCTCGGCGCAGCGCTGGGCGCCTGTACCGCCCGCGAACAGAATGCCGGTACGGGTGCACTCGTCGGTGCAGGCGCTGGCGCCATCATCGGCGGCGCAGCCACGGGTCGGGCCGGCGGTGCGCTTGCCGGCGCCGCCATCGGCGGTGCCAGCGGCGCGATCATCGGTGGCGCGGCCACACCGCAGACCTGCTACGGCCGCGACGAATGGGGCCGCCGCGTGCGCTACGCCTGCTAAGGCAGCGATATTTCAACGAAGGCCCGCCGGATGGCGGGCCTTTTTTTGTTTGTAGCGATGATTTTCAAACCGGCCCGTAAGGACCGAAGCGCCCGACGAAGCGATGGCGGAAGCCGGGATAGAGCAGCCGCACGGCCGTCACCGGCTGCGACTGGTTCCAGGTCCGGCGCTCGACCAGCAGGCAGGGCTCGCCCTCCGCGATCTCCAGCAGGGCGGCCTGTTCCTCCCCTGCCCCGATCGCGCTGATCGCATGCTCGGCCTGAGACCACAGGCTGTGCTGCAAGAGCCAGTCGCCCGGCGGGGTCCCGGCGAAATCCTCTTCCGCAAGGCCGGTCACGCCGGCGGCATGGATGACGCGCTCCTCCAGCACATGCGGCTTGCCGTCAGCACGGTGCACGACAAGCAGGTGGGCCACCTTGTCTGAGCGCTTCAACCCGAAGAGCTCGGCGATCTCCGGCGAAGGCTTGCCATCGGTGCGCGCCAGCACCTCATAAGCGTAAGCCTGGCCGAGCTGGCGCACCTCTTCCGGGATCGAGAGGATGTCGAGCATGGCGTGGCTCGCCGGGGGCGTCGCGACCACGGTCCCGGAACGGCGTCGGCGGATGATCAACCCCTCACGGGCAAGCTGCACGAGGGCGCGATGCACGGTCATGCGCGATGCGCCGAGCTGTTCCATCAGCGCATGTTCGGGCGGCACGCTCGTCCCCGGCGGCCATTCCCCGCTGACGACGAGATCGCGGATCGCCCGCCGGATCTGGTCATAGACCGGCCCGGCACCGTCCAGTTTCACCGCGTCGAGCCGGGTCTCCGTCATCGTCGTCCCTGATTACTCCGCTGCAAGCAGGCGCCGCATCACGCCGGCAAAGCGCGCGCGCACCGAATCGCGGGCGACATGCCGCCCGTCGGCCACCATCCTCCTGCCACCGACGACGACATCGCGCAAAGGCATGGCGTTGGCGGCGAAGATCGCGCTGTCGACAGCCTCGGCGCCGGACCGGCCGACGAGAGCCGGATGATCGGTGTCGAGCGTGATGAAATCGGCGCGGTGGCCGGGCGCGATGGCGCCGATGGCACGGCCGCAGGCGCGTGCACCACCGGCGCAGGCCGCCTGCCAGAGCGCTAGTCCGGTCGAAGCCGTCTCTTCCGCGAAGAGCGCGCGGCGGCGGTCGCGCAGGCGCTGCGAATATTCAAGCTGACGCAGCTCGGAACCGGCATCGATTTGGATGTTGGAATCGCTGCCAACGCCATAGGCGCCCCCGGCTTGGGCATAGCGGATGCCGTCGAAGATGCCGTCGCCGAGGCTCGATTCGGTGATCGGGCAGAGGCCCGCGACCGCGCCGCTGCGAGCGATGCCGTCACGCTCCGCATCGCTCAGATGCGTCGCATGGATCAGGCACCAGCGCTGGTCGAGCGGGATCGTGTCCATCAGCAACTCGACCGGGCGCTTGCCGGTGATCTTGAGGCTGGCCTCGACCTCGGGGACCTGCTCGGCGACATGGATATGGACGGGATCGTTCGGGCGCAGCGAGGAGACCCAGCCGAGATCGTCGAGCGCGACGGCGCGCAGAGAATGCGGGGCGACACCGAGCCGCGCGTCGGGCAGGTCGCGGATCACGGCAGCACTGCCCTCCAGCAGGCGCTGATAGGCGTCGCGCTCGTTGACGTAGCGGCGCTGGCCCTGGACCGAGGGCGCCTGCCCGAAATTGCCGAAGCGATAGAGCACCGGAAGAAGCGTCAGGCCGAGGCCGGTTTCCTGTGCGGCGGACGCGATCGCCTGCCCCATCGTCGCGATGTTGGCGTAGACGCCCCCGTCCTTGTCGTGGTGCAGATAGTGGAATTCGGCGAGCGCAGTGAAGCCGCCTTCCAGCATCTCGACGAAGGCCTGCGCGGCGATCGCCTGCACGTCATCGGGATCGAGCCGATCGAGGAAGCGGTACATCACCTCGCGCCAGGTCCAGAAGGAATCCTCGGGCGCGCCGCGGCGCTCGGAGAGGCCGGCCATGCCGCGCTGGAAAGCGTGGCTGTGCAGGTTTGGCATGCCAGGCAGAGCGATGCCTGAAAAGCTGCGGCTATCTCCGGCCGGCTTCACCCCCGCCTCAACGGCCGTGATCGTGCCGTTGGCGACGGTCAGCTTCACATCGCGGGCAAAACCGTCGGGCAGAAGCGCCTCGGCCAGATGCAGGGTCTCGGTCACCGTTTCGCTCCGTCGCTCACAGGCATCTAATTGCATATGCAAATAGCACTTGCCAATTGCATATGCAATTGGATAGCATGGCTTCATATCAAAGAGTAGCGGGAGGACGCACGGTGGCGAAAGCGCCTGGTGAAACGCTGGCTTGCGACAAGCTCTGGACGAATGCACGATTGGCGACGATGTCGGCTGCGGTCGACGCGCCCTATGGCGCGATCGAGGACGGCGAGATCGCCGCCCGTGACGGCCGCATCGTCTACGCTGGGCCGCGCAATGAGGCGCCCGCCTTCCAGGCCGTCGAGACCATCGACTGTGCGGGCCGCTGGATCACGCCCGGCCTGATCGATTGCCACACCCATCTCGTCTATGGCGGCGACCGGGCGCATGAGTTCGAACTGCGCCTGCAGGGCGCGACCTATGAGGAGATCGCGCGGGCCGGCGGCGGCATCCTCTCCACCGTCAAGGCGACGCGCGAAGCCAGCGAGGACACGCTCTTCGCCTCCGCAGACCGGCGCCTCGCCGCGCTAATGGCCGAGGGCGTCACCACCGTCGAGATCAAGTCCGGCTACGGGCTGGAGCAGCAGGCGGAACTCAAGCAACTGCGCGGCGCGCGCCGGATCGGCCGCGAGCGGCCGGTGACGGTGCGCACCACCTTCCTCGGCGCCCATGCCGTGCCGCCGGAATACAAGGGCCGCTCGGGCGACTACACAGCTCTCGTCGCCGGCCCGATCCTCGATGCGGTCGCAGCCGAGGGGCTGGCCGACGCCGTCGACGTCTTCTGCGAGGGCATCGCCTTCTCGCCCGAGGAAACGAAAGCCGTGTTCGAGGCCGCCAAGGCCAAGGGCCTCGCGATCAAGGTCCATGCCGAGCAGCTCTCCAACCTGCATGGCGCCAAGCTCGCCGCCGAGATGGGCGCGCTTTCCGCCGACCATCTCGAATATCTCGACGAGGACGGCGTCATCGCCATGGCCAAGGCCGGCACGGTCGCGGTCGTGCTGCCCGGCGCCTTCTATTTCCTGCGCGAGACGCAGAAGCCGCCGATCGAATTGATGCGCAAGCATGGCGCGGCGATCGCACTCGCGACCGACGCCAATCCCGGCTCCTCGCCGCTGACCTCGCCGCTGCTCGTGCTCAACATGGCCTGCACGCTCTTCCGGATGACGCCGGAAGAGGCGCTGGCCGGACTTACCCGCCACGCGGCAACGGCGCTCGGCCTCCAGGACGAGGTTGGCACCCTTGAAGCCGGCAAGCGCTGCGATCTCGCGATCTGGGAGATCGAGCGCCCCGCCGAGCTCGCCTACCGCATAGGCTTCAACCCGCTTCACACCCGCATCTGGAACGGACAATGACCACGGTTTCGCTGAACCCGGGCGCAGCCCATCTCACCGACTGGCGCGCGATCCTCGACGGCGCCGTCGCCTCGCTTGGCGGCGAGAGTGCCAAGAACATCGCTTCCGGCCAGAAGATCGTCGAGGAGATCGTTGCCGCCGGCACGGTGACCTATGGCGTCAATACCGGCTTCGGCAAGCTAGCCAGCGTGCGCATCGCCGATGCCGACCTCGCCAAGCTCCAGAGCAACCTGATCCTCTCGCATGCGGTCGGCACCGGCCCTGCCCTGCCCGACGGCGTCGTGCGCCTGCTGCTGGCGATGAAGGCGGCGAGCCTGGCGCGCGGCGCCTCCGGCGTGCGGCCGGTGGTGATCGCGGCGCTGACCGGCGCGCTCGGGGCCGATGCCCTGCCGGTCATCCCCGCCAAGGGCTCGGTCGGCGCTTCCGGTGACCTCGCCCCGCTCGCCCATATGACCGCCGCGCTGATGGGCTTCGGCGAGATCCACCTGAAGGGCGAGACGCTCCCGGCGGCGGAGGCGCTGAAGCGCGCGGGCCTCACCCCCCTGACGCTCGGCGCCAAGGAAGGCCTCGCCCTGATCAACGGCACGCAGGTCTCGACCACGCTGGCGCTGACCGGCCTTGCCGCCATCGCCCGCGTCTTCGATGCCGCGCTCGTCGCCGGCGCGCTCTCGGTCGATGCGCTCAAGGGCTCCGACACCCCGTTCGATCCTCGCATCCAAAGCCTGCGTGACCAGCCCGGCCAGATCAAGGTCGCCAAGATCCTGCTCGACCTGATCGCCGACAGCGCCATCCGCGAGAGCCATCGCCATGGCGATACGAAGGTGCAGGACCCCTATTCGCTGCGCTGCCAGCCGCAGGTGATGGGCGCCGTGCGCGATCTCATCGGCAACGCCGCCGCGACGCTCTCGATCGAGGCCAACGCCGTCACCGACAACCCGCTGGTGCTCGGCCCCGGCGAGATCGTCTCGGGCGGCAATTTCCATGCGGAGCCCGTCGCCTTCGCCGCCGACATCCTGGCCATGGCCGTCTGCGAGATCGGCAACCTCTCCGAGCGCCGCATGGCGTTGCTGGTCGACCCCGTGATGAGCGGCCTGCCGCCCTTCCTCGCCCGCGATGCCGGCCTGAATTCGGGCTTCATGATCGCGCAGGTCACCGCCGCCGCGCTCGCTTCCGAGAACAAGCAGAAGGCCTACCCTGCTTCGGTCGACACCATCCCGACCTCGGCCAACCAGGAAGACCATGTCTCGATGGCAACGCATGGCGCCTTCCGCCTGATCGACATGGCGAAGAACGCCGCCAGCGTCATCGGCGTCGAACTGATGGCGGCGGCGGAGGCGATCGAGCATCACCGCCCGCTCAAGACCAGCGCGCGGCTGGAGCCGGTGCTCGCCCTGCTGCGCAGCAAGATCGCGCCGCTGACCGAGGACCGCTACCTCGCCCCGGATCTCGCCGCCGCGACCGAATTCGTGCTCTCCGGCGCCGTCGGCAAGGCGGCCGGCCTCGACAGCTTCGCCGAGTGCGCGGCGTGAGTTCGCCCTTCCCGTCATGGTCGGGCTTGTCCCGACCATCCACGTCTTCCTTTGTGCCATGCGGTGTTCGAGACGTGGATGCTCGCCACAAGGGCGAGCATGACGAAGTGGTTCCAGAGGCAAGGCCATGACAACAGACATCGTCAACGTGACGCGGGGCTCGTCCCCGCTGATCCTCTCGATGCCGCATCCCGGCACCGGCGTTCCGCCGGAAGTCGCGGCGCAGCTCAACGAGCGTGGCAAGCTGGTCGAGGATACCGACTGGCATATGCGTCAGCTCTACAGCTTCGCCTCACCGTTCGCGCCGAGCATCGTCGAGGCGCAGCTCTCGCGCTTCGTCATCGACCTCAACCGCGACCCGTCCGGCGTCTCACTCTATCCGGGCCAGGCGACGACCGAGCTTGTCCCGAGCACGACCTTCGACGGTGCTCCGATCTGGCAGACCGCGCCCGACGCGGCCGAGATCGAACGGCGCAAGGCGGCCTATTTCCAGCCTTATCACACGGCGCTGGCCAACGAGATCGCGCGGGTGAAGGCCGAGCACGGCTATTGCGTGCTCTGGGACTGCCATTCGATCAAGTCGGTAATCCCGCGCCTGTTCGAGGGCACGCTGCCGACGCTGAATCTCGGCACGAATTCCGGCCAGAGCTGCGCCGGAAGCATCGAGGCCGCCGCCATTACCGCCATGGCCGGCCAGCCGCTCACCCAGATCGCCAATGGCCGCTTCAAGGGCGGCTGGATCACGCGCCATTACGGGCGCCCCTCAAGCCAAGTGCACGCGCTCCAGATGGAGATCGCGCTCTCGGCCTATCTCTCCGAGGAGACCGCGCCCTGGACCTTCGACGAAGCGAAAGCCGCCGGCCTGCAGACCGCCTTGTCCGCCATCATCGCCGCCGCCCTCGACGCGGCCGAAACTCTCGAACGGAGCCGTTGATGACCCGCCTCGACAACACCCGCACGATCCGCGCCGCGACCGGCACCGCGCTCAGCGCCAAGAGCTGGCTGACCGAGGCGCCGCTGCGCATGCTGATGAACAACCTGCATCCTGATGTCGCCGAGAACCCGCAGGAGCTCGTGGTCTATGGCGGCATCGGCCGCGCCGCTCGCTCCTGGGAGGATTTCGACCGCATCGTCGCGACGCTGCGCCAGCTCGAGGCCGACGAGACGCTGCTCGTCCAGTCCGGCAAGCCGGTCGGCGTGTTCCGCACCCACAAGGATGCGCCGCGCGTCCTGATCGCGAACTCCAACCTCGTGCCGCACTGGGCCAACTGGGACCATTTCAACGAGCTCGATAAGAAGGGGCTCGCGATGTACGGCCAGATGACGGCCGGCTCCTGGATCTATATCGGCACGCAGGGCATTGTGCAGGGCACCTACGAGACCTTCGTCGAGGCCGGGCGCCAGCACTATGACGGCAACCTCAAGGGCAAGTGGGTCCTGACCGGCGGCCTCGGCGGCATGGGCGGCGCTCAGCCGCTCGCTGCGGTGATGGCCGGCGCCTCCTGCCTCGCCGTCGAGTGCAATCCCGACTCGATCGATTTCCGTCTGCGCACCCGCTACCTCGACGAGAAAGCCGAGACGCTCGACGAGGCGCTGGAGATGATCACCCGCTGGACCAAGAACGGCGAGGCGAAGTCGGTCGGCCTGCTCGGCAACTGCGCCGAGATCCTGCCCGAGATGGTCCGCCGCGGCATCCGCCCCGACATGGTCACCGACCAGACCTCGGCGCATGACCCGATCAACGGCTACCTGCCGAAGGGCTGGACCATGGGCCAGTGGAAGCAGGCGCGCGAGGCCAATCCGAAATCCGTCGAGACCGCGGCGCGCGCCTCGATGCGCGAGCATGTCGAGGCGATGA
>JAEWKP010000126.1 GCA_023393655.1 Pseudomonadota bacterium | reverse complement strand
GTGGCGCCCTTGCGCGCGCCGGCGCTGCAGCATCAGGGCGAGGAAAGCTTCGACCTGATCGGGCGCGATCCGGTACTCGATCTTGACGGCGATCGGCCCGCTGCGCGGCTTCAGATCGAGCCCCAGCGCCGGCGTTTCGAAGTTATCGGGTGTCGAGACATCGGAATCCTTGCGCTGATGGATCGGCAGCAGGAAGCCGAGAAGGGCGACACCGAGGGATGCCGCGGTCGAGGCTTGCAGGGCGAAGCTCAGGGAGTAGCTTTCGGTCACCATGCCCCAGAGCCAGCTTCCGGCAGCCAGCCCGAGCGAGGTGAGGGCGTAATAGAGCGAGATCGTCCGGCCGACGACCCAGCGGGGGCTCGCCCATTGCACGCTGATGCTCAGGCCCGACCAGCCCAGCACCCATCCGGCGCCGCCGAGCATCAGTGCGACAGCCGCGACGGCCGGCATGTGTGTCAGCGAAAGACAGAGCGTGCAGGTCGCGCAAGCCGTGCAGGCCAGCTTCAGCATCTGCTCGTCCGACAGCTTGCGCCGGAGCGTCGTCGAGGCCAGGCCTGCCAGCAATGCGCCCGCGCCGAAGCCTGCCATCAGGGTGCCATAGGCGATCGCGCCCTGCTTGAGCTGGTCGCGTACCACCAATGGAAGCAGGGCGAGGATGGCGATGCCGGCGAAGCCGAAGAGGAAACCGCGCCCGAGCGCCGTCTTGATCTCCGATGACAGGGAGGTGAAGCGGATGCCGTCGGAGATCGCCGTCAGCATCGCCTCTGGCGGCAGGCGCGGAACCGGCACCTTCCAGCGCGAGCGCCAGACCACGGCCAGCGGCGCGAGATGGCCGAGCGTGTACAGACAGAAGGCCGTCAGGGGACCGAAGGTCGCCAGGATGATGCCGCCGAGCGCCGGCCCGACGCTGCGCACGGTGTTGAAGCCGACGGAGGTCAGCGTCACCGCCGCCGCGAGGTCCTTGCGATCGACGATATCGCCGACCGAGGCCTGCCAGGCCGGGTCGTTGAAGGCGATGCCGCAGCCGGCCAGGAAGCTGAAGAACAGGATGACCCAGGGATTGATCATGCCGAGCGCGACGAGGATCGTCAGCGCCGCAGCGGTCACGGTCATCAGGGTGCGGGCGGCCAGCATCACCTTGCGGCGATTGAAATTGTCGACGATGGCGCCGGCGAAGATCGACAGGATGAAGGCCGGCAGGTTGGTCGCGGCCTGAACCAGCGCGACCATGACGCTGGAGGGGGTGATGGTCGCCATCAGCCAGCTCATGGCGATGGTCTGGATCAGCCACCCCAGCCCGGAGATCAGTCCGGCGAGCCAGATCGCCCGGAAGGTGACATTCCTCAGAGGCGCAAACGGCCCGGCGCCCGCCGCGGATTTCCGCGCATCCATGACTCGGCTCATTCCGACGTGTGCTCCTGGCCGCCGGCCTTGGTTCCGAGCGTGATTCCGGAATCTTATGTCATGATTTTCGTCTGGAAGGCCTGATTTTCCGGCATGGACGACCTGCAAGGAGACGATTGTCCTCGTCGCGCAGGCCAACAATCTCGGAGACGTCGCGAGAGCGGAAGAATGGTGCCCCTGGCCGGGATCGAATATCTAGCCTAAGATTCTATTATCATTGATCTATATTTTACGGCTCTGGCGCAGAGGCCAGCTAAAAGGCCATCTAATTCGGAGGCGTCTGATAGGACTGTGTTGACGCTTGAGAGAGGCGTGGGTTGCGACAGCCTGCCGCATCTCAATCCACGATTTCGAGCATGTCCGCAGCGTCTTCGTCCTCGCGAAGACCCTTGAACGAAGCATGCCGCAACTTGCCATCGTCGGTCCAGGCGCGGAAGGCGACCGGCTCGGACCTGACCCGGGCGGCTTCGGGCAAGCGGCCTAAGCCGCCTCGATGACCACAGGGATACCTTTCCGTAGCGAGTTGCTGACCATGCAGCTCTCCTTTGCCTTTTCGATGAGGAGGAGCGGATCGGCTCCGTCAACCAGTTCGCAAGCTACCGACATTATCGCGGATGTCGTGAGCAGCGGTTCACCCTCCAGCGACACCGTCACCGACACAGCTAGACTGCGAATGCTGATGCCCAAATCCTGCGCTACATATCGCAGGTCATTGCAGAAGCATCCCCCAAGGGCGAGCGCGAGCATCTGCGCTCCGTTGAAGCCCAGCCCCATGCCGCCGGCCTTTCCCTGTGGCCGATCGATGATGACCGTGTGGCTGCCAGCCCAGCCCAGTGCAGCCTCCGTCCCCGCTACGTTGCGAAGTTCAACGGTGACTGAGCCCATTCGTAGACGACCTCTAGCAGCAGGCGGCTTTAGGGGGGCGGGAGCTACGCAACACGATGTACCGAAGCCTCGTCCGCATCTTCCCGCAGACCCTTGTACGAGGCATGCCGAAGTTTGCCGTCATCGGTCCAGCCGCGCAACGCGATTTCCGCGATCAACTCGGGCTTGATCCAGCGATAGCCCTTCTTGCGAACCGGCATCGCGATCGGCGCCTTCGGGATGATCCGCGCGTCCATCTGCTTGCGCAGCGCCGTGCCGCTGGCGTGCGTGAACCCGGTTCCGACGCCGCCGACATAGACGAGGTCATCGTATTTGCGCGCGGCCAGTAGCAGCCGCCCGATCCCGCCGAGCGCGATAGCTGACGGCTCATAACCGATGATGGCGAAGCTCTCTGACTGTATGCACTTGATTTTCAGCCAGTCGCCGCCTCGGCCGGATCGATAGGGTGCGGAGCGACGCTTCGCGATTATCCCCTCTAGACCCATTTTACAGGCAAGCTTCAGGAAGGCGGCGCCATCTGTGCCGATGTCCTCGCTCATGCCGATCGAGCCATGAGGTTGGGCAGCGAGAACGTCCGCCAGCATGCCGCGCCGATCCGCCTGTGGCAGGGCGCGTAGATCGTGGCCGTTGAGATAGAGCAGATCGAACGCGTACAGCCGCGCCTCTGAAGCAAAGCGCTTCCCGCCTCGGCCGCCTAGCGCACGCTGGAGCGCCCCGAAATCGGATGCGCCGCGCTCGTCGAGCACGACCGCTTCGCCGTCGAGAATGGCACTGTCCAAGCCAAGTTCGCGGGCATCATGGGCGATTGTCGGAAAACGCGCCGTCCAGTCGTGCCCGCCTCGGGTGATGATCCGAACATGGCTCCGCTCAATATGGACAGCGAGGCGATAGCCATCCCACTTCACTTCGAAGGACCAGTCATCGCCAACAGGGGTCTTGCTCTGGAGCTGCGCCAGGCACGGC
Source organism: Pseudomonadota bacterium (assembly GCA_023393655.1). Taxonomy (GTDB): domain Bacteria; phylum Pseudomonadota; class Alphaproteobacteria; order Rhizobiales; family Beijerinckiaceae; genus Allobosea. The sequence goes on along the minus strand of JAEWKP010000126.1, from coordinate 2,154 downwards.
TCAACCCGCTCGGGCATCGGGTCGGCTAGTAGATCCCGCTCCAACCGTTTCCGTCGCGCCGGCCCTTTGACGGTATCGACGCCCAGCCCGGCCCTGAGAACCCGACGCGCACACATTGGACACAACCCACGCAACGAAACGAGTCGCCAACGGGCGGCCTGTTGAATCGTTCCGAGGAACCGAGAGCGCGGCAGTGTCGTTGGCGGATAAAAGGGAGATCAAGCCATGCCTTTTGAGCACGTCACGACACCCATCAAGCCGACGGCTGCCAACGATATGGGCGGACATCGCATCGCTTCCCTCGACGAATACGAGGCCGCTACGGATCGAGTTCGCGAGCTGGCCGATTATCCCGAAGGCACGCCCCAGGCTGAAGAACTTGCGGTGCTAGTGCAGGCCATCATGCAGTGGGACGAAGCCCACGACGACGCGCCCTCCTGGCACTAACCCAGACCCGCCGATGCCTGCCTATCGCTTTACTACCCACAATCGCGGCGACCATGCCGTCGAGATCGAATGCTGGGATGATAAGGCTGCCCGCAGGGAGGCCCGCAAGGCTTTCGCGGAAGCCGCGCATGATGCGCTCGTTGATGAAGACGACTTCGAAATGACAATGACGGTGGAGGCGAACGGTAGAATGATCTACCGCGCCCGCTTTTCCTTCGATCCAGCGGCGTGAACCCGGTCGGTGCGTCAGCGCACTAATTGCTAAGCAATGGACAGATAGAATGTCTGTGCTGTTTTGCGGCATTTGAGTCGGAAAAATTCCATCATGCAGGTTCTAACGGTGTGCCGTTATGAGGCCGATTGGGTGTTTCGCGATGTGACGGGCGAAGCCTATGGTCGCTCGCCGGATATCAGGAACGTTTACGAGGCGGCCCAGCAAATGGCCCGTAAGATAGGCGCCCATATCGAGTTTTCGGGCGAGGCCGAGAGCCACTATCGAGCCGTGATGGCGGCTCCCCCTGTTGACACAGCGCGCGACCCTTTGCCTAAATCCCCCATCGCTTTGAGCGTGCGAGTAGCGCGGTTCTTTGGTTGGGGCAGGAGCGATGAAACCAACAGTTGAAGCCTATACGGTTGCGTTGCCGTGGTACGAACGCGAGGACTACGAACGTCTTTGGGAGTTAGCCCACGACCACGATGAGATGCCGGGCGATTACGAGGTCTGGCATGCCGCAGCGCTCAACGTCATGAACGCGTGGCTCGCGCGCGGAAGAGCCCTTCAGATCGTCACCATTCGGCCAGATGAGTTTCTGGCGTGGCTGGAGGCGGAAGGTCTTCCGAATACCGCTGCAACGCGCCTCAAGTACGTTGAGGGCAAAGCGGCAGGCGCAGGAAGCGAAACAGGTGGCCTAGGTGTGGCAGCCGATCCAGGCGCCCTGACTGGCTCCGAAACTTAATGGGAACAGCCTTACTCTCGCGCGGTTAACTCACCGTCAGTGCGTTGCGTGAGGTGTTCCGATGGTTGCCCTGAGAAAGCCCGCCGCGATGCCGTCCCGTCGCCATAGCGCCGTAAAGCGTGAGCTTTATCGAGAGCGATGTAAGGACTAAGACGGCAACCGCTACACCGTCATTGTCTGGCGCGAGACACCGGGAACAAGCCTCACCTCTTACACCTTAGATGATGGCACGCCGGTCCGTTACGAGGACGAGTGCTATTTCCTGATCGAGCCTAGCCGGAAGCTCCTGACACGGTGCGACGACTGACGACGCAGGGTGAAATTCATAGGGGGCCGAGCGGTGGATGACGAAGCGGACAGCACTGTTGCCCAGGCTTACGAGACGGTCGCTTGGCGCGGTTTAATGCTCGCGCTGCTGGCGCAGGTCATGGTTCCGGCGCCGAACGATGAAGACGAGTGCGCAGCGTTCCTCGACACTGTTCTTTCCGACATTCTCGACCAGACAGTGACCAGCCAAGCCATGCCGGCCGAACTCGATCGCGAGGCTTTACGTGCAGAGCTGGATCGTGTGAACGAGCGCATGCGTGCCGATCTTGCAGGGGCTCGGGTTGATCGCGAAAAGCTTCGCGCGGAGTTTCGCCCTCCGACCCATTAAGAACGCGGGCGCTGCGGAGTATGAGGCGGCGTTGGAGCAAATCCAAGGGCTATGCGACGCCCCGGAAGGCACGCGAGAGCAGCGCGCTGATCTAGA
>JAEWKP010000113.1 GCA_023393655.1 Pseudomonadota bacterium | reverse complement strand
GGTTCACCCCCTTCAGGGCCTGGAAACCATTGCCGTAGATCTTCGACAGGTCGCGGATGGATACGATAAGGGTCATGCGGAGGTCTTTTGCGAATTGGTTTGCGGGAAGTGGCGCCAATATAGGCGTCAAGTGCGCCGAAACCATCCCCGATGCGAGAACATTGCGTTCGCGATGACGGACCAATGGCCGCTAGGACCCTATCCGTCCGTCACGCGACGATCGTCGCGAAGAACTGCAGCGAGACGAGGATGAGGAATATCCCGAAGCCGACCTCCAGCTGCCGCTTCGACATGGCATGCGCGAGCTGTGCCCCGAGCGGCGCCATCGAAAGCGTGATCGGGATCATCAGCACTACGGCAAGCCAGTTGACGTAGCCGGTGGAGAGCGGCGGCAGGCCCGGCTCTCCCCAGCCGCCCAGCACATAGCCGGCAAGCCCCGGCAGCGAGATCAGCACACCCACGCCCGAAGACGTCGCCACGGCCTGGTGGATGGGCCGCCCGTAGAGCGTCATGAAGGTATTGCTGAGCACGCCGCCGCCGATCCCCATCAGGCCCGACAGGATGCCGATGCTGGTCCCGACGGCGAACCGCGCCGGCCCGCCGGGCAGGTCGGCTCCCAGCCGCCAGCTTGCCCGGTTGAAGATCATCCGGAAGGCAAGCACCAGGGCGATCGCCGCGAAGATCACCCGCAGCTCGACGCTCGAAGCCTTCGCCGCGACATAGGCTGCGACAAGCGTCCCGAGCGGCACGGCGACGATCCATCCCTTCAAGAGCGCCATATCGACCGCTCCCCGCCTGCGATGCGACGTGAACGAGCGAATCGACGTCGGCACGATGATGGCGAGCGACGTGCCGAGCGACAATTGCATGCGCACGTCCTCCGGTACGCCGAGAATACCGAAGACGTGGAAGAAGATCGGCACGAGGACGGCGCCGCCGCCGATCCCGAACATGCCGGCCAGAAGACCCGCAAGTGCCCCCGCTGCCACAAGCGCCACGACGAAGGGAAGGAGTTCCGAGAAAGGAGGCATTGCTTGCAGCCGGAAAATGCAGCCGCAAAGGCGGCCATGGGTTCAGGGGAGCGATGTCCTTGGCATCTTGCACCGGCGCGGGCAAGAGCGTTTGGCTCCATCCGGTACGCTCCTCTCGAGCTGCCTCGAAAACACCGTCTGGTACAAGGCCGCTAGTCGCAGTATTTCGATCCCGACTTGCGGGAACGCAGGTCGAAATGGAAATGATTCCAGTGCTCCTTGTTGCTGCCGGGCCCCAGGACGGTGTGGAAATACTTGCAGCTGTCGTCCCGCACGGTATTGAGGAGACCGCGCTCGCGGAAAGCGAAGATGTTCTTCTTGCGCACGTCGATCCGCTTGCCGTTCTTCAGCACGAACTTGCCGAGATCGATCGCATTGCCGCGCGCGTGCTCCGACATCGGGTTGCGCTTCTGCCGGCTGTTGTTCATCCGCCGGCAGGAATAGCCGCCCATCGATTCGATGGTCTTCACCCCGGAGAGGTAGCGGTAGCGCGAGGACGGAGCGAGCTCGAACTTCACCCACTTCGCCAGCGCCAGCGTCGTCTGGCAGTTGAGCTTGGTGGCCGGCTTCAGCGCGATATTGCCGGAAAACCCGCTGAGCAGCACGGGATGCTCGATCCCGCAGCTCGGCCCGTCATCGATGCTCGGGATGTCGCGGAACTGCACGCCCAGCCGGCGGAGTTCGGCCCGGCAGCTCACCTCGGACTGCGGCATCACCGCACGCGGCCGTATCGGCTCCCGCATGCTCATCGGATTGTCCGGCGCCAGCATGGCGACCTGCTGCGGCTCCTGCGGCGGCAGCCGGGTCGGGGCGACGACCGGCGACTGGTCGCCCCAGACAAGGGCGCCCCCACCCTGCGGATCCTGTATCCCGGCGCCCTGCCGCTTCGGCGGAATGCTGATCATCTGGTCGTTGCGGTGAGAGGGCATTCCCGCGCTGGAGCCGAGCGACACCGGATTGTCGGTCCCGATGCCGTCGACGACCGGCTGCGCCGTCGCGCCCTCGGCGATCATCTGGTCCTGCTCCTGCGCAAGCCCGGTAACCTGGCCTCCGCCCCCATCGATAAAGCCGAACTGGGCGTCCATGTTGACGCCCTCCTCGGGGATCGCCTGCCCCGTGCTTCCTCCCGAAGAGAGCGACATCGCCTCGTCGCTGTCGATCATCGGCAGCGGGCTGGACCTCGGTGTGGCGGGAGCTGCGGCAGTGTCCTGCAACGGCGCGGACTGGGCCGGCAGCGCGGCATAGGGATCGGCATAGCCGCCGCCACCGGCCTGTGAAACGGGTGCCTCAGGCGCCTGGTAGGGCTGCTGCGACACCGCCGGACCCGACATCGGCCCGATCGAGCTGACGCGGGTCTCGCCGTCGACGCTCGCCGGCGGCACGAGACCTTCGGCGGAACAGCTCGCCAGCATCGTCGTGATCATCAGCGAGGCGAGAACCCGCCGGGAAAGGGAAGCATACGCCATACCAGTTGCCGCTCACGGTGCCGAAATGGCACATCCCCGAAATCTACGGCGTTGCGGTAAACGAAGGCTTGAGAAAACAAGGCAGCATCGGGGTATCTTCGTGGCTGACCGGCCGCCGGTTGCTCCATCGCCACCGCATCGGCCTTCCGTCTATATCCTTTGCCCCTTGGGGAGGACTGGCCGCTCCAGGCCGGGCGGCATCGAAAAACCCGCCGGAGTTTCCCCCGGCGGGTTCTGGATGGGCCTGCCCGGATCGTCAGGCGGCACGCGTCGCGCGGCCCGAGCCGTGGGCGCCGTGACCGCCTTCCAGCCGGAACGCCGAAAGCAGGCTCTGGAGATGCAGGCTTTGCTCCGCCAGCGTCTGGCTCGCGGCGGTGGTCTCTTCCACCATGGCGGCGTTCTGCTGCGTCATCTGGTCCATGTTGTTGACCGAGGAGTTGATCTCCTGCAACGCGGTTGCCTGTTCCCGGGAAGCCGTCGCGATCGTCTCGACGTGGGCGTTGACCCGTTCCACGAGTTGCGCGATCTCGACCAGCGCGTCGCCGGTCGAACGGACGAGCGACACGCCGTTCTCCACTTCCCGCGCCGAATTGCTGATCAGCGTCTTGATCTCCTTGGCGGCGTTGGCGGAACGCTGCGCCAGCTCGCGCACTTCCTGAGCGACGACCGCGAAGCCGCGACCCGCCTCACCGGCACGGGCAGCCTCGACGCCGGCGTTGAGCGCCAGCAGGTTGGTCTGGAAGGCGATCTCGTCGATGACCGAGATGATCTGGTTGATGCGGCTCGACGAATCCTCGATCCTGCCCATCGCATCGACCGCGTTGCGGACGATCTCGCCGGAGCGCCCGGCACTCTCCTTGGTCTCTGCGACCATCGTGCGCGCCTCGTTGGCCCGCTCCGAAGCTGTCCTCACGGTCGCGGTGATCTCGTCGAGAGCCGCAGCGGTTTCTTCCAGGGATGCAGCCTGCTGTTCCGTCCGGCGCGACAGGTTGCTGGTTGCGCCGCTGATGTCGGCAGCACTGTCGCGGACGACGTGGCTGGTCTCGGTGATCGCCTGCACCGTCTGTCGGAGCGAGCTTACCGCATGGTTGAAGTCTTCGCGGATCTTGGCGTAATCGGCGCCGAGGTCGGCGGCGCTGACGGAAAGATCGCCCTGCGCCAGTTCCGAAAGCGCCCGGCCGAGTTCGGCCATCGCACGGGCCTGACGGTCGGACGCGGCCGATAGAACCCGTTCGTTCGTCGAGCGTTCGTCGGCGAGAGCGCGCTGCTGCTCGCTTTCGCGCTCCTGCAGGGCAATGCGCTCCTCGACCGCATCCCGCAGGACCACAAGGGCGCGTGCCATGTCGCCGATCTCGTTCTTCTGCTGCGTATGGGGAACGCTGACGTTCGCCTCGCCGTCTGCGATGTGCTGGAGCACGCCCTTCACCTGGCCGAGCGGCGTCGTGACGCTGCGGATCACGAAGAAGGCGCCGCCGATCAGCACCACGGCGCAGAAGCCGAAGATCGAGGCATAGGTGACGAGGTTGTCGCGGAACATCGCATGCAGGTCGTCGACGTAGACGCCCGTGCCGACGATCCAGCCCCAGGGCTCGAAGCCGATGACGTGCGAATACTTCTCGACCGGCTCCTCAAGGCCCGGCTTCGGCCAGTAGTAGTCTACGAAACCCTGGCCGCTTGCCTTGACGGTGGTGACGAACTCGTCGAACTGGTGCTTGCCGTTGGGATCCTTGTTCTGCGACAGGTCCGTTCCGTTCAGCT
>JAEWKP010000046.1 GCA_023393655.1 Pseudomonadota bacterium | reverse complement strand
GTCATGCGCCCGGCAGCGCGGATCGCGAAATAAAGGCAGGCCGCGCCGGCTGCGGCACCGACCAGCCCGAGCTCGTACCAGGTCTCGAACAGCAAGGTCGCAGGAGCCGGCTGGGGCAGGATGCCGCTCATCTGGCCGCGCAGGACGGTATCGAGGCCGTGCCCGGTGATCACTTCGATCGGCGATTGCCGGATCACATCGGCCCAGATCGATAGCATCTGCGCGAAATCGTCGGCGCTGTCCGGCAGGATCGAGACGAGCGGCGCCAGCAGGAAGGGCAGGATCGGCGCGAGCAGCATCAAGCCGGCGACGATCGCGGCGATGATCTGCGTCGCGCGTGCGGGATTGGCGGTGACGGCGCCGAAGGCGACGGCGCCGAAGATCATCGCGATCGTCTCGCCATCCTCGAACCGCGTCAGCGCCAGCAGCGCCACGACGATTGCCAAACCGAGCGCGCTGAGGCCACGTTCGCGCGAGAGCAGCCAGGCCAGCGCCGGCCAGGCCATGATCAGGATGATCGAGATGCCGCGCTCGACGGCGCCGGGCGGCGTTTCGGCATGGCGCAGGGCTGCGACCGCGATCAGCCCGAACGCGAAGATGCCCGCGCTGCCGGTGCCGAGTGCGACGAGATTGAGGTTCGACGAGCGCATCCGCTCGGGCAGGGCGGAAAGGCCGACGAAGCCGAGAAGGGCCGCGAGCATGAGATTGCCGGCCTTCTCGGCGGCCGCGCCGGGGAACGGACTCCAGACCAGCGACAGGAAAGCCCATGCGATCAGGCCGATCAGGATCACGCCGGGGCGGCTCAGCAGCAAGGCCCGAAGGGTCGCCACGAATTTGCGGGGGTCCTCGATCAGGGTCGCGATGATCAGCAACGCGACGCCGATCGGCACCAGCACGACGGCGGCCCGGCGCGACACCAGCGCGGCCAGCGGCAGGACGAGGGCCAGCGTGCCGAAGCCGATGCGCCGCAGCAGCAGCGCGGCGTCGGTGGCCGGGTTGAGCGGGGCTTGGGCGTTCTTTCGGATCATGCGTTCCGGCGGGAGTCACGGGGCCTCAGCCCATCACCCTAGCGGGCGCGGGCGCCCCCGACTGTAGGTGCGGCGCAACACTGTCCCCGCATCTCTCCGGCGGGATTGCAGGGGCGCGGCGCTGCCGCTACTGGCGAAGCGGCAGCGTTCATGAGAGAAACCGGCATGACCATGCTGGCAGCCATCCCCTTTGCAAGCGGCTTCGCGATCGATGCTTTCATGCACGGCCTCGTCGATCGGCTGAAGCGGCAGGGGCTGCGCCTCGGCGGCGTGGTCCAGCACAACGACGCGACTTGCGACGATCGCTGCATGGCGATGTCGCTGGAGGATGTCGCGAGCGGCCGGCGCTTTCCGATCAGCCAGGATCTCGGAGCCGGAGCCTCCGGTTGCCATCTCGACGCGGCCGGGCTTGCGGCCGCAGCCGCAGCCTTTTCCGATGCGTTGGCCGGGCGCGCCGATCTCGTGATCGTCAACCGCTTCGGCAAGCAGGAGGCCTTGGGCGAGGGGTTGCGCCAGGAGATCGCCGACGCACTGCTCGCGGGCCTGCCTCTCCTGATCGCGGTGCGCAGCGATTTCCTGCCGGCCTGGCGCGACTTCGCCGGCGACGACTGGCTCGAACTGCCGCCTGAAGAGGCCGCGGTGGAGCGTTGGGCGCAGGCTGCGACCTCCGTCGCGGCCTGAAGCCTGATTGAGCGCCTTGCTGGAGATATCGACCGTCGGCCTGATCCTCGCGGGCGGTCTCGCGCGGCGCATGGGCGGCGGCGACAAGGCTCTGAAGCCGCTCGCCGGCCGGCCGATCCTTGCCCATGTCATCGACCGCCTGCACGGCCAGTGCGACGACCTCCTGCTCAACGCCAATGGCAACCCCGCGCGTCTGGCAGCCTTCGGCCTGCCGGTCGTCGCCGATACCGTGCCGGATTTCGCTGGTCCCCTCGCCGGCATTCTGGCCGGTCTCGACTGGGTCGCCGAGCATCGGCCGCAAACCGAGTGGCTGTTGAGTGTCGCGGCCGACACGCCTTTCATCCCCGGAGACCTTGCCACGCGGTTGCATCGGGCACGTGCTGTCGCCGGGACTCCGCTTGCTTGCGCGACTTCGGGCGGACAGCAGCATCACGCCATCGGTCTCTGGCCGGTCGCATTGCGGGAGGACTTGCGCCAGGCATTGGCTGCGGGGGAACGCAGGCTCGGCCGCTGGACGCAAATCCACGGCGTTGCCGTCGCGGATTGGCCGGTTGAGCCCTTCGATCCTTTCTTCAACGTCAACACGCCCGAGGATCTTGCCGAAGCCGAGCGCCTGGCGGCTGGCGCCAACTGAGCGCGCCTTACCCTTCCAGCAGCGTCTTCAGCGCCGCGAGATCACGGCTGACCATCGCCGCATCCCGCGCCATCTCGTCATCGGACATGCCGTCGCGCTGGAACAGCGTGAAGACGACCTCCGCCCCGTCGCCATTGCCGACGACGCGCATCGGGTTGTGCATCGCCGATCCATGCTCGGGGATGACGGCGTGGTCGAGCACGCCGTGGTTGTTCGGCTCGCTGAACAGGATACGCATCGGGCCCATCGGCGTCTCCGCTCGCCAGGTCATGCCCTCGACCGGCACGAAGCTGTGGCCGAGGCCCTCGGCCCAGCGCGGGAAATTCACGGGGTCGGCGAGGAAGGCGTACACCTCCTCAACCGGGCGATCGATGCCGATCCCGATATGGCGAGCGCGATGCACGGCCATGGTTCTCATCCTTCCAGATAAAGAACAAAAGAAGAACAAATTTCCAAGAATGTCAAGCCGCCCTTGCGATGCGGCCGGCGCTACTCGATGACGATGCGCGGCGCGGCGCGGGCCCCCCCCCCCCCCCCGGCCCGCCCCAACCCCG
>JAEWKP010000429.1 GCA_023393655.1 Pseudomonadota bacterium | reverse complement strand
CGTCGGCGCGGCGGTTATCGGCGGTCCGCGCGTTCGGAATGCGGCCGGGCGGGGCGAACTTCAGCCTGGCGCCACCGGCCGCTTTCGGAGCGCGCAGGCCGGCCGGGGTCGGTGGCGGTGTGCGGATCGCCACCTTCGGCTCGCCGCCGTGCCATTTGCGCGTGCCGATATCGAAGCGGCCCTGGCGCCAGGCGTCGAATTCGCGCTCGCTGCCGAAAAAAGCGTTGCGGTCGACATCGCCGGTGATGCCCGGCACGCGGCCCGTGGTGGTGAACTGCCAGAACTCCCAGCGGTCGCGCTCATAGCGCTTCGCCAGCGGAGCGGCGGTCGAGCGCAGCCAGAACGGGTGGTCCTTGAGCTCGCCTTCCAGCACATCCTCGTGGAAATTGATGTCGGTATAGATCACCGGCTTCTTGCCGGTATGCTCGCGCAGGCCCTTCAGCATCTCGTTGATCTTGGCCATAGCCAACTCCTTCGAGATCCTGCGGGTGCATTGCGAGCCGTTTTGCCATTCGACGTCGAGCACCGGCGGCAGGGCGTCGGGGTCGCGCGGGATGTGCTTCTTGATCCAGCGCACCTGATCCTTGGCCGAGCGGCACCACCAGACGAAGTGATAGGCGCCGCGCGCGACGCCATGCTTCTTCGCCTCGGCCCAGTTGCGCTTGAAATTGGGATCGAGATGGTCGCCGCCCTCGGTTGCCTTGATGAAGGCGAAGCGCGTGCCGGCGTCCTTGACCTTCGCCCAATCGATCTCGCCCTGCCAGCGGGAGACGTCGATGCCCTGGATCACCTTGCGCCGCGCGTCGCGGACGCCGTGATGCGGGGCGCTGTCGCCCTTCTTCGGATAGAGCGCCTGCGCCGGCTCGACGAGACCTATCATCAGGGCCGCGAAGGCGAGGGCTTTGAGCCCGATCCGTCCGCTGGTCAGCTCGCGCGCTGGCATGTGTCTCTCCCGCATCACGGGTCCAGATGCGGGGAGCGTGGTTAAGCGCCGGTTAGAATTGCGGCGCAGTCGAGCAATGAATTTCAGCTTTGGTTAACCGGCCGGATTCGGGCCGGCCTGCCTAGTCGAGGACGGTGGGCTCGACCTGGTTGTCGACGGCCCGCAGAGCCGAGGCGACGGCGGGCACGCTGCCGGGAACGCGCGCGATCGGCACGTCCTGTTGCGGCGCCAGCGGCTCCGGCACGAAATCTGGGCTGGGAGCGGCCGGGATCGGCTCCGGCGCCTGCTGCTGTGGCGCGGGTGCAGGTTGCGGGGCGGGCGTCTCGCGCCGGGCCCAACGCCGCGTGCCGATGTCGTATTCGCCGCGAATCCAGCCGGCGAACTGGCTTTCGCTGCCGAAGAAGGCGTTGCGGTCGACATCGCCCTTGATGCCCGGCACGCGGCCGGTTGTGGTGAACTGCCAGAAGGCCCAGGGGCGGTTGCTATAGCGGGCTTCCGGCAGCGCCGCGGTCGAGCGGATCCAGTAGGGGTAGTTGTTGAACTGCCCCTCCAGCACCTCGCGGTGGAAGGTGATGTCGGTATAGATCACCGGCTTCTTGCCGGTGAGCTGCTCGAGCTCGGTGAGCATGAGCTGGATCTTCTCGCGGGCGAGCTCGCGGTCGATCTTCTGTGGGCAGGTCCGCGAATGGCCGTTCCATTCGACGTCGAGCACCGGCGGCAGGGCGTCGGGATCGTTGGGGATCTGCTGCTTGAACCAGACCGCCTGCTCATGGGCCGGGCGGCACCAGAAGACGAAATGGTAGGCACCGCGCGGAACGCCGGCGCGGCGGGCGCCTTCCCAGTTGCGTCGGAAGTTCGGGTCGACATGGTCGCCGCCCTCGGTCGCCTTCATATAGACGAAGCGGGTGCCGGCCGCCTTGACGGCGCTCCAGTCGATCTCGCCCTGCCAGCGCGAGATGTCGATGCCGTGGACCGGGTAGTTATGCGCCGCCGCGACACCGGGATGCGGCCGGGCGTCGCCCTTCGACGGATAATTGTCGAGCGCGACGCAGCCGCCAAGGGCCGCGAAAGCGGCGGCAGCCAGAAGGGGCAGGGCGCGGAAGCGGGGCATGCGGCGGGCGTTCATATCCCGGAGAATTACTGGGAATGCTTGATGACGGGTTTACGTTACCAAAGTTTTGCCATCTGTCAGCCCAATCGGTGACGGCGGCGCTCCGGCATGTGGCGAGGTGACGAATCGCGGTTGCGGCAAGACGTGAGGATTCGAGCGCAAGCGTCTGGCATCGCGCGGAACCGCGAAAGGCGACCCGAAGGTCGCCTTTCGCTGGACATTGTCCGAATTTGGTGCGGTCGAGAGGACTCGAACCTCCACGGGTCTCCCCGCTACCACCTCAAGGTAGTGCGTCTACCAATTCCGCCACGACCGCAGCTCGGTTCCGGTTGCGGGCGGTGCAACCAGGGAGCGGCGCCGATCTAGCAAATCGAATCCGCTGCCACAAGGGTGTCATCAAGGAAAAACGCAGAAGCGCGATTTTTCTCCCGATCGCCCGGATCAGGCGGCCTCGGCGACGGCCTGCAGGGTGTAGATCGTCGGCCGTTTGAGCATCTGGGTGATCTCGACGGAAATCCGCGCGCCGCTGCCCACGACGATTCCCTTGGCGAAAGGGTGATTGTTCGCGAGAATCTGAACCTCGTCGGTCTCGCTGGTGTTCAATTCGATGATGGCGCCGCGGCCGAGGCGCAGCAGCTTGTAGATCGGCATTTCGGTCTGGCCGAGCACCACCGTGAGTTCCACCGGGACGAGATCGAGATCGGCCTTCAAGTCCTGCCTCCGGAACCCTACTTCAGAATTCGACCAGCGAAACTTGCCTGCCTGCCGGTTTTCGGCGCAAGAGGCGGTTCGAGGGTCGCGCCGGATGATGTCGCCAGCCCGGAAACTGTGGACGGAACATGGTTAAGCCATGGTGAAGATGCGTGAGGAACTGGCCGTCTCCTTCCTGCCGGAAGGGGTGTCCGAGCCGGTCGAATGGGTCGTGGCCGAGGGGCTCGTCGGCTATGACGAGGCCGTCGCCGAGATGGAGGCCCGCGCCGGGCTGATCGCGGACGGCCTGGCGCGCGAGCGCGTCTGGCTGGTCGAGCATCCGCCGCTCTATACGGCCGGCACCTCGGCCCGCGACGAGGATCTGATCGCGCCGGAGCGGTTCCCGGTGTTCCGCTCGGGGCGGGGCGGGCAGTTCACCTATCACGGCCCGGGCCAGCGCGTGGCCTATGTCATGCTCGACCTGAAGCGGCGCCAGCCCGACCTGCGCCGTTTCGTCGCCGCGCTGGAGAGCTGGCTGATCGGCGCGCTCGACGACTTCAACATCCGCGGCGAGCGGCGCGAGGACCGCGTCGGCGTCTGGGTGCGCCGGCCCACCAAGGGGGTCGACACCGAGGACAAGATCGCTGCGATCGGCATCCGCGTGCGGCGCTGGGTCTCGTTCCATGGCATCTCGCTGAATGTCGAGCCGGACCTCACGCATTTCGACGGTATCGTGCCCTGCGGCGTCAGCCAGCATGGTGTGACCTCGCTGGTCGATCTCGGCCTGCCGGTGACGATGCCAGAGGTCGATTCGGTGCTGCGCGAGGCGTTCGAGCGGGTGTTCGGCCCAACCGTTCAGGCCTGATTTACCGACCGTTAGCCATGACGCCGCCATCTTCGCCCTTGGGGTTGGGTTGAAGATGGGGATGACCATGCGAAGCGTTTTTCTGGCGGGGAGCCTCGCCATGCTGCTCGCGGCCTGCAACACCACCGACCAGCGCATCGCCGGTGCAGCGGCGGGTGCGGGCGCCGGCGCACTTGTCGGCGGGCCGATCGGAGCCATTGCCGGCGGCGCGATCGGCGCGGTCGCGGCGCCTTCCGTGACCGGCTCGATCAACAAGATGAAGGAATGAGCCGGGCCAGCGGCGCGGATTTGCATGGCCGCGTCCGTGCGTCCGCGCCGGTTGGCGTTTTCGACGCGGCGCGCCATAACCTCGGCAGAGATTGTTACCGAGGAGCGCGCCCGTGCCTGTCATCGAGAGCAAGGTCGATCTGAATTCGGCCGAGACGCGCGCCAA
>JAEWKP010000329.1 GCA_023393655.1 Pseudomonadota bacterium | reverse complement strand
GCATCGGGCTGGGCGCGCTCGATGCCGAGGGCCGGCGGCCGCGGCTTGCCCGGATCGACGGGGCCAATGTCGGCTCGGCGCTCGCCTTCAGCGATTATCTGCGCGTGGTCTGGCTGACGCCCGATCTCGACGGCCTGTTCCGCGGTGCGGCCGGCGACCGCCGCCGCTTCCTCGACCGGCTGGTGCTGGCGATCGACCCGAGCCACGCGACGCGCTCGAACGCGCTGGAACGAGCCTTGCGCTCGCGCAACCGCATCCTCGAAGAAAGCCCCGGCCAGGGACAGTGGCTCGACGCGGTCGAGCGTGAGGTCGCCGAGCTCGGCGTCGCCGTCGCCGCCGCGCGAGCCGAGACCGTTGCCCGGCTCTCCGCCATCATCGCTGAGACCAGCGACGAGGCTTCGCCTTTCCCCTTCGCCGATATCGCGCTCTCCGGCGAGATCGACGCGCTGGTCGCCCGCCTGCCAGCGGTCGATGCCGAGGACGCCTATCGCGACCTGCTGCGCCAGAGCCGCCATCGCGACCGGGCGGCCGGGCGCACGCTGACGGGGCCGCAAGCCTCCGATCTGGAGGTCCGGCACGGGCCGAAGGACATACCCGCAGGCCAGGGCTCGACTGGCGAGCAGAAGGCTCTGCTGATCGGGCTCGTGCTGGCCCATGCCAGGCTGGTCGCGGCGATGAGCGGGATCGCGCCGCTCGTCCTGCTCGACGAGATCGCCGCTCATCTCGACCCGCGCCGGCGCGGCGCGCTCTATGAGGGGCTGACCGGGCTCGGTTGCCAGGTCTGGATGACCGGGGCGGATGCCGCGCTGTTCGGCGACCTGCCGGCCGGCGCGCAGCGTTTCGCGGTGACGCCGGGGCGGATCGATCCGCTCGATTGATCGGTCAGGCCACGGCTTGCGATGGGACGCCTGCGGGCGTTCCTGCTAGTCTCGTGAGCAGTTTCGGAGGCTTTCCATGGACATCTCCAGCCTTGCCCTTTTTGCCGGCGTGTATTTCCTCGCCGTCGCCTCGCCTGGCCCGGCGATCGCGGCGCTGGTCGCGCGCTCGCTGTCCTCGGGCTTCCGACGTTCGTTACCCTTCCTCGCCGGCATCGTTATGGGCGATCTCGTCTGGTTCACGCTCACGGCGCTCGGCCTCAGCGTGCTCATGCAGAGCTTCCACGGCGTCTTCGTCGCGATCAAATATGCGGGCTGCGCCTATCTGCTTTATCTCGCCTGGAAGGCTTGGACGGCCCCGGCCGAGGCGCCGAAGCCGTCTGCTGCCGCGCGCGGCGAAGGCATGCGCCTGTTCCTCGGCGGCATCGCGCTGACGCTCGGCAATCCCAAGGTCATGGTCTTCTTCCTGTCGATCCTGCCGCTGGTCATCGATCTCAACGCGATGAGCGTGCTCGCTTTCGTCGAGGTCGCGGCGCTGATCGCCCCGATCATCACGGGCACGCTGATGGTCTATGCCTATGCGGCCGACCGGGCCCGGCGGCTCGTCGCCAGCCCGCGCGCCATGCGCTGGATCAATCGCACGACCGGCGGCGTGATGGCGGGCGCAGCCGCCGCGATCGCGACGCGGAGCTGAACCACCTTGGCTCTGGCGGCGGGCCTCATCGATCTCGGCTTCGCGCTGTTCCACGTCGCGTTCCGGCGGTTGTTCGGCTGGCCGGAGCGGCTCGCGCCCTCCGGCAGCCTGAACACGGCGATCACGCAGACGCTCAACGCGATGCTGATCTTCGTCTTCCTGACCTATGGCGCGACCCTGATCTGGCTGGCCGGGCAGGGCAATGTGCATCCCGTGCTGCCGCTCGTGGGCGCCGCCTTCTGGGGCCTGCGACTCGCACTGCAATTCATCTGGTTCGACCTCAAGCCCTGGCCGTCGAAGCTGATCACGGCGGTTTTCGCGGGGACGGCGGTGGTTCATCTGCTCGCCATACGGGTCTAGGCACAGGATATCCGGCGAAAGGCTGGCCAAGTGGGCCCGGCTGCGGCACATCCCTTGTCCATGTCGCCATCCCGCGAATCAGACGCCCGCGCGATCCTCAAATCGGTCTGGGGCTACGATGATTTCCGCCCCGGCCAGTGGGAGGTGATCGCAGCCGCGCTCGATGGCGAGGACGTCTTTGCGGTGATGCCGACCGGCTCCGGCAAGTCGATGTGCTACCAGCTCCCGGCCCTGGTCGCAGGCGGGCTGACGCTGGTCGTCTCGCCGCTGATCGCCCTGATGCGCGACCAGGTCGGGCAGCTCGTCCGGGCCGGCGTCTCGGCCGCCTCGCTCAACTCGATGAATACGGAGGACGAGGCGGCGCAGGCCTGGGACCGGCTGAATTCCGGCGACCTCAGGCTGCTCTTCGTCTCGCCGGAACGCCTCGCGGGCGAGGGATTGGTCGGCCGACTGAAGCGCCTCGGCGTGAACCGGCTCGCCATCGACGAGGCGCATTGCGTCTCGCAATGGGGCCATGATTTCCGTCCCGAATACCGCCTGCTCGCCAAGACGCGCGAGGCGCTGGGCGGCGTGCCCGTAACGGCGCTGACCGCGACCGCCGACCGGCAGACCCAGGCCGATATCGCCCAGCAATTGTTCCCGCAGCCGCCGCATATGGTGGTGCATTCTTTCGACCGGCCGAACCTGAAGCTCGCCTTCGCGCCGAAGGAGCAGCCGCGCCGGCAGATCGACGATTTCCTGCGCCGGCACCGCAACGGCTCCGGCATCGTCTACTGCTCCTCGCGCAGCAAGACCGAGCGGCTGGCCACGGCGCTCAGCGAGAAGGGCTGGAACGCCCTGCCCTATCATGCCGGGCTGGAGCAGACGCAGCGCAACCGCAACCAGGACATCTTCCTGCAGGAGGACGGTGTCGTCGTCTGCGCCACCATCGCCTTCGGCATGGGCATCAACAAGCCCGATGTGCGCTTCGTCGTCCATGCCGATATGCCCGGCTCGATCGAGGGCTATTACCAGGAAATCGGCCGCGCCGGGCGCGACGGCCTGCCGGCGGATACTCTGACGCTCTACGGCGTCGACGACATGGCGCTCAGGCGCCGCCAGATCGACGAGAAACAGATCGACGACGAGCGCCGGCGCATCGAGCACAAGCGCCTCAACGCGATGATCGATCTCTGCGAGAACGCGCTCTGCCGGCGCAGCGCGCTGCTCGCCTATTTCGGTGAGGAGACGCCGCCTTGCCGGCATGGCAATGCGCCGTTCCGCTGCGATCTCTGCAGCGCGGAAGCGCCTGCCCTGCAGGACGCGACGCTCGATGCGCGCAAGCTGCTTTCGGCCGTGATCCGGTCCGGCCAGCGCTTCGGCGCCGGCCATCTCGCCGATATCCTGACGGGCACGACGACCGAGGTCGTCCGCCGCCAGAACCATGACGGCCTGAAGACCTTCGGCGTCGGCGCCGACAAGCCCAAGGCGGCCTGGATGGGGCTCACGCGCAAGCTCTTCGCGGCCGGCGCGTTGGCCGAGGCCAGCGTCGAGCATGGCGGGTTCTGCCTGACGCCGAAGGGCGAGGACATCCTGTTCGGGCGCGAGGAGATCGCGCTCCGCGTCGATCCCTTCGCCGAGCGGCGCTCCCGCCGTTCCGATCGCGACGCGGCGCGGGCCGACGGGCTCGACGAGGGCACGGCCGGCCTGTTCGAGCACCTGCGCAAGCTCAGGCTCCAGCTCGCCCGCGAGGAGGGCGTCGCGGCCTATATCATCTTCACCGATCGGACCCTGATCGCGATGGCGCGCGAGCGGCCGCTGGGCCTGGACGAGATGCGGGCGATCGAAGGCGTCGGCGAGCGCAAGCTCGCGCAATATGGCGAGGCCTTCGTCGAGGCGATCTCGGAGTTTCGCGGGTAAGCCTCGCCCTCTCCGCCGTCATTCCGGGCGGAGCGCAGTGGAGACCCGGAATCCATCGTAGAGCGCCGGAGCCCTCCGATGGATTCCGGATCGGCGCCGCTTCGCGGCTTGTCCGGAATGACGAAGGGGTGAGGCTGAAAACGGAGCTTCTCGCGCACGCACGCGTAGGCGCGTGAAAAAGCCATCGTCTCACCCTATATTGTCGTTTCGAATCAGGATCATCGCGGGCGCCGGCTCGCCCGCTCAGGAACCATTTCATGACCGATGCCGCCCTCAGCGCCCAGCCCGACGACTACGGCGCCGATTCCATCAAGGTTCTCAAGGGCCTGGACGCAGTGCGCAAGCGGCCCGGCATGTATATCGGCGACACCGATGACGGCTCCGGCCTGCATCACATGGTCTACGAGGTCGTCGACAACGCGATCGACGAGGCGCTGGCCGGCCATGCCGACCTCGTCACGGTGACACTGAATGCCGAAGGTTCGGTCACCGTGACCGACAATGGCCGCGGCATCCCGACCGATATCCACAGCGAGGAAGGCATCTCGGCGGCCGAGGTCATCATGACCCAGCTCCATGCCGGCGGTAAGTTCGACCAGAATTCCTACAAGGTCTCGGGCGGCCTGCACGGCGTCGGCGTCTCCGTCGTCAACGCGCTCTCGGTCTCGCTGAAGCTGCGCATCTGGCGCGGCGGCAGCGAGCACTACATGGAATTCCGCCATGGCGACGCGGTCGCCCCGCTCGCCGTCGTCGGCCCGCAGGGTGACAAGCGCGGCACCGAGGTGACCTTCCTGCCCTCGCAGGAGACCTTCACCATGGTGGAGTTCGACTACAAGACGCTGGAGCACCGCCTGCGCGAACTCGCCTTCCTGAACTCGGGCGTGCGCATCGTCCTGACCGATGCGCGCCATGCCGAGATCGTCCGCGAAGAGCTGATGTATGACGGCGGCGTCGAGGCCTTCGTGCGCTATCTCGACCGCGCCAAGTCGGCCGTGATCGAGAAGCCGATCATGCTGACCTCGGAGAAGGACGGCATCACCGTCGATGTCGCGCTGTGGTGGAACGACAGCTACCACGAGAACGTGCTCTGCTTCACCAACAACATCCCGCAGCGCGACGGCGGCACCCATCTCGCCGGCTTCCG
>JAEWKP010000268.1 GCA_023393655.1 Pseudomonadota bacterium | reverse complement strand
AGCGCCTCGCCATCCTTCGACAGGATCGAGAAGGCCATCTCGCGCTCGCCGCGCTCGTTGACGTACCAGGCACGGACATCCGGCACGCTGGCGAGCTTCTCGGCGATGGTGACCTTGAGCTCCTTCTGGGCGATGTCGCGCTCGGCCTTGGGCTTGAGCAGGATGAACACGGCGGCGCGGCGCACCTCGCGCTGGCCGGTCGGCGACGCGCCGCCGAGCACGAAGACATTCGAGACCTCGGGAATAGTCTTCAGGGCATCGACGAGCTTGTCGGTGGTGACGCGGGTATCCTCCAGCGTCGAGCCCGGCGGCAGTTCGACCGAGGCGACGACGCGCGAGGTATCCTCGTCCGGGATGAAGCCGGTCGGCAGCATCTGCGTCGCCTGGATCGAGCCGATCAGGAACAGGAAGCCGATGACCAGCGTCGCATAGGCGGTGTTGAACGGCAGGGTCCGCCAGCGCCCACTGCCGTCGAAGCGCGGGAAGAACGGCATGCGGCGCTTCTTCAGCGTGCCCTTGAGCAGGCCGACATAACCACCCATGATCCAGCCGTCCTTGGGATCGGCATGGTGGACGGGCTTCATCAGATAGGCCGCCATCATCGGCGTGATCAAGCGCGCGACGAGCAGCGAGAACAGCACGGCGACCGCCACCGTCAGGCCGAACTGCCGGAAATACTGGCCGGCGACACCGCCCATGAAGGAAACCGGCGCGAAGATCGCGACGATGGTCAGCGTGATCGCGATGACCGCGAGCCCGATCTCGTCGGCCGCCTCCATCGCAGCGCGATAAGGCGACTTGCCCATCTTCATGTGGCGGACGATGTTCTCGATCTCGACGATGGCGTCGTCGACCAGGATGCCGGTCACCAGCGTGATGCCGAGCAGGCTGACGAGGTTGAGCGAGAAGCCCATCAGCTCCATCGCCCAGAAAGTGGGGATGGCCGAGAGCGGCAGCGCGACCGCCGTGATCAGCGTCGCGCGCCAGTTGCGCAGGAACAGGAAGACGACAAGGACGGCAAGCCCCGCGCCTTCCAGCAGCGTTTCCATCGCCGCCTTGTAGTTGCCGTGGGTATAGGCGACGGCGTCGTCGATCGGCGTGATCTTGATGTCGGGGAAGCGCTTGTTCAGCTCCGCCACGCGCTGCGCCACGATGTCCTTGACCGAAAGCTCGCTCGATCCCTTCGAGCGGAACACCGCGAAGGTGACGACCGGGCTCTTGTTGAGGCGGCCGAAGGCGCGCGGCTCGGAATTGGAATCCTCGACGCGGCCGAGCTCCTTCAGGCGCACCTCGCGCCCGCCCGAGAGCGTGATCTTGGTCTCGGCCAGCTCCGCGACGGTCCGCGCCCCGGCCAGCGTGCGGATCGCCTGTTCCTGCCCGCCGACCTCGCCGCGCCCGCCCGCGAGGTCGACATTGGTGGCGCGGACCTGGCGGTTGACTTCGCCGGCGGTGACGCCGAGCGCGAGCAAGCGGTCGGGATCCAGGGAAATGCGGATCTCCCGGTCGACACCGCCATAGCGCTCGACCCGGCCGACGCCCTTCAGCCCCTGCAATTCGCGCGCGACGACATCGTCGACATGCCAGGAGAGCTGCTCCAGCGTCATGCCGGCCGAGGCTGCGCCATAGGTCAGGATCGACTGCCCCTCGACATCGATGCGCTGGATGATCGGCTCGTCGATAGTGCGCGGCAGGTCGGCGCGGATCTTGGCGACCGCGTCCTTGACGTCGTTGACGGCCCGGTCGGTATTGGTCTCCAGCCTGAACTCGATCAGTGTCAGCACCTGGCCGTCGGTCAGCGTCGAGGTGACATGCTTCACCCCGGTGATGTTGGCGACCGTATCCTCGACGCGCTTGCTGACCTGGCTTTCGAGCTCGGCCGGCGCCGCGCCCGACTGCGTGATGGTGATCGAAACCAGCGGCACGTCGATATTCGGGAAGCGCGTCACCGGCAGCCTCGAGAAGGCGAGCAACCCGAGGACGCAGAGCACGACGAAGATCAGGATGGCCGGAACCGGCTTCCGGATCGACCAGGCGGAGAAATTGACATCCATGCACTTGCCCGTCAGTTCGTCGCGACCGGCGTGACGATGTCGCCGTCGCGCACGAAGGTGCCGGCGCGCGCCACCACGGTCTCGCCCTCGGTGATACCGCTCGTGATCTCGGCGCGGCCATGCCCGACCAGCCCGAGCGTCACCGGCTTGGTCGTGACCTTGCCGTCCTTGACCGACTGAACGGTCGAGCCCGACCCGTTATAGGTGACGGCCGAAAGCGGCAGGGTCAGGGCACGCTTGCGGCCGGTCTCGATGATCCCGCGCGCGAACGAACCGATGGCAACCGGCGGATCGCCGTCGAGCGCGACGAGCACGCGGCCGAGCCGCGACGCCTTGTCGACCTCCGGCGCGATCAGGCGGATATGGCCCGCCAGCGCCTCCCTGGCGCCGGCTGGCAGGACTGCCACGCCCTGCCCGAGCTTGAGCTTGGGAAGCTCGACTTCGGCGACCTGCGCCTCGAGCTCGACCGCGCCGTCGGCGATGATCCGGAACAGTGGCTCGCTCTGCGGCAGCATGCTCGCCATCGCACCGAGCCGCGCCGTCCGTCGGCTGACGATGCCGGCGCGCCGCGCCTTGATCTCGGTGCGCTCCAGCTTGACGGCGATGTCCTTGCCTTGCGCCTGGGCCAGAGCGAGATCCGCGCTGGCGATCGCCAGTGCCTGCCGGGCGGAATTCGCGCGTGCCTGTCCGGACCGTGCGGCGGCGGCGCGCTGGTCGAACGTCTCGACGCTGGTATTGCCGCTCTCGCGCAGGGCCTTGGTCCGGTCGAAGGCATTGTTGGCCTGGACGAGATTGGCGTCGGCCTCGGCGATCTGGGCCTTGGCCTGGGCGATCAGCGCTTCCGCGCGTGCGATCTGGGCGTCGTTCTGCGCCTTCTGGACCTCGAGTGTCGTCCGGTCCAGCCGCGCGAGAACCTGTCCGCGCGCGACCTTGTCCCCCTCCTGCGCCAGCAATTCGACGATCGACAGCCCGTCGACTTCCGGCGCGACCAGGATTTCGTCGCGCGCGACGATCGAACCGGAGACGACCACGCTCTGGACGATTTCGGTGGTCTGCGCCTGCGTCACCGTGACGGAGGGGCCGGCGGCCGCGGGCGCCGCCTGCTCGGCGGCCTGCGCCTGCAGCGGCAGCGGCGTGACCAGCAGGGCCAGCGCGATCATCGCGTTCAGCGGAACGATCGAACGAAGGGACATCGAAAGCGATCCTGTTGCGGCCATGCGGCCGGTCGGAAACGGAGCAAGCCCGGCGGGAGCAGAAATCACGACTGCGTCTCCGTTTCGGGCAGGAGCATGGTCTGGGAAAGCTGGCGCATGCCGGTGAAGAGCGTGTCGGCGGCGGCAGCGATGTCGAAATTCGGGTCCATCGCGCGCCGGCAGAAGAATCCGTCCGCCATCATCGAGATCGCCATCAGGAAGCGGCCTTCGTCGAGCCGGGGCGGCAGTTCGCCATTGGTCTTGGCCTCGCGGATCGCTGCAGCGAGGCCCTCGATCACGGTGCCCTCTATATCAGCGCACATCCGCGCCATGCCTGGGTTGCGCGCTGCTTCCGCCCAGATCTGCAGGGCGATCACCGCCTTCTCCCGCGGCTGCTCCACGAGATGCTTGCGGCCGAGCGCCTCGAGCTGGTCGAGCAGCGAGCCGTTCCTCGGGCAGAGCTTGCTGAAATCCTCCGCGATCAGGCTGCGGTCGCGCTCGGTCATCCCCTCGATGATCGCGTCCTTTGACGAGAAATAGCGATAGAGATTGCCCGGGCTCATGCCCGCCTCGGCCGCGACATCCTGCATCGTCGCCGCATGGAAACCGGCGCGCGCGAAGACGCGTTCGGCCGCATCGAGGATGCGGATATGGCGCTCGGTCAGGGCGGCAACGGGCTGCGATGCGGAAACCAGGGGCGGCATTGGAACTCGAAACATTGAGAATGAACGTTCATTCTCAATCTCAGATAAAGCCGCCGACGTCAAGCTGAACGCCCCATGCAACCCTTGCCGCCGCGATAAACAGGCTGAAGATTGCCGGATCATTGCCGCATTTTTGCGCATAAATCGCTTGCTTCGTTCCGTCTGCAATCGCATGCTCGGAAGCGATCTGGCATGGCTTCGCGCGCCGTCCCTCCCAGCGTCCCGCGCGAGCGACCTTGAAGTCCGTGATGAACGACCACGCCTTCCCTTTGCGCCCGGCTCGCCGCACCCGCTCTCCCCTCACCGCCCGCAAGCCGATTCCGGCACCGAAGCCGGTGCTGGTCGTGCTGCATCAGGAGCATTCGACGCCCGGCCGCGTCGGCCGCCTGCTGCAGGCGCGCGGCCACGCGCTCGATATCCGCAAGCCGCGCTTCGGTGATCCCCTGCCGAAGACGATGCGCGAGCATGCCGGGGCGGTGATCTTCGGCGGCCCGATGGGCGCCAACGATCCCGAGGATTTCGTCAAGGCCGAGATCGACTGGATCGGCACCTGCCTGAAGGAGGACGCGGCCTTCCTCGGCATCTGCCTGGGCGCGCAGATGCTGGCGAAACATATGGGCGCGCGCGTCTATACCCATGGCGAGGGCCGCGCCGAGGTCGGCTATTACCCACTCGCGATCACGGAAAACGGCCATTCCCATGCCGCGACGGCCGGCTTCACCTGGCCGGGCACGGTCTATCAATGGCACCGCGACGGTTTCGACTGCCCGAACGGGGCGGAGTGCCTCGCGACCGGCGGGGATTTCCCGGTTCAGGCCATCCGCGCCGGAAGCAAGGCCTACGGCCTCCAGTTCCACCCCGAGGTGACGCCGGCGATGATGTATCGCTGGTCGGTACGCGGCTATGAGCGCACGCTGATGCCGGGCGCCCAGCTCGGCCACACCCATGTGCCCGGCTGGTTCCAGCACGACCCGGCGATCCGGCTCTGGCTCGACGCCTTCCTCGACCATTGGCTGAAGGAGCCGGCGACAGCCGGAACAGCATCGCCTTGACCCGTACAGCTCTCGTCCTCGGCGCCGGCATGGTCGGCGTCTCCTGCGCGCTCGCGCTCCAGAAACGTGGTATCAGCGTAACGCTGATCGACCGCAAGGCGCCGGGCCGGGAAACCTCCTACGGCAATGCCGGCGTGCTCGCGGCCTCCTCGATCGTGCCGCTCAACAACCCCTCGCTCTACGCCAAGATCACCGGCTATCTCGGCAATCGCCATCCCGCGCTCAACCTGAGCTGGGCCCGAGTCTTCAGCCGGCCGGGCTGGCTGCTGCGCTTCCTCTGGGAAGCCCGTCCCTCGCAGGCCAAGGCCCGCATCACCGCCTTGCAGGCGCTGACGGAGAGCACGGTCGAGCGCCACCGCGCCCTGATGGCCGAGGCCGGCGTCTCGCACCGCCTGCGCGAGACCGGCACGCTCAAGCTCTGGCGCACCGAAGCCGGCCATGAGGCCGCCCGGGCCGAGCATGATTTCCTGAAGAGCCACGGCATCGAATCGCAGGTTCTCGACCGGCAGGGCATTTCCGGCATCGAGCCCGGCCTCAATCCGATCTTCCCGGCCGGACTGCTGATCCCCTGCGTCGGCTCGGTCGATTCCCCGGGCGCCGTCACCCAAGCTTATGCCGCGCTCTTCGCCGAGCGCGGCGGCCGGATCGAGCAGGCCGCGATCACCGGCCTCGGCCGCAACGGCAATGGCTGGCGCGCGAGCACCGCTTCGGGCAGCTTCGAAGCCGATATCGCGGTCGTTGCGCTCGGCCCCTGGAGCGGCGACCTGCTGAAGCCGCTCGGGATCGATCCGAAGCTCGATGTCGAGCGCGGCTATCACCGCCATCTCAAGCCGGAAGCCGGCACCGGTCTGTCGCGGCCGATCTACGATGTCGACGGTGCCTATTACATGGCGCCGATGGAGCAGGGTTTTCGCGTCACCAGCGGCGTCGACCTGTCATTTCGCGACGCGCCCGACGAGCACCGCCAGATCGATGGCGCGACCGCCGCGGCACGCGAGGCCTTCCCGCTCGGCGAGGTCGTCGGCGAAACCTGGCGCGGCGCCCGGCCGACCCTGCCGGATTCCCTGCCGATGATCGGCGAGGCACCCCGCAATCCCGGCCTCTGGCTCGCCTTTGGCAACCAGCATATCGGCTTCTCGACTGGTCCGATCACCGGCGAATTGATCGCCGCGATGGTCTGCGGCGAGAAACCGCCGATCGACCCGACGCCCTTCCGGCCAGGGCGCTATATCGGCTGATGAAGCGTGTCATCCCGCACGCGCTGCGGCACGAAGTGCTGCTGCGCAGATGCGGGATCGCGCGACGAGAAGGCGCCAACGAAAAGGCGCGCCCCCTCGCGAGAACGCGCCCTTAGCGGAAACCGGTCCCGTGTCTGCGCAGCAGCAC
>JAEWKP010000207.1 GCA_023393655.1 Pseudomonadota bacterium | reverse complement strand
ATCCTGGGCCATCCGCCGCCCGGCCGAACGTCGAAGCGCGACGTCCGGCGAATGCGAATCAATTCGGTAACGGATTTGATACGCCGCAAATCTATCCAAGGCGTGAAGATTCCGGAGAGCCGATCGGCCCGGGATGGGACTTGCCCGAGGATTTGATGCGATGAAGGCCGCAACAAGGCAGCGCTGGATCTCGCTCGCCGCCGCTGTCGTCTCGCTCGCCTTGATCGGACAGACGGCCCTTGCCAGCGCGCCCTCGGCCGCGCCGGGTACGGCGACGCCCGTGCCCTTCCCGAGCCTGCCGGACCTGCCCGCACTCGGCGAGGTGATGCAGCGGGACTTGCACACCGGCCTTGCCATCAGCGGCTTCGACCCGGTCTCCTATCGGCTGGGCACGAAGCCGCTGGCCGGGCGCGCCGAATACGAACTCATCCAGGATCGTTTCGTCTGGCGTTTCGCTTCGCAGGCCAATCTCGAAGCCTTCCGCGACGCTCCGCAGATTTACGCGCCCGCCTTTGGCGGCTTCGATCCGATCGGCGTCGCCAACGGTGTCGCCGTCGAAAGCGATCCCAGCCAGTTTGCGGTGATCGGATCGCGCCTGTTCCTGTTCCGCTCGGTCGAGAGCCGCCAGCGCTTCCTGCGGGAGGCTGGCTTGCTGGCCCAGGCCGAAAGCCGCTGGAACGCAGTGCTGCGCCTGGTCGCCCGCTAGGCTTCAGCCGCCACAATCCCCGGCGATGGCCTGGCGCGCCAGCTTTTCGCTCGAGGCCGCCACGAAGGGCGGGTTGCGGAACTGCCGCTCGCTGCGGCCATAATCGGGCAAGGCGCCCTCCAGCGTCAGCACGATCCCGCCCGCCGCCGAGAGGATCGCATCGCCGGCCGCGATGTCCCATTCCATCGTCTGGCCGCAGCGGACATGCAGATCGGCCTCGCCCGAGGCGATCATCCCGAACTTCACCGCCGACGAAACCGGGATACCCTTGCTGCAGCACATCGATGCCGCGATGCCGTCGCTGCGGCCGTCGCCATGGAAGCGGCTGACCAGCGCGACCGGCCCGTCGCCCGGAACGGCGCGCACGCTCGTCGGCCGGGCCGCGCCCAGAAGGGCGCCATCCCGAGCAAAGTCCGGCTCTTAGGCATGAGAGCCTGACAACCAGAGCCGCCCGGGCGCCGGGGCGGCGATCGCACCCGCGATCGGCCGGCCATCGCGGACCACCGCGATCGCAACGCAATAGCTGTCGCCACCCGCGAGGAACTCGCGCGTGCCGTCGAGCGGATCGAGCAGGATGAAGATGTCGCCGGGTGCCGGATTCTGCGCCGTCTCCTCGCTGACGATCGGAAAGCCGGGCAACAGCCGCGCCAGCGCCTCCTTGGCGGAATGGTCGGCCGCAAGGTCGGCGGAGCAGACCGGCGAGCCGTCGCTCTTGAGCGTGACGTCGCGCGCCGCCCGCTTCGCCAGCAGGACGGCGGCGCTCAACCCGGCAGCTTCCGCCAATTTGCGCCCCAGCGCGTCACGGTCGCGCAGGCGGGGATCGTCACGGCCGATCATCGCGGCCCACCCTTCTCATAACGGTCCTGATATGGCGATTAACCACATGAAAACCAAGATAGCAGCATATCGAACGTCAACGACGCCTCAATCCGGCGCAACCCCGTTTCCAGGACCTCGCCCCCATGACCGCCATCTCGCTCGAGCCGCTCGATCTGGCTGCGCTTCTCTGCAGCCGCGTCTGCCATGACGTGATCAGCCCGGTCGGTGCGATTGTCAACGCTCTCGAGGTTCTGGAGGAAGACGATCCGTCGATGCGCGATTTCGCGCTGGAGCTGATCAAGAAGAGCGCGCGCGCCGCCTCGGCCCGCCTGCAATTCGCCCGCCTCGCCTTCGGTGCGGCCGGTTCCGCCGGCGCGATGATCGACCTCGGCGATGCCGGCAACGTCGCCAACGGCTTCCTCAACGACGAGAAGCTCTCGCTCGACTGGGACGCGCCGCGCGCCCTGCTGCCGAAGAACCAGGTCAAGCTCCTGCTCAACCTCCTGGTCATCGCGACGCAGGCTGTGCCACGCGGCGGCAAGCTCGTCTCGCGCGCCACGGTCGAGGGCGAGCAGGGCACGTTCGAGATCACCGCGACCGGCTCGCATGCTCGGATTCCCGCCCATGTCGAGGAGCTTCTGGCCGGGCGCTCGGAAACAGGCACGATCGACGCCCATGCCGTCCAGCCGCTCTATGCCGGCATGGTCGCGCGCGCCGCCGGAATGGATATCGCCTTCGCCATCGAAGGCGACACCGTGACGATCAAGGCCGCCAAGGCAGCCTGAACAAGGGCGGATTGAATGATCGTTACCGGTCGAGACACGATCTCAACCGATCATAAACCGTTCTCCTGCTTTAGTTCCTGCAGCGTTCCGCGTTGAGTGAAGTTCCTGCATGGACGAGTTGCTGCAAGAGTTCCTGACTGAGACCGGCGAGAATCTCGACACGGTCGATCGGGAACTCGTTCGCTTCGAGCAGGACCCCAACGACCGCGACATCCTGCGGAACATTTTCCGGCTGGTCCACACGGTCAAGGGCACCTGCGGCTTCATCGGCCTGCCGCGGCTGGAAGCCCTGACCCATGCCGCGGAATCGGTGATCGGGCAGTTCCGCGACGGCGCCACCGTCAACTCCATCGCTGTCACCGCGATCCTGGAGACCATCGACAGGATCAAGGACATCCTGGCGGAACTCGCCGAGAAGGGGCAGGAGCCCGAGGGCAATGACGAGGCCCTGATCGGAGAATTGTTCGCCTTGGCCGAGCATGCCAAGGGCGAGCTCAGGCAGCAGGCTCCGGCGCAGACTTCGCTCGACCCCGTCGCGGCCTATCTCGCGCGCCACGGCCAGGCCGCCTCGGCCCCGGAAAGCGCGGAGGATATCATCTTCCGCAGCGCGCCCGGCCCGCAGCGCGGGCGTGACGGGCGCATCGAAGGCAGCGAGGCTGCCGCTCCCGTGGAGGATTCCCAGAATCCTTCGCGCAGCGGCGGCCCGGCCACGTTGCGCGTCAATGTCGACACCATCGAGCATCTGATGACGATGGTCTCGGAGCTCGTGCTGACGCGCAACCAGCTTCTGGAGGTCGCAAGGCGGCAGGAGGATGCCGGCCTCAAGGCGCCGCTCCAGCGCCTGTCGCTGATCACTGCCGAACTCCAGGACGGCGTGATGAAGACGCGGATGCAACCGATCGGCAATGCCTGGTCGAAGCTGCCGCGCATCGTGCGCGACCTCAGCGCGGAACTCGGCAAGCGCATCGAATTGCTGACCGACGGCGCCGAGACTGAGCTCGACCGCCAGATCCTCGACCTGATCAAGGACCCCTTGATCCACATGGTCCGCAACTGCGCCGATCATGCGATCGAATTGCCGGCCGACCGGCGCGAGGCTGGAAAGCCCGATCACGGCACGATCCGGCTCGCCGCCTATCACGAGGGTGGCTCGGTCACGATCTCGATCGCCGATGACGGCCGCGGCCTCGACATCGAGCGCATCCGTGGCAAGGCCATCGCCAAGGGCCTCGCCACCGAAGCCGAGCTGGAAAAGCTCAGCGACGCGCAGATCAGCCGCTTCATCTTCCATCCCGGCTTCTCCACGGCCGATAACGTGACCGCGGTCTCGGGCCGCGGCGTCGGCATGGACGTCGTCAAGGCGAATGTCGATTCGATCGGCGGCACGGTCGATGTCGCCAGCCGCCCCGGCCTCGGCACGACCATCACCATCAAGATCCCGCTGACGCTCGCGATCATCTCGGCGCTGATCGTGGTCGCCGGCGAGGACCGCTACGCCATTCCCCAGATCGCGGTGCGAGAGCTGGTCCGGGCCAAGGCCGGCGACGACAACCGCATCGAGGAGATCAACGGAGCCCCGGTGCTGCGGCTGCGCGGGCGCCTGCTCCCGATCGTCTCGCTGCCGGGGCTCATGGCGAAGCCGGGTCGGGAAACCGCCGGGCGGGCCGACGGCGAAGGCTTCATCGTCGTCACCCAGATCGGCGAGCGACAGTTCGGCATTCTCGTCGATAGCGTCTTCCACACCGAGGAAATCGTGGTGAAGCCGATGTCGAGCAAGCTGCGCCACATCCACCTGTTTTCCGGCAATACGATCCTCGGCGACGGTACCGTCGTCCTCATCGTCGATCCCAACGGCGTCGCGCGCCTGGTCGGGGCGGCCGCCTCCGAGGACACGGACCAGGAACCGCGCGAGGCGGCAGCCGAAGTGCAGCGCGGCGAGCGCACGACGATGCTCGTCTTCCGCGCCGGCGCCGGCAATCTCCAGGCCCTGCCGTTGTCGCTCGTGACGCGGCTGGAGGAGATCGAGGCCGGCGAATTTCAGCGCAGCGGCAGCCGGACGCTGCTGCATTACCGCGATCGTCTCGTCCCGGTGACACCTGTCGCAGACACCCAATTGCGCAGCGAGGGCATCCAGCCGCTGGTCATCGTCTCGAATGGCGACCTCACCGTCGCGCTCGCCGTCGAGGCGATCGTCGATATCGTCGAGGACAGCTTCGAGCTGGAGATGGCGGCAGCGGGAGAGCGCGGCATCATCGGCTCGGCCATGATCCGCGGCCGCGCCACCGATATCCTCGACCTCGCCCATTACCTGCCGCTGAACGAGCCCGGCTGGTTCGCGGCCGGGCGGAGCGCGGAGC
>JAEWKP010000137.1 GCA_023393655.1 Pseudomonadota bacterium | reverse complement strand
AGGACTCGATGCAGACCATCGTCATCGCCATCAAGAAGATGATCGTCACCGCCGACGCCCTGACGGAATGGCAGCTCGCCATGGCCACCGCCATGCTGGCGATGCTGCCGCCCGTCTTCGTCGTCATTGCCATGCAGAGGCTCTTCGTGAAGGGCCTGGTCGAAACCGAGAAGTAATCCGCGAATGGCTCAGGTCACTCTCAGCAACGTCAAGAAGGTCTATGCCGGCGGCGTCGAAGCCGTGAAAGGCGTCTCCTTCGACATTCCCGATGGCGGCTTCTGCGTGCTCGTCGGCCCCTCCGGCTGCGGCAAGTCCACGCTCCTGCGCATGGTCGCCGGTCTGGAAACGATCTCGTCCGGCGAGGTCTCGATCGGCGAGCGCGTCGTCAACCAGATCGAGCCGGCCGACCGCGACATCGCCATGGTGTTCCAGAACTATGCGCTCTACCCGCATATGAACATCTACGACAACATGGCCTATGGCCTGCGCAACCGCGGCACGCCGAAGGACGAGATCGACAAGCGCGTGCGGGAAGCCGCCCGCATCCTTGCGATCGAGCCCTTCCTGGAGCGCCGGCCGCGCCAGCTCTCCGGCGGCCAGCGCCAGCGCGTCGCGATGGGCCGCGCCATCGTGCGCAAGCCGCAGGTCTTCCTCTTCGACGAGCCACTCTCGAATCTCGACGCCAAGCTCCGCGTGCAGATGCGCGTCGAGATCAAGAAGCTGCAGCGCGCGCTCGGCGTCACCGCGATCTACGTCACCCACGATCAGGTCGAGGCGATGACGCTTTCCGACAAGCTCGTGGTGATGAATGCCGGCCAGGTCGAGCAGATCGGCCTGCCGGCAGAGGTCTACCGCAAGCCGGCCAGCAAGTTCGTCGCGACCTTCATCGGCTCGCCGCCGATGAACATCCTGCCCGGCATGGTCGACGGCCCCGGCATTGTCGCGCTCGGCGACGCGATCATCGAGGTCCGCGATCTCCGCGAGGATCTGGCGGCGCAGGCGCCGGTCGAGGTCGGCCTGCGTCCCGAGGATGTCGAGATCGCCTCGGAAGGGCAGGCGGGCTCGCTGCCCTTCGACGTCGAGTTCATCGAGGAGCTCGGTGCGACCCAGCTCTTCCACGGCAAGCTCTCCGGCCAGCCCTTCGTGATGCAGGCTGCGACCGGCGAGATCGCTGCGCAGGAGGGCCGGCTCTGGATCACCGTCGACCCCGACAAGATCCACATCTTCGATCCGAAGACGGGGGCGAGGCTGGGGAAGGGCTGAGCGGCGAGACCTGCCCTCTCTCGTCATTCCGGACAAGCCGCGAAGCGGCGCCGATCCGGAATCCACCGAGGGGCGTTGCGCTTTACGATGGATTCCGGGTCTACGCTTCGCTTGCCCGGAATGACGGCGTGTGAAGGGCTGCTGTTCAAGCCGCCAGATCGGCCACCAGCGCATCCAGCAGCAGGGCGCCATCCGGCGTTGCCGCGAGCCGTCCACCTGCGCGCTCCATCAGCAGCCTCTGCTCGATCAGGCTGCCGACGCGCCTGGCGTTGAGCGGGCGACCGGCCAGCGCCCTGAACACCTGCGGATCGATGCCCTCGACGAGGCGCAAGCCCATCAGCAGGTATTCGTCGCCCTGGGCTTCCTCGCTCAGCCGGTCGTTCTCGACCAGCGCATGGCCCTCGGCCTCGACGCGATCCAGCCAGATTTCCGGCCGCTTCTCGGTCGAATGCGCCATGCGGCCCTCGGGCGTCACCAGCCGGCCATGGGCGCCCGGGCCGATGCCGGCATACTCGCCATAGTGCCAGTAGACGAGATTGTGCCGGCATTCGGCGCCCGGCCGGGCATGGTTCGAGATCTCGTAGACCGGCAGGCCGTGCTTCGCCGTGATCTCCTGCGTCGTCTCGTAGAGCGCCGCACCCGCATCATGGTCCGGGATGGCAAGCTTGCCGGAACGGAACAGCCGCTCGAACGCGGTGCCGGGCTCGATCGTGAGCTGGTAAAGCGAGAGATGCTCGGCCGCATGGCTGATCGCCAGTTCCAGCTCGGCGCGCCACAAGGCTGGCGTCTGCAAGGGCGAGCGGGCATAGATCAGGTCGAAGGAATAGCGCTCGAAATACTGGCGCGCGATCGCGACGGCGGCCAGCGCCTCCTCGGCCGAATGCATCCGGCCCAGCGCCTTGAGGTCGACGTCGTTCAGCGCCTGCACGCCAAGCGAGACGCGGTTGACGCCGGCAGCGCGGAAATCGCGGAAGCGCCCGGCCTCGACGCTGGTCGGGTTGGCCTCCAGCGACACTTCGCAATTCGGATCGACGGCCCAGTGCTCGCCTATCGCGTCGAGGATTGCGCCGACCGTGCGGCCCTCCATCAGCGAGGGCGTGCCGCCGCCGAAGAAGATCGAGGAAACCGTGCGGCCGGGCACCAGTGCGGCGCGATGGGCGATCTCGCGGCGGAAGGCGGCGATATAGCGCTGCTGGTCCGGCGGTTGCAGGCGGACATGGCTGTTGAAGTCGCAATAAGGACATTTGGCCAGGCAGAACGGCCAATGCACATAGACGGCGAAGCCCGCATCCGCGGTCGGATGCAGGATAGATGGCCGCGCTGCAAGGGCGGCCGGGGCGCTCACGCCGGTTTCCTCAGGCAGGCGGCTGCCAGCTCATGGAAGGCGCGGGCGCGATGCGACAGGCCGGGCGAGCCATCGGCCGGAATGCCGTGCTTCTCCTGTGCCGTCATCTCGCCAAAGGTCTTGTCGTGGTCATCAGGCAGGAAAATCGGATCGTAGCCGAAACCGCCAGCGCCACGCGCCTGCTCGGTCACCGTACCGAAGACACGGCCCTCGAACAGCTCCTGATGCCCGTCCGGCCAGGCGATCACCAGCGCCGAGACGAAATGCGCCTTGCGCGTCTCCGGTGTGATCGCGCCGCGCTTGGCCAGTTCCATCTGCACGCGCCCGATGGCGGGGGCGAAATCCTTGCCCGGCCCGGCCCAGTTGGCCGAGAACAGGCCGGGCGCGCCGTCGAGCGCATCGATGCAGATGCCGGAATCGTCGGAGAGGGCCGGAAGCCCGCTGGCGCTCGCGGCGGCGACCGCCTTGATCGCCGCGTTCTCCGAGAACATGTAGCCATCCTCGACCGGCTCGGGCAGGCCGAGCTCCCCGGCCGAGACCAGCTCGATGCCGTAGGGCGCCAGCAACTCGCGCATCTCGCGCAACTTGCCCTGGTTATGGGTCGCGATCACGACCTTGCCGGTGAGGAGGCGGTGCTCCGACATCTCTTCTGATCCTCTGGAACCACTTCGTCATCCCGGGCTTGACCCGGGATCCATCGAAGGGCGTCGCAGTCTACGATGGATCCCGGATCTCCGCTTCGCTGCGTCCGGGATGACGCCGTGTCCTACGACTGTGACTACGCCACCGCCGCCTTCTGCAGCGTGACGAGCTTGGCGACACCGCCCTTGGCGAGCTTGAGCAGCGCGAGCAGCTCTTCTTCCGAGAAGGGCGCGCCCTCGGCCGTGCCCTGCACCTCGACGATGCCGCCCGAGCCGGTGATGACGAAATTCGCGTCGGTCTGCGCGCCGGAATCCTCGACATAGTCGAGATCGATCACCGGGTTGCCGGCGACGATGCCGCAGGAGATCGCGGCGACATGGTCCTTCAGCGGATTGGTGCCCTTGAGCAGGCCGCGCCCTTCCATCCATTTCAGCGCGTCGTGCAGCGCGACCCAGGCGCCGGTGATCGAGGCGGTGCGGGTGCCGCCATCGGCCTGCAGCACGTCGCAATCGACGACGATCTGGCGCTCGCCGATCGCGGTGAGATCGACCACGGCACGCAAGCTACGGCCGATCAGGCGCTGGATTTCCTGCGTGCGGCCGGAGGGCTTGCCGGAGGTGACCTCGCGGCGCGTGCGCTCATGCGTGGCGCGCGGCAGCATCGAATATTCGGCGGTGACCCAGCCCTTGCCGGTGCCGCGCAGCCACGGCGGCCCCTTTTCCTCGACGGTCGCGGCGCAGAGCACCTTGGTCTCGCCGCACGTCACCATGCAGGAACCCTCGGCATAGCGCACCACGCCGCGTTCGAGCGTGACCTTGCGCATCTCGTCGGCGGCGCGTTTGGAGGGTCGCATGAAACTGTCCTGTCTCTGGGGAAGTGGCGGCTTGTAGGCGTTTGCGCCGCGCGCGGCAAGGCGCGGGCGGGACTGCCCCTTGATCCGCGCGCGTTGCATGACGACAATAGGACGAGAACGACGGTTCGCCTGAAAAAGGTTCATGAGCGCCCATACGCCCCGCCCCGAGACGATGAGCAGCCTGGTCGAGACCGACCAGCGCTCGCGCGAGATCTTTCGCCAGATCGTCGACGGCTACCTGACGACGGGGGAGCCCGTTGGCTCGCGCAACATCGCACGTCTGCTGCCGATGGCCTTGTCGCCGGCAACGGTGCGCAATGTCATGACCGATCTCGAAATGGCTGGTCTGATCTACGCGCCGCACACCTCGGCCGGGCGCCTGCCCACCGAGAGAGGCCTGCGCTTCTTCGTCGATGCGATGATGGAGGTCGGCAATCTCACGGCTGAGGAGCGCTCGCGCATCGAGGCGCAGATCAGGGTCGCCGCCAGCAACCGCAATCTCGACCAGACGCTGACGGAAGCCTCCGCGCTGCTCTCCGGCCTGTCGCGCGGCGCCGGCGTCGTCGTCACCACCAAGGCCGATGTCCGGCTGAAGCATATTGAGTTCGTCCGGCTCGATCCCGCGCGCGCGTTGGTGGTGCTCGTCTCCGAGGACGGCACGGTCGAGAACCGCCTGCTGGCGCTGCCTCCGGGGCTGCCGGCCTCGGCGCTGAGCGAGGCAGCGAATTTCCTCAATGCCCGCATCCTCGGCAAGACGCTCGCCGAGTTGCGCGGCGAAATCGGCGGCCAGCGCGCCCTGATGGAGCGCGAGCTCGACGCATTGACGGCGCGGCTGGTCGAAAGCGGCATCGCGACCCAGGCCGGCCCCGGCAGCGACCGCCATCTCATCGTGCGCGGTCAGGCGAACCTGCTCGACGATCTCAGGGCGCAGGAGGATCTCGAGCGCATCCGCATGCTGTTCGGCGATCTCGAAACGCAGACCGATGTCATCGACCTCCTGACCCGGGCCGAGCAGGGCGACGGCGTGCGCATCTTCATCGGCTCGGAGAACAAGCTGTTCTCGATGTCGGGTTCCTCGATGGTCGCCGCGCCCTTCCGCGATGCCGAGCAGCGCATCGTCGGCGTGGTCGGCATCATCGGGCCGACGCGCCTGAACTATGCCCGCATCGTGCCGATGGTCGACTACACCGCGAAGGTCGTCGGCCGCCTGCTGGACGGCAGCCGCTAGGCGTCGGCCAAGTCCCTGAGTTGGCTTTGCAGGCGGAAGCGGCTATCGAGCGGGCAAAGCATTCCTTTCCGCAATTCAGGTGCGAGACCATGTCCGAGCAGCTTCCCGACCGTCTGTCCGTCAACCCGGACAGCCCCTTCTACAATGAAGAGGTGCTGGCCCGTGACATCGGCATCCGCTTCAAGGGCGTCGAGAAGACCAATGTCGAGGAATATTGCGTCTCGGAAGGCTGGGTGAAGGTCTCGGCTGGCAACGCCAAGGACCGCTTCGGCCGTCCGATGACGATCACGCTCAAGGGTCCGGTCGAGCCCTATATCCGCGGCAGCGCCGAAGGCTGAGCCTCAAACCAGGCTCTTGTAGAAGAACGTCGAGCCGCATTCGGCACCATCCGGCATCAGCGCATAACGCGGGATGGTGCCGGCCTCGGTCCAGCCCAATCGGTTGTAGAGCCGGCGCGCGGCGCCATGTTCGTCGGTGTCGAGCACCAGCAGATCGCGGCCCTTCTCCCGCGCGATCGCCTCTGCCCGCTGCATCAAGGCTTCGCCGATGCCCTGCCGGCGGGCGCGCGAATGCACCAGAACCTTGGCGATCTCGGCCCGGTGCGGCTGGTTCGGCTTGGCCGTCAGGTGGAGCTGCGCCGTGCCGACGATGCCGTCATCGTTCCGCGCAACGAGCAGGATGACCTGCCCGCTCGCGACGCCGTTCGCGACATCGCGCCAGAAGCGCTCGTAATCGGCGGTTGTGTTCCAGCTCATGAAGCCGACCGAGGCGCCGTTGGCGACGCTGTCGCGCAGGATATCCGCGAGCGCCGGGATGGCCGCCTCGGCAGCCTTGGCGTCGAGCGTCTCGATAAAGACGGCGAAAGCGTGCGCATTCATGCGACATGTCCCGGAAAGGCGCCGCTTCTGGCGGCGAGGATGACAGTGTAGCGAACGGGCGCTTCACCCAGATTGCGGTAGGTGATCGGGCCGCGCAGATGCATCTGCAGGCAGTCGCCCTCGGCCAGTTCGTGGCGGATGCCTTCGACAGTCAGGTCGAGCCGGCCGCGCAGCACCCAGATCTGCTGGTCGAGCGCCGCCGCTCCGGTCGCATTGTCGAGCCGCACTTCGGCTCCACCAGGCAATTCGATCTCGACGATCTCGAAGCCCGAGCCCATCCCGCGTGGCGAGACGTTGCGGCGGAGATAGCCGCTCGCCGGATCGCGCCAGGTCGGTTGCGCGTCGCGGCGCGCCAACGGCCCGCTTCCTGCATTCTCCTCCAGCAGCGCCGAGAGCGAGAGGCCGAGCCCGGAGCCGAGCCGGACCAGCAGTGCCGCGGTCGGGCTCGATTCGCCGCGCTCTATGCGGGAGATCATCGCCCGGCTGACGCCACTGCGCTCGGCCAGCGCGTCGAGCGTCAGGCCATGGCGCTGGCGGGCCGCCTTGAGACGCTGCCCGAGCATGCGGTCGATCTCGGTGTCGTGTTCGAACTCCATCAATGAAGAATAATTCTTAGATAGTAGAATCGCAAGTGAGGTCTTTGAAAGAGCCTTTTGTGGGCCAGCGCTTGGCGCCGCGCGCCTTCACTGCTATGGCGCGCGCATGAGCACC
>JAEWKP010000133.1 GCA_023393655.1 Pseudomonadota bacterium | reverse complement strand
GAGTTTTACGACTACGACGCGAAGTACGCGAAAGGCGGCTCGATCCACATCTGTCCGGCTCAAATTTTACCGAAAATTTACCAGCAGATCGAAGAGTGTGCGTTAACGGCGCATCAAGCAATCGGATGCCGGGGCGTCAGCCGATCTGACTTCCGCTACCACGACGAGAGCGACACGCTCGTCTGGCTGGAGGTCAATACGCAGCCCGGGATGACCGAGACCAGCCTGGTGCCCGAGTTGGCTGCCCATGCGGGCCTGGATTTCGGTGAGCTCGTCAAATGGATGGTGGAGGACGCCTCCCTCGATCGGTGAAAGCGATGACGACGAAGACCGTTGCCATGCCCCGATTCGCGCCTGCCCGGCCGCTCTCCCGGCTCCCGGTGGCGCATGCCGCCCCCCAGCTTCTGGTGGGTGAGCAGCGCCAGGGCCGCTGGATGCGCCGCTCGCGCCGCAGCGCGATCGCAGTGCCGCTGGCGCAGCGCCTGCCGCAGAGCCTCGGCACCTGGTTGGCGCTCGGCTTCCTCACGCTCAGCCTCGGCAGCGGCTTCGTGCTCGGTGGCCACTGGCAGACCATGCAGGACAATTACGGCGAGCCGCGCCACATGTTCGCGCGGGCGCTCGGCTTCGGCATCGACCGCATCACCATCTCCGGCCTCTCGGGGCTGTCCGAGCAGGAGGTCCTGGTCGCGGCCGGCATCGATTCGAAGACCTCGCTGGTGTTCTTCGACGCCGACGAGGCCCGCAAGCAGCTCGAAGCCACGCCACTGATCCGCGAAGCCGCCGTCCGCAAGCTCTACCCGGGCGAGGTCTCGATCGCCCTCACCGAGCGCGAGCCCTATGCGCTCTGGCAGGTCAAGGGCGAGCTCTTCGTGATCGCGGCCGACGGTACGGTGATCGACAAGATGGATGATGGCCGCTTCGCTTATCTGCCGCTGGTCGTCGGCAAGGACGCCAATAACCGCGCCGCCGAATATCTGGCGATCCGCAGCCAGGCCGGCGCCTTCGCCCAGCATATCCGTGCCGCGACCCTGGTCTCCGGGCGCCGCTGGAACCTGAAACTCGACAACGGCATGGATGTGCGCTTGCCCGAGACCAAGCCGGAAGCCGCGGTGCAGCGCCTCGTCTCGCTGGAGAGCGATTATCGCATCCTCGACAAGGACGTGCTCGCCATCGACCTGCGCCAGCCCGACCGGGTGACGATGCGACTCTCGGAAGAGGCCGCCGCCGCCCGCGCCGAACAGCTCAAGAGCAAGTCCAGGAAGAAGAGGGGCGAGGCGTGAACCACGTCACCTCCCAGGGTCTGACCCCGCGCATGCGCCCGCTCTCGTCGCGCAAGAGCGCGACCTTGTCGATC
Organism: Pseudomonadota bacterium; assembly: GCA_023393655.1. Classification (GTDB taxonomy): domain Bacteria; phylum Pseudomonadota; class Alphaproteobacteria; order Rhizobiales; family Beijerinckiaceae; genus Allobosea. The sequence goes on along the minus strand of JAEWKP010000133.1, from coordinate 9,672 downwards.
CTCGATATCGGCACCAGCAAGGTCGTCTGCCTGATCGCCGAGCTCAGCCCGGCCGAGACCAACGAGCGGCTGCGTGGGCGCACCCATGTCGCCCGCATCATCGGCATCGGCCATCAGCGCTCGCTCGGCCTGAAGGGCGGCGCGATCGTCGATCTCGAAAGTGCCGAGCGCGCGATTCGTGCTGCCGTGGACGCAGCGGAGCGCATGGCCAAGGTCGAGGTGCAGTCGGTCATCGTCAACCTGACCGGCGGGCGCATCGGCTCGCAGCATTATGCTGCCAGCGTCGACCTGCGCTCCGGCTCCGTCGGCGACGCCGATGTGAAGCGCGTGCTCGCGACCGCCGCGACCCATGCCCTGCGCCCCGGCAAGGCCGTGCTCCACGCCCTGCCGACCGGCTATGCGCTGGACGGCGTGCCGGGCGTGCTCGATCCGCGCGGGCTGATCGGCGGCAAGCTCTCGGTCGACATGCATGTCGTCGCCAGCGAGGCGGCGGCGGCGCGCAACGTCATGCTCGCGGTCGAGCGCTGCCATCTCGAAGTCGAGGCGGTGGTGGCGACCCCCTATGCGTCCGGCCTCTCGGTCCTCGTCGACGACGAATCGGAGATGGGCGTCGTCCTGGTCGATCTCGGCGGGGGCTCGACCTCGCTCGGCGTGTTCTCGGGCGGGCATCTCGTCCATGCCGACGCGATCGCCGTCGGTGGCAACCACATCACCATGGACGTGGCGCGCGGCCTCTCGACCCGCGTCTCGGCGGCCGAGCGGCTGAAGACGCTGCACGGCTCCTGCATCGCCAGCGCCTCCGACGAGCGCGACATGATCTCGGTGCCGCAGGTCGACGACGACGAGCGCGACATGCCGAACCATCTCGCCAAGTCGCATCTGGTCCGGATCATCAAGCCGCGCGTCGAGGAGATCCTCGAACTGGTGCGCGACCGGCTGAACAATGCCGGCTTCTCGGCCCAGGCCGGGCGGCGTGTCGTCCTCACCGGCGGCGCCTGCCAGCTCACCGGCCTGCCGGAAGTGGCGCGGCGCATCCTCGGCGGACAGGTCCGGACCGGCCGTCCGCTCGGGATCAAGGGTCTGCCGGAAGCGGGCAAGGGCCCGGCCTTCGCGGCGGCGGTCGGCCTCTTGGTCTATCCGCAGGTCGCCCATGTCGAGCATTTCGAGCCGCGTGCCGCGGGCGCGCGCTACTTCGCAACCGGGACGGACGGCTACTTCTCGCGTGTCGGGCGGTGGCTGAAGGACAGTTTCTGATCATGGCGCGAGCCATGATCGAGAATTGAGTGAGTACGGTTCGTTCGAAAGGGCGGGCCGCGGCGTCAAACGTAGCAATCGGGACGGCTCCCGCCAGGCGCCGGACAAGGGATCAAAAGAGGCAACCATGGCGATGAATCTGCAAGCCCCGGACATCCGGGAACTGAAGCCCCGGATCACGGTGTTCGGCGTCGGCGGCGCCGGCGGCAATGCGGTCAACAACATGATCGAGGCCGGCCTCGACGGCGTCGACTTCGTCGTTGCCAACACCGACGCGCAGGCTCTCGCCCTGTCGCGCGCCTCCCGCATCGTCCAGATGGGCCTGCAGGTCACCGAAGGCCTCGGCGCCGGCTCGCAGCCGGAAGTCGGGCGCGCGGCGGCCGAAGAGGTCATCGACGAGATCCGGGATCATCTGGCGGGCGCGCACATGGTGTTCATCACCGCCGGCATGGGCGGCGGCACCGGCACGGGAGCGGCACCAGCGATTGCCCGCGTCGCCCGCGACATGGGCATCCTGACCGTCGGCGTCGTCACCAAGCCGTTCCAGTTCGAAGGCCAGCGCCGCATGCGCATGGCGGAGGCCGGCATCGGCGAGCTGAACGAGGCGGTCGATACCCTGATCGTCATCCCGAACCAGAACCTGTTCCGCGTCGCCAACGAGACCACCGGCTTCGCCGATGCCTTCGGCATGGCCGACCAGGTGCTCTATTCGGGCGTCGCCTGCATCACCGACCTGATGGTCCGTCCCGGCCTGATCAATCTCGACTTCGCCGACGTGCGCGCCGTGATGCGTGGCATGGGCAAGGCGATGATGGGCACCGGCGAGGCGCAGGGCGAGAAGCGCGCGCTGACCGCGGCCCAGGCCGCGATCAACAACCCGCTGCTCGACGATGTCTCGATGAAGGGTGCGCGCGGCCTGCTGATCTCGATCACCGGCGGGCGCGACATGAAGCTCTATGAGGTCGACGAGGCCGCCACCCGCATCCGCGAGGAGGTCGATTCCGAGGCCAACATCATCGTCGGCGCCACCTTCGACGAATCGCTCGAAGGCACCGTGCGCGTCTCCGTCGTCGCGACCGGCATCGACAAGCCGATCTCGTCCCAGGCCGAGAACGACGACACCGAGGCGCGCATCGCCCAGGTGGCGGAGCGCCTGAAGGCTGAAGCCCGTCTGCGCAGCAACGCCGCTGTTGCCGCTGCCCGCCCGGCCGCGCCGGCCGTGCCGGCGATCGAGACGGCCCGCGTCGCTCCGATGCCGGAGCCTGCTCCGGTCGCCCATGTCGCGCAGGACATCCGCATCGAGCCGGTGCAGCCGCGCCCGGTGATGGCGGCTCCGGCGCCGGCGCCCGCCCAGCAGGCCGAGCCGACCCTGGATTTTGACGAGAGCTTCATCCCGCCGATGCCGGAACGTGCGGTCGTCCGCCCGACCCGCATGCCCCGCGTCGAGGACCTGCCGGCCCCCGGCCAGGCCCAGCTCAATGCGCATCGCAGCGTCCAGCCCGCGCCGCAGCCGCCCAGTGCCGTCGAGCAGAAGCGGATGTCGCTGATGCAGCGCCTCGCCTCGGTCGGCTTCGGTGGCCGCAAGGACGATGAGATGACGGAGCCGCAGCAGGCGCCGGTGCGTCAGGTTCAGGCTCCGGTCGCCCCGCCGATGCCGCAGGCCCCGGCGCCGAGCGCCGCCCATGCCGAGTACATGCGCCGCCCGGTGCAGCAGCCGGCCTCGCGCCCGGCGCAGGGCCAGCTCGACCCGCATGGCCGCGCTGCTCCGACCCGCTCCAGCGAGGAGGATCATCTCGAGATTCCGGCCTTCCTCCGCCGCCAGGCGAACTGAGTCGGAACGCGCCCGGCAGCGCCCGTCTCACGGCTTTGCAACAAAGCCCGCCGCGGTATCCCGCGGCGGGTTTTGGCGTGTTAAAAAATCGTTATCTTTCAGCTTGTTATAATCAGTTCTCGATCGCTTCCCCGCTGTAACACAGCGAAAGAAAGCGTGATTTTGAGAGGCGGCGTCAAAAGCTTATGTTGCGGCCGCATCGGGACAACGGCTTCGTCGGAACCATCCGGCCTGGCCTTGAAGACATCGCCGGCTGGACGATCCCTGCATCGGCAGGTGACCGCGGCCTTCGCGATCAGGATTGGATAACGGTATGACCTTCGATCGGCAGACGACCTTGCGGGCAGCCGTGACCCTGACCGGGATCGGCGTTCATTCCGGAGCTCCCGCCAGCATCTGCCTGAAGCCGTCCAGCGCCAATACCGGCGTCGTCTTCCTGCGGACGGGCATCGAGGGCATGCCGCCCCAGCTCATTCACGCCAAGCACACCAAGGTCAGCGCCACGGAGCTCTGCACCGTGATCGGCGACCGCGGCCCGGCCTCGGTCTCGACGATCGAGCATTTGATGTCCGCCTGTGCCGGCCTCGGCCTCGACAACGTGCTCGTCGAGATCGACGGGCCGGAAATGCCGATCATGGACGGCAGCGCCCGCGAATTCGTGGTTGCCATCGAGGCGACCGGCATGACGACGCTCACCGCGCCGCGCCGCTACCTCAAGGTCCTCCAGCCGGTCCGCATCGAGCAGGGCCGGGCCTTCGCCGAACTGGCCCCGGCCGAGCACGGCTTCCGCCTCGATGTCGAGATCGATTTCGACAGCGTCGTGATCGGCCGCCAGCGCAAGATCTTCGACCTCGACGCGCAGGCCTATGCGAGCGAGATTTCGAAGGCCCGCACCTTCGGTTTCATGCGCGATGTCGAGCAGCTCTGGAAGGCGGGCTTCGCCCAGGGCGCCTCGCTCGAGAACACCGTCGCCGTCGGCGACGACAAGGTGATCAACCCCGAGGGGCTGCGCTATGGCGACGAGTTCGTGCGCCACAAGGTGCTCGACGCGATCGGCGACCTCGCGCTGGCCGGCTATCCGATCATCGGCGAGTTCCGCTCCTATTGCGGTGGCCACCGGATGAATGTCCGTATCCTCGAGGCGCTTTTCGCCGATCGTGCGAATTTCGCGATCGTCGAATCCCAGCCGGTCTTCGCGGCGCCCCGCGCCGTGCAGATGGCTGCCGCTGCTCCGGCCGCCTTCGCGCCCGATTTGCACTGAAGCGCGGCGAAACGCGGCTTCGCCTTCCATTCGCCTGCTTTTTGTCCCAGATGCCGCAGCGATGCGGAATCACGTCATAACCGGTTTTCGGCAGTGGCGCGGCGGAAGCGTCTGAGGTAAGGCATGCTTCCCGCCAGCGGGGACGATCGAAAGAGGACGGACGACGTGAGCGTGACGCGGCAAAGCCTTCCGGCAATCCATCGCGGTCTTTCTCCGCGCAGGGGCATCGCCCTTGCGCTGGGCGCCGCCATGCTGCTCGGCGGCTGCGATACCCTGTCCTCGCTCAATCCCTTCGACAAGCCCGAGGTCTACAAGCCGGACCTGACGCCGCCGACGCCGGCCGACAAGCTCTATAACGAAGGCCTCGCCCGCCTGCAGAACGGCGACAGCGAAGGCGCCTCGAAGAAATTCGAGGACATCGACAAGACCGCGCCGTTCTCGCCCTATGCCCGCAAGGGCCTGCTGATGACGGCCTATACCAACTTCCAGGCCTCGAAGTGGGAGGAGGCGATCACCGCCTCGAAGCGCTTCATCGCCCAGAACCCGGCGAGCCCCGACGCCGCCTACGCGCAGTACATCCTGGCGATGTCCTATTACAACCAGATCCCGGATGCGACCCGCGATCAGGAGCGGACGGCCCAGGCGATCCAGGCGCTCGAGCAGCTCATCGCCAACTATCCGAAGTCGGAATACATCATCGACGCCAGGGAAAAGCTCCTGGTGGCGCGGGACCAGCTCGCCGGCAAGGAGATGAATGTCGGGCGCTACTATCTCGAGAAGCGCAACTATACCGGCGCGGTGAACCGTTTCCGCGAAGTCATCATCAAGTACCAGACCACGCGCCATGTCGAGGAGGCGCTGATGCGCCTGACCGAGGTCTATATGGCGATGGGCATCACCAACGAGGCGCAGACGGCGGCCGCCGTCCTCGGGCACAACTTCCCCGACAGCCAGTGGTACAAGGACGCCTACGCCCTGCTGCAGAGCGGCGGCCTGGAGCCGCGCGAAGATCGCGGTTCCTATATCAGCCGTGCCTTCCAGGGCTTCTCGCGCACGGTCGGCGGCCTGGTCGGACTGAACCGCCTCTGACGAGCGAGGGCGCCCCTTGCATGACGAGCCACGGGCGATCCTGCCGGCTCCGAAGGATGGGTTGAGCGTCGATGCTGGCGCAGCTCTCGATTCGCGACATCGTCCTGATCGACAGGCTCGACCTCGGCTTCCATGAGGGGCTGAGCGTGCTGACCGGCGAGACCGGCGCCGGCAAGTCGATCCTGCTCGACGGCTTCGCGCTGGCGCTCGGTGGGCGCGGCGATGGCTCGCTCGTGCGCCATGGCGAGGCCCAAGGGCAGGTCAGCGCCGTCTTCGACCTGCCGATGACGCACCCGGCCCGCAAGCTCGCCCAGGCGCAGGAGATCGACACCGACGGCGATCTGATCCTGCGCCGCGTGCAATATGCCGACGGGCGCACCCGCGCCTTCATCAACGACCAGCCGGTCTCTGTGCAGATCCTGCGGATGGTGGGCACTGCCATCGTCGAGATCCATGGCCAGCATGACGACCGCGCCCTGACCGATCCGGCCCAGCACCGCACGATCCTCGACGGTTTCGGCGGGCTGGAGGCGCAGGCCGAGGCCGTAGCCGGGGCGAGCGAGACGCTGAAGCGGGCGCGGCAGGCCCTGCAGTCGCAGCGCCTGCGCGTCGAGGCGGCGCGCAAGGAAGCGGATTTCCTGCGCCATGCGGTCGAGGAACTCGGCAAGCTCGCACCGCAGGCCGGCGAGGAGGATGCACTCGCGGCTACCCGTCAGGCGATGATGCAGGCGGAGAAGGTCGCGCGCGATCTCAACGAGGCCTATGAGGCGGTCGGCGGACAATCCTCTGCCGTGCCGACGCTCGCCGCCGTGCTGCGCCGGCTGGAACGCCGGGCGAGCCAAGCACCGGAGCTGGTCGACCCCTCGATCGCCGCGCTCAACACCGCGATCGTTGCCTTGGAAGAGGCCGGCGAGACGCTCGCCGCCGCAACGCGCGCCGCCGAATACGATCCGCGCGAGCAGGAACGCACCGAGGAGCGGTTGTTCGCGCTCAGGGCCGCCGGCCGCAAATACGATGTGCCGGTCGATGGCCTGTCGGTGCTCGCGGCGACGATGGCGAGCGACCTTGCCGCACTCGATGAAAGCGAGACCTCGCTCTCCCGGCTCGAAGCGGAGTTGACGGAGGCTGAAGCGACCTTCCTCGGGCTGGCGCAGGCCCTGTCCGAGGCGCGCCAGGCGGCTGCTGCAAGGCTCGACGCAGCGGTGAAGGCCGAATTGCCGCCGCTCAAGCTGGAGCGGGCCCGCTTTATCACCCGGATCGAGAGCGACGCGAACGCGCGCGGGCCGGAGGGCTTCGACAAGGTCGAGTTCTGGGTCGAGACCAATCCAGGTACGCGACCGGGCCCGATGATGAAGGTCGCCTCCGGGGGCGAGCTCTCGCGCTTCATGCTGGCGCTCAAGGTCGTGCTGGCCGAGCGCGGCTCGGCCCCGACGCTGGTCTTCGACGAGATCGATACCGGTGTCGGCGGCGCGGTTGCCGATGCGATCGGCGAGCGGCTGGCGCGATTGGCGGGCCAGGTGCAGGTGATCTCGGTGACGCATGCGCCGCAGGTTGCGGCCAAGGCCGGGCAGCATTTCCTGATCGCCAAATCGGCGGAGGAGGGCGAAGTCTCGCGCACCGTGACGCGGGTCACGGCGCTGGAAGATCAGGCTCGGCGCGAGGAGATCGCACGGATGCTGGCGGGCGCCTCGATCACCGAGGAAGCGCGCGCCGCCGCCGGGCGCCTGCTGCAGGCGGCGGGCCTGCGTGGCTGAGGTAGGTCAGGCCGGCTGCAATTCGTAGCCCGCGCCCTTCCTGACCACCCGCCTGAAGCCCTCGACATGGCCGCCTGAGACCAGCCAGTTTTCGCGCACGGCGCGCTCCAGAATGCCGCGGCGGGAGGCCAGCGCCGTCGCTGCGTCGAGATCGTAGACGAAGCCGATATCCGGGTCCGAGGCCTGGAGATCGGAGAGATGCAGCGCATCGCCCCAGAGCAGCAGGCTCTCATCCGCGCCTTCGATCAGGTAGCCGCTATGGCCGTAGGTATGGCCGGGCAGGGGGATCAATGTGATGCCCGGATGGGCCCCGCCAGCCGGGACAGCGCGGATGCGGCCGGCATAGAGTTTCTTCAGCGTCGCAGTGATGGCGAAGGCGCCGTGCTTCTTCTCGGGCACCCGCGCGCGATTGGCTTCGTCGCCGTAGAAGCCGAAATCGGCCTCGGGCACGATGATCTCGGCACTCGGAAAGAACGGCGTGTCGCCGTCGAACAGGCCGAGCGCGTGGTCGCCATGGAGATGCGTGATCAGGACGCGGCCGACGTCTTCGGGGGCGATTCCGGCAGCCGTCATGGCGGCCGGGGCATGGCCCATCGCGGCGCCCCAGGACGGGCCGGTGCCGGCATCGATGAAGGTGATCCCGTCCGGCCCCTTCAGCACGAAGCAATTGACGACGATGCTGATCTTCGGCTTGCCCCAGCGCGCGACGGCCTTGTCACGGGCGGCCTCGCCATCGGCATGGATCAGCACATCGAGCGGCGCCTCGAAGACGCCGTCATGCAGGATCGTAATCTCGTAGGCGCCGATGCGGTGGGACTGCTGGACCATGGCTGTTCTCCGCTTCGGCATCATGCGCGTTCGGTGAAGCCGGGAAGCTAGTGGGGCCGCCACCCAGCCGGCAAGGCGCGTCCGGCCCGGCTCAGCCCTGCGCGGGGCGCGGGAATGCCGCATTTCCTTTTGTATCGCTTTGCTTTATGAGCCGCTGTCATCCGATGGTGCAGCATGCCCGTTAGATCGCCATATGTCCTTCGGGACGACGGGGGGCGATCTGATTTTTTGTTCTGGCATCGGATTTGCCGGGAAGCGCATTCCGCCTTTCGGTCCGATGCTCTAGTGCCGCCTGAACCCATCGTCACGCTTTCGCGCCGTTCTTTCGTCGGCGCCGCAACCCTTAGGCCTTTATCGCATGTCGTTTTCCCTCACGAGCCCGCCGCTCGCGCGCGCGCTCGCCGATCGCAATTACTCCGACCCGACGCCGGTGCAGAGCGCCGTCCTCGAAGATGGCGCCCGCGGGCGCGACCTGCTGGTTTCCTCGCAGACCGGCTCCGGCAAGACCATCGCCTATGGCCTCGCCATCGGCGAGACCCTGCTGGGCACGGCCGAGAAGCTTGGCCCTGCGGCCGAGCCGCTCGCCCTGATCATCGCGCCGACGCGCGAACTCGCCTTGCAGGTGCAGCGCGAGCTTGCCTGGCTCTATGCCCAGACCGGTGCGCGGGTGATCTCCTGCGTCGGCTGCATGGACCCGCGCCGCGAGGCGATGCTGCTCGACGATGGTGCGCATATCGTGGTCGGCACGCCCGGCCGCCTGCGTGACCATATCGAGCGCCGCCGCCTCGACGTCTCCGCCCTGAAAGCCGTCGTGCTCGACGAGGCCGACGAGATGCTCGATCTCGGCTTCCGCGACGACCTCGAATACATCCTGAAGACCACCCCGGCGGAGCGCCGCAGCCTGCTGTTCTCGGCGACCTTCCCGAAGGCGATCGTCCAACTCGCCCAGAGCTACCAGCGCGATGCGCTGCGCATCGAGGTGGAAGCGACCCGGCGCGGCCATGCCGACATCGCCTACAAGGCCGTGCGCGTCTTCCCGAAGGAGGCCGAGCTCGCGGTCGTCAACCTGCTGCGCTTCCACAATGCGCCGGTGGCGCTGGTCTTCTGCAACACCCGCAACGCTGTGCGCCATCTCGAGGCGATCCTGCTCGAGCGTGGCTTCACCTCCGTCGCGCTGTCGGGCGAACTCGGCCAGAACGAGCGCAACGCGGCGCTGCAGGCGCTGCGCGACGGCCGGGCGCGGGTCTGCGTCGCGACCGATGTCGCGGCGCGCGGCATCGACCTGCCGGGGCTCGACCTCGTCATCCATGCCGAATTGCCGAACGATTCCGAGGTGATGCAGCATCGCTCGGGCCGAACCGGCCGCGCCGGCAACAAGGGTACCAGCGTCCTGCTCGTGCCGCAGTCGCGCCGCCGCAAGGCCGAGCGCCTGCTGATGGAAGGCAAGGTCGAGGCCGAGTGGATCGCCCCGCCGACGGCGGAGGAGATACGCGTCCTCGATCAGGAGCGCCTGCTCTCCGATCCGCTGCTCAACGGCGACGGCTCCGAGGACGATGCCGGCATGATCGAGGCGCTGATGGCCGGCCGCGAGGCGCGCGATATCGCCGCCGCGCTGGTTCGGCTCTATCGCGCCCGCCTGCCGGCGGCGGAAGAGG
>JAEWKP010000116.1 GCA_023393655.1 Pseudomonadota bacterium | reverse complement strand
CCTGTGGCGCGCCCCGGAATGACAAGCGTCGGTGCTCTTAAGCCGCCAGCCACAGCAACGCGTGCGGCGACAGCCTGAGCGTCGCCCCGCTGCCGACCTCGAACAAGCCGCTGCCGGACTGGAACGGCACGTCCACCGCGACCTCCGTCGTGCCGATGCGGACGCCGTAGCGCACGCTGGCGCCGAGGAACTCGCGATTGGCGACGGTGCAGGGCAGGGCCAGCATCCCATCGCCGGCCGGGCCCGCGTCGCCGAGGCTGGCATGCTGCGGCCGGAAGACCAGCTTGGCCCCCTCTGGAACATTCGCATCGGTCGGAACCGGCACCCGCGTTCCGCCCTCGATCTCGAAGACTCGGGTCCCGCCGCTGCCGGTCAGCTTGCCGCCGAGGATATTGGCGGTGCCGAGGAAGCCGGCGACGAACAGGTTCGCCGGCCGCTCGTAAAGCTCCATCGGCGTCCCGACCTGCTGGACGATGCCGTCATTCATTACGGCGATCCGGTCGCAGATCGTGTTCGCCTCCTCCTGATCGTGGGTCACGAAGATCGTGGTCAGGCCCAGCCGCTGCTGCAGGTCGCGCAATTCGCGGCGCACCTGCACGCGCATCTTGGCGTCGAGATTGGAGAGCGGCTCGTCGAGCAGCAGCACCTTGGGCTCGACCGCGACCGTGCGGGCCACCGCGACGCGCTGCTGCTGGCCGCCGGAGAGCTGCGAGGGCCGCCGCTCGGCGAGATGGGCGAGGCCGACGAGGCCCAACGCCGCTTCCACGCGCCGCTCGACCTCGGCGCGCTTCACGCCGCGTTCCTCCAGCCCGAAGGCGACGTTGCGGCGCACGGTCATGTGGGGCCAGAGCGCATAGGACTGGAAGACCATGCCGACATCGCGCTTCCAGGGCGGCAGGTCGGTGATCGGTTTGCCACCGATCCGGACCTCGCCGGTATCGGCATGGTTGAAGCCGGCGATCAGGCGCAGCAGCGTGGTCTTGCCGCAGCCGGAGGGGCCGAGGAAGGCGAAGAACTCGCCCGGCTTGATCGCCAGATTGACATCCTTCAGCACATGATTGGTGCCGTAGGACAGGTTGACGCCTTCGATATCGACGGCGACGGCGGGCGTGGTCAGGGAGACGGTCGCGTTCATGATCAGTGGCCCATTCCCTTGGCCTTCTGGCTGCGTTCGATGATGAGATGGGAGAGGAAGGTGCAGGCCGCGACGAGGATCACCGCGACGACGCCGAGCGCCGCACCGGGGCCGCGCCCCGCCGCCGACTGCATGAAGACATAGAGCCCGTAGGCCAGGGGCGCGTCCGAGTTGGACTGCACCAGCATCAAGGTCGCCGAGAGCTCGACGGCGGCCGTCGAGAACGAGGTGACGAAGCCGGCAAGGATGCCGCCCGCCATCAAGGGCACGACGATGCGCCGGACCGTGCGCGCCTTGGTCGCGCCGAGATTTTCGGCCGCTTCCTCGAGCGAGACCGAGATCTGCTGGAGCGCCGCATAGCAGGCGCGCAGCGCATAGGGCAGGCGCCGGATCGCCAGCGCCAGAACGATGGTGATCCAGAGCGCGGCGAGCGGCGTGCCGTCCGGCAGGGTGATGCCGTAGAAGGTCCTGAGATAGCCGATGCCGAGCACCACGCCGGGGATGGCGAGCGCGGCCGACGCCATCCAGTCGAGCCATTCGCGGCCGATCAGCTTCGTGCGCAGCACCAGATAGGCGATGGCGACGCCGAGCACGACGTCGATGCCGCCGGCGATGCTGGCATAGATCAGCGTGTTCTTGATGTAGACCGAGCTCTCGCCGAAGACGCGGCCGTAATGCGCGATCGTGTAGGCGTCGGGCAGCGGCGAGAACGACCAGATCGTGGCGAAGGACAGCAGCAGCAGGCCCAGATGCGGCGCCAGCACCAGCGCCAGGATCAGGATGACGATGCCGTAGCCGAACACGGCCTCCATCGGCGTCATCACCCGCTTGGCGAGGCCGCCGCCGCCGCGCTGCGTCGTGGCGTAGTCGCGCCCCTTCAGCGCCCTGGCCGAGAGCCACATCGCCAGCACGGAGGCGATGATCAGCACGACCGAGATGACATAGCCCATCGGGTCGGCGATGCCGATCGAGGTCACCCTGAGATAGGCCTGCGGCGCCAGCATGTCCTTGACGTTGAGCAGGAGCGGCGTCGCGAGGTCGTCGAAGACCTTGACGAAGACCAGCGAGGCGCCGGCGAGATAGCCCGGCATGGCCAGCGGGAAGACGATGCGCCGGAACAGCCGGAAGCCGGAGGAGCCGAGATTCTGTGCGGCCTCTTCCATGGCGCGGTCGACATTGCGCAACGCCGCCGAGAGATTGATCAGGATGAACGGGAAATAATGGACGGACTGGACGAAGATGACACCGTTCAGCCCTTCCATGAAGTCGATCTTGAAGCCGAACCAGTCGTCGAGCAGCAGGTTGACCGAGCCGTTGCGGCCGAAGAAGAGCTGCATCGCCACCGCGCCGACGAAGGGCGGCATGATCAGCGGCAGGAAGCCCAGCGTCTGGACGATGGCTGCGCCGCGGAAGACGAAGCGCGTCGTCAAATAGGCCAGCGGCAGCGCGAAGGCCGAGGCCCAGACCACTGACATCGCAGAGACATAGAACGAGTTCCACAACGAGCGCATGAACAGCTCGGTGCGGACGAAATCGTAGAAGTTCACCAGCGTGAAGGTCGCTGTGCCTTTCTCGGTGAAGGCGACATAGATCACCGTCGCCACCGGCAGCACCAGGAACATCAGCAGGAAGGCGGCGATCGCCAGCGCCAGCGCGATCTGGCCGGGCGTGCCGGCGATGCGACGGGGGCGGCGCGGGGCCGTTGTGGTGGAAATCGCTGTCATGGGATGCGGCCGGGCTGTCATCCCGAGCGCGCTGCGGCATGCAAATGCCGCTGCGCAGACACGGGACCGTCTTCAGGAAAAGGCGCCTTCTCGTCACGCGGTCCCGTGTCTGCGCCGCAGCGTTTCACGCTCCAGCGCGCACGGGATGACGGCGCGAGCGAACTACTTCGCCGCCTTCAGCGCCTCTTCGGCCTTCGCCTTGGCCTTGGCGTAGTTGTCGCGGGCGAAGCTTGCCCACTGCGCCTCAACCTCGGCCTGGCGGGCGCCCTTCTCCTTGCTACCGGTGAAGGCGCCGCGCAGCTCCGCGCTCGCGGCCTGCGCCTCGCTGACCGGCATGGCGGCGATCAGGACGCGGGCCTCGTCGGCCAGCGCCTTGGCCTTGTCGTTCGGCTTCTTGGCCAGCGCTGCGTCGACCTCGTGCAGCACCTTGGTGACACCCTTCAATCCGTCGAGCTGGAAGGAGATCATCTGGTCGAACAGCGTATCGACCACCGCCGTGCGGCCCTCCGACTTGTCGACGTCGAAGCCGATCATCTTCTGGAAGCGCGGATCGGTGAAGGGATTCGGATAGTGGGCGCCGGCCTTGGCGTAGACGGCCGGATTTACCGGCAGGCGGCGGATGCCGGGCTCGAGCAGCACTTCCTGGCCGGTCGGCGAGAGCAGGAACTCGATGAAGGCCTCGGCTGCGGCCTTGTTCGGCGGGTTGGCGACGATGCCGACATTGGCCGGAACCACCGTCGTCACGCTCGGATAGACGAACTTGACCGGGAAGCCGGAGGCCTGGGCCGAGAAGGCGAAGAAGTCGATGACGATGCCGACGCCGACCTGGCCGGAATTGACCTGCTCGGGCACGCCGAATGAGCGTTCGCTGATGGAGCGGAAATTGCCGGCCATCTCCTTGATGGTGCGCCAGCCCTTGTCCCATCCCTCGCCCTGCAGGATCGTCTCGATCGTCAGATGCGTGGTGCCGGAACGCGACGGTGCCGCCATCGAGACATGGTCGTAGAACACCGGCTTGGCGAGATCCTGCCATTCCTTGGGCTCGGGCAGCTTGTTGGCTTTGGCATAACGGTCGTTCCACATGATGCCGTAGCCGGAGGCCGCGAAACCGGAATAAAAGCCCTGCGGATCGTTGATCGGATAGGAGCCGATCTTCTCGGGGATGCCGGCCGCCTTGGACTTGTAGGCGGTGAGCAGCTTCTTGCCCTTCAGCACCTCGAAGGCGTCGGGCGCCGAGGCCCAGAACAGGTCGACCTGGTTGTTGGCCTTGGTCTCCTCGACATATTTCACGCCGGCGTTGGTGTTGCGGTTCTGGACTTCGAGCGTGACGCCCGGAACCGCCTTCTCGAAGGCCTTCTTGATGGGGTCGGTGACGTCCTTGGAGAACGAGGTCACCACCGTGACCTTGCCGGCCGGCGCCTGCGCCAGCGCGATGGTCATAAACGAGGCGCTCAGCGACAGGCCGAGGCTGGCCGCAAGCGCGGTCCGACGATTCAACATGGCTTCCTCCCGAAGCAAATTTTTTGGGTCGACGTCGAGGTCGATGCCATCTTCTCAGCAACGGCGATGCCAAGTAACGGCAGCGTTGAATTCATTGGAAAATTCGGGAAGGTGGGTCTTCGGGTACCCGTTTTCGGGGGCATGGCGGTAACCGGCCGGGACCCCGGATGGGTTATTGCGGTAACATCGCCGCTCAGTCCGCGAGAGCCGCCGAACCGCTCAAGCCGTAGCGGCGCATCTTGAGATAGAGCGTCTTGCGGGTGATGCCGAGCGCCGAGGCCGTGACGCCGATCCGCCCGTTATGGCGCTTCAGCGCGGCGGCGATCCCCTCCGCCTCGGCGATGGCGACCAGTTCCTCCAGCGTGCGCTCCGCGCCGTCGGCTGCGGCCGCGCCGGCATCCGCATCCTCGAAATCCTCGTCCATGCCGAGCAGGCTGCGCTCGGCGGCGTTGCGCAATTCGCGGACATTGCCCGGCCAATCCTGCCGCGTCAGGCGCTGGAGCAGGTCGCGCCCGAGCGGCGGAGCCGAGCGGCCGACGCGCGCGGCGGCAAGCGCGAGGAAGTGCTGGAACAGCAGCGGAATGTCCTCGCGCCGGTCGCGCAAGGGCGGCAGGCGCAAGGTCACGACGTTCAGCCGGTAGACCAGGTCCTCGCGGAAGCCGCCGGTCTTGGCGAGCGCGGCGAGGTCGGTCTTGGTCGCGGCGACGATGCGGATATCGACCGCGATCTCCTTGTTGGAGCCGAGGCGCTCGATCCGCCGCTCCTGCAGCGCCCGCAGCAGGCGTACCTGCGCCGCCATCGGCATCGACTCGATCTCGTCGAGGAAGAGTGTGCCGCCGCTGGCATGCTCGATCTTGCCGATCCGCCGCTCGCGCGCGCCGGTGAAGGCGCCGGCCTCGTGTCCGAACAGCTCGCTCTCGATCATCGTCTCGGGGATCGCCCCGCAATTCACCGCGACGAAGCGCCCTGCACGGCGAGTGCCGAGATCATGCAGCGCCCGGGCCGCGACCTCCTTGCCTGTGCCGGTCTCGCCGAAGAGCAGCACGTCGGTATCGGCATCGGCGAGCAGAGCAAGCCGGCTGCGCAGCCGCGCGACAGCCGGCGAGTGACCGACGACGCGCGTCGCCCATGGGTCTTGGGGATGGGCGCCCGCCTTGAGCAAGCGGTTCTCGATGATCAGCCGGCGGTATTCGCTGGCGCGCCGGATCGTCTCGATCAGACGGACGGGATCGGCCGGCTTTTCGACGAAATCCCAGGCCCCTTCGCGGATCGCCTTCACCGCCATGGGAACATCGGCATGGCCGGTTATCAGCACGACCGGGATCTCCGCATCGATCGCGGTCACGGCCGCGAGCAAACCGAAACCGTCGCGGCCGGGCATGCGGACGTCGCTGACCAGCACGATGGGAGCGTCTCGCTCAAGCTCGGCCAGTGCAGCATCGCCGGAGCGCTTGGCCGAGACCGCGAAGCCTTCGAGCTCCAGCGTCAGCCGCCAGGCTTCGAGCACTTCGGCATCGTCATCGACGAGGACGACTTTGGGAGCGCTCATGCGTCGATTTCCAGCGGGGCCATGACGTGGGCTGTCGTCCCTTCGAGGGTGATCAGGAAGCGGGTGCCGGCGGGGCCGGTCTCGGAGACCGCGAGCGTGCCGCCGAGGTCCTTGATGATGTTGTAGGACAGCGAGAGCCCGAGGCCGAGCCCCGAGCCGACCGGCTTGGTCGTGAAGAACGGGTCGAAGATGCGTTCCAGATGCGCGCGGTCGATGCCGGGCCCGCTATCCGCGACCCAGATCTCGACCTTGTGGCCAGCACGGTGCGCGCCGATCGCGATCGTCGCATCCTTCATGCCGGCGACGGCATCGAGCGCATTGGCGATCAGATTGACCAGAACCTGCTCCAGCCGGATTTCCTCGGCATGAACATGCAGGCGGCCCGCCGGCAGGTCCCGCTGCAGCGTCACGCGTTCGGCGTCGAAGCGCGGCCCGAACAGCGACAGCGCGGTTTCGACGACATCGCCGACCGAAACGGGATTGAGGACCACGCCGGGCTTGCGCGCGAAGCGCCTGAGATGCGCGATCAGGTCGGCCGCGCGCGTGGTCAGCGCCTGGATGCGGCCAATGGCCTTCCGCGCTTCCTCGGGGCGGCCTCGTTCCAGCAGCAGTGCGCCGTTATGGGCGTGGGAGCGGATCGCGGCGAGCGGCTGGTTCAATTCATGGCTCAGGCCCGCCGCCATCTGCCCGAGCGCTGCGAGCTTGGCCGCCTGGATCAGGTCGTCGCGCGTCTGGCGGAACACGGCGAGCGCCCGGGCGAGGTCGCCGAGCTCGTCATTGCCCGCTTTGGGCAGCAGCGCCGAGGACTGGCCGCTGGCGATGCTGGTCGCGGCCTCGGTCAGGACCCGCAGGCGAGCCACGAGATGGCGCCGGACATAGAACCAGCCGATCAGCAGCGCGCCGATGAGCGAGGCCGCCGCGATGGCGAGCAGCAGGTTGCGGCCGAGCCGGATCGCCTCGGCCGAGCGGTCGGCGGCCTCCTTCGCCACGGTCTCGGTGCGCTGCACCTCCTGCGAGACCAGCGTGCCCAGCTCCGTGACGAGGCGGCGGCTCTCCGAGATCAGGCGTTGCCCATCGCCGAGCGCGGCAAGCTCGGAACGCTTGAGGCCGGGCAGGCCGGTCGCGGTGTCGGCGAGCGCGACCAGGCGCTGCGTGATCTGCCTGACCGTGATCGTGTCGGGCCAGCCGGCGAGCGCCTTGGCCTCGATCTCGAGCTGGTCGACCGCCTCGCCGATGACATGGCCGGTCTGCTCCATATCCTCGCGGGTCTGCACCGTGCCGAGCCGTCCGAACAGGCCGACGATCAGGTTGGCCTGGGCGTTGAGCGTCATCAGCGCCTCGCTCTTGCGGGTCTCCTCGCGGATCGTGTTCGGCTTGGCCGAGGACGGCGCCTCGTTGCCGCTCCGGCCGAGTGCCGCGTCGATGTTGAAGCGGGCATCGTCAGTCAGCGGCTCGATCTCGTCGATGAGATCGGCCTGGAGCCAGCGCAGTTCCTCGCTGACGCCGCGGATGCGCTCGGCCAGGGTGAAACGCCGCCCCGAAACGTCGTCGATCGCATTGAGGTTGCGGCGGATCTCGGCCGCCACGGTGGTCAGCGCCGGCGCGTCGAAGCCGCTGCCCGCCCGCTCGGACAGCACCTTGTCCAACTCGCTCAAGCGTTCGCCGACTACGCGCCTTCCGCGATCATAGCTGTCGCGTCGTTCGGCATTGGCGAGTTCCGGCATGCCGGCGATGACGCGGGCGCTGGCTTCCGCCAGCCGTGCAGCCGAGGCGAGGCCCGGCAGATGCTCGCGGGCGATGGCCGCCAGCTCCTTGCTCAGCCGTTCATAGGAGATGACGCCGACGATGCCGGCGCCGACCGCGAAAAGGCCGACACCGAGGAAAGCCGCGATCAATCGTCCGCCGATACCGAAGCGCCGCCTGGACAGGGCGGGCGTCATGGCCGCGCCCCGGTCAGGCTCTCATCGCGCCACCCTAAAGTCGCCAGCCGCTCGGCGGCCTGTTGCAGACTGTCGCCGGCCTCCGTCGCGCGGGCCGTGATCGCAGTCCTGATACCGGCTTCGATCCGCGCCTGCGCCTCGGGCACCGGCAGGCCGCGCGGCACGCGGACGATGCTCTGGAAGCGCCGGGGCTCTCCAAGCTCGGCAGCGGAGATCGGCGGTTGCGTCAGGGCGGTTCGCGCCCGGGTCAGGAGCTTGGCGGCCTGCTCGTCGGGGTGCGTGAGCAGTGCGGCTTCCATCGCCTGCAGGCTGCGCCAGAGCCTTGCATGCTCGGTGCGGCGGAAGGTGATCCACTCGTCGAAGATCAGGTTGACCAGTTCGTAGCGCCCGGCCGAGAGGCCGGCATCGAAGCCGGTGCGGTTGAAGATGCCTTCGGTCTCCGAAAGGTGTGGTGGCGTCTCGTCTGGCCCATAGGCGGAGGGCGAGACGGCGAGGCGGCCGATCCGGGGCTCTCGCAGCATCTTCTGGCCCTCCGGCGAGAGGACGAAATCGATGAAGAGCTCGGCCTCCTTCGGATTGGGAGAGGTTGCGAGCCTGGCGATGCTGGCGGGCGCTAACAAGGTCTCGCCCGGCAGCACGAAGCGGTTGCCTTCACCCTCGGCGGTCCTGGCCTCCGTCAGGAAATCGATGGAGATGCCGATGCCGAAACGGCCGCGGGCGACCCCGGCGGTGACGCCGAAGCTGCGCGCCGTGATCGTTGCGAGATTGCCGCCGATCGCCGACCACAGCGCCCAACCACGTTCCCAGCCGAGCGATTGCAGCAGCGCCTCGACCATCAGATGCGTGGTGCCGGAGCGGGCGGGCGAGGTCAGGCCGATATGGCCGGCATAGACC
>JAEWKP010000188.1 GCA_023393655.1 Pseudomonadota bacterium | reverse complement strand
ACCAACCACATGTGGGACGGCTTCTGGTTCCTGGCCAACCGCCGCGCCTGGGAGCGCCTGCCGGAAGACCTGCGCGGCATCGTCGCCAACAACATCAACGCCGCTGCGATCCTGGAGCGCGGGGACGTCGCCAAACTCAATGCCGGCCTGCAGGGCGAGCTCGCCTCCAAGGGCATGGTCATCAATGAGACCAAGGCCGACGCCTTCCGCGACGCGCTGCGCAAGGCCGGCTTCTACGCCGAGTGGAAGAAGAAGTACGGCGACGAGGCCTGGGCCATCCTGGAGAAGGCGGTCGGCAGCTCGCTGAGCTGATTGGCCCCGGACCGTCATTCTCGGGCGAAGCAAAGCTTCGACCCGAGAATCTCCTGACCAGCTCGCTTTGGTTTCAGAGATGCTCGGGTCAAGCCCGAGCATGACGCGCTTCTTCGACGCGTCCGCGCTACGCCCACAGAAAGACTGAACACCATGGCCGACCGGCTGAAGGGCAAGATCGCGATCGTCTTCGGCGCCGGCTCCTCCGGCCCCGGCTGGGGCAACGGCAAGGCCGCGGCTGTCGCCTATGCTCGCGAGGGCGCAGGCGTCGCCTGTATCGACCTGAACCGCGAGGCGGCCGAGGAAACCGCCGCGATCATCGCCAGCGAAGGCGGCAAGGCCCTGGCGCTGGCCGCCAATGTCACCGATCTCGCCTCGGTCGAGGCCTGCGTCGCCGCGACCGTGAAGCATTTCGGCCGGCTCGACATCCTCCACAACAATGTCGGCGTCACCCATATGGGCGGGCCAGTGGAGCTTTCCGAGGCGCAGTTCAACGCTTCGCTCCAGCTCAATCTCGGCTCGGTCTATCGCTGCGCCAAGGCCGTGGTCCCGGAGATGCTCAAGGGCGGTGGCGGTGCCATCGTCAACATCTCCTCGCTCGCCGCCATCCGCTGGACCGGCTATCCGTACTTTGCCTATTACGCGACGAAGGCAGCGGTGAACCAGGCGACGGTCGCGCTCGCGATGCAATACGCCAGGCAAGGCATCCGTGCGAACTGCATCATGCCCGGCCTGATCGACACGCCGCTGATCTACAAGCAGATCTCCTCGCAATACGCCTCGGTCGAGGACATGGTCGCCGCCCGCGACGCGCAGGTGCCGATGGGCAAGATGGGCACCGCCTGGGACATCGCCAACGCCGCCGTGTTCCTGGCCTCCGACGAGGCGAAATTCATCACCGGCGTCTGCCTGCCGGTCGATGGCGGCCAGAGCTGCACCGCAGGCCTGCCCGGCTGATCGGCCATCGAGCGTTCATTCCTCCATTGGAACGCTTGCTCCATTTCCGCTTCGCTGCCAGAACTGTCGACAACAGGGACGGCAACGGGAATCCAGGATGAGCGACACCGCCGTTGCGGAGCTGCCGCGCGACTTCGACGAATTGCGCGCATCGATCCTCGCTCAGCGCGAGAGCCTGCCGAAGCGCATCGCCCAGATCGCAGCCTATGCCCTCGACAATCCCGACGAGATCGCTTTCGGAACGGCCGCCAGCATCGCCGTCTCGGCCGGCGTACAGCCGTCCACGCTGATCCGCTTCGCCCAGCATCTCGGCTTCGACGGCTTCACCAGCCTGCAGGGCGTCTTCCGCGCGCGGCTGCGCGAGCGCAATTCCAGCTATGAGGAACGCCTCAACACGCTGCGGATCGGCGATGGCACCGCGGCCGGGAACCACCGCATTCTCGACGGCTTCCTGACGGCCTCGCGCAAGTCGCTGGACGTGATGAGCCGTACCCTCGACGAAGCCACGCTCGATCGCGCGATCGATGTGCTCGCCCGTGCCGAGACGATCTACATCCTCGCCCGGCGCCGCTCCTATCCGGTGGCGAGCTATCTCGCCTATGCGCTCGGCAAGCTCCAGGTCCGCAACCAGCTTGTCGAGTCGGCCGCCGGCCTCGATCCCGAGATGATCGCCTTCGCGACGCCGAAGGATGCCGTCCTCGTCATCAGCTTCTCGCCCTATGCGCCCGCGACGATCGCGGACGCGCGCGGCCTCGCGGAACGTGGCGTGCCGCTCGTTGCCATCACCGACAGCGCCTTCTCCCCGCTCGCCAGCATCGCCAAGCTCTGGTTCGAGGTCGCCGAGGCGGATTTCGGCGGCTTCCGCACGCTCGCCTCGACCATGGCCCTGTCGATGGCGCTGGCCGTCGGCGTGGGCGAGGCGCGCCGGGCCGGACGTGGCAGAGGTCGCCGTGGCGGACACGCCTAAAGCTTTAGGAATATACATTCCGCATTGACGAAGCATTGGAATTATTATTTCATTCCCGCAACCGGAGCCGCTCGGCTTCGATGATCATCGCTGCCGGGAGGAAGACATGGCGGGACCGCTCGGCGGATCGGCGCAGGCGCTCGACGTCATCACCATCGGCCGCGCCTCGGTCGATCTCTACGGCCAGCAGATCGGCTCGCGGCTGGAGGATGTCACCTCCTTCGCCAAATCGGTCGGCGGCTGCCCGGCCAATATCGCGATCGGCACCGCGCGCCTCGGGCTGCGCTCGGCGCTGCTCACCCGCGTCGGCAACGAGCAGTTCGGCCGCTTCCTGCGCGAGCAGCTCGCCCGCGAGGGCGTCAATCTCGACGGCCTCAAGACCGACCCCGAGCGCCTGACCGCGCTCGCCATCCTCTCGGTCGAGAGCGACAAATCCTTCCCGCTGCTGTTCTACCGCGAGAACTGCGCCGACATGGCGCTGGAGGAAGGCGATATCGATCCCGCCTTCATCGCCAAAGCCCGCGCCGTCGTCGTCACCGGCACGCATTTCGCCCGGCCCGGGCCGGAGGCCGCCCAGCGCAAGGCGATGAAACTGATGCGCGGCAATGGCGGCAAGGTCGTGCTCGACATCGACTATCGCCCTAATCTCTGGGGCCTTGCCGGTCATGATGCCGGCGACAACCGCTATATCGCCTCGCAGGCCGTCTCCGAGCGGATGAAGACGGTCCTGCCCGGCTGTGACCTGATCATCGGTACGGAAGAGGAAGTCCTGATCGCCTCGGGCGAGAGCGAATTGCTGCCGGCGTTGAGGACCATCCGCTCGCTCACGCCCGCGACCATCGTGCTCAAGCGCGGCCCTATGGGCTGCATCGTCTATGATGGCGCAATCCCCGGCGACCTCGAAGACGGCATCATCGGCAAGGGCTTCCCGATCGAGGTCTACAATGTGCTGGGCGCCGGCGACGCCTTCATGTCCGGCTTCCTGCGTGGCTGGCTCGGCGGCGAAAGCCTCCAGACCGCCGCGACCTGGGCCAATGCCTGCGGCGCCTTCGCCGTCTCGCGCCTGCTCTGCTCGCCGGAAAGCCCGACCTTCGAGGAACTGCAATACTTCCTTGAGAACGGCAGCCTGCACCGGGCGCTGCGCAAGGACGCGGACATCAATCACATCCACTGGGCGACGACGCGCCGCCGCGACATTCCCTCGCTGATGGCGCTCGCCTGCGACCATCGCTCGCAGCTCGAAGAACTCGCCGCGAAGCTTGGCGCCGAACCCGCCCGCATCCGCGATTTCAAGGTGCTGGCGGTGAAGGCCGCCGCCCGCGTTGCCGATGGCCGCCCCGGCTACGGCATGCTGCTCGACGAGAAGCATGGCCGCGAGGCGATGTTCGAATTCGCCCGCCATCCCTTCGCCTGGCTCGGCCGCCCGGTCGAGTTGCCGGGTTCGCGGCCGCTCCTCTTCGAGACCAGCCAGGATATCGGCTCGTTGCTGCCGGAATGGCCGGTCGATCACTGCATCAAGGCGCTCTGCTTCTATCACCCCGACGATTCCGAAGAATTGAAGCACGAGCAGCAGGAAAAGCTGCACGGCCTGTTCGAGGCCGCCCGCAAGGTCGGGCGCGAATTGCTGATCGAGATCATCGCCAGCAAGAACGGCCCGCTCGGCTTCGACACCATCGCCCGCGCGCTCGACGAGCTCTACGCGCTCGGCATCAAGCCGGACTGGTGGAAACTGGAGCCGCAATCCTCCCCTGCCGCCTGGGCCGCGATCGAGAAGACTATCGCGAAGCATGACCCCTGGTGCCGCGGCGTGCTGCTGCTCGGACTCGATGCACCGGCCGAGGAGCTGGAGGCCGGCTTCGCCGCCACGGCTTCCGCCCCGATCGTCAAGGGCTTCGCCGTCGGCCGCACCATCTTCATGAGCGCGGCCGAAGGCTGGCTTTCCGGCAAGCTCGACGACGAAGCGGCGATCGCCGACATGGCCAAACGCTTCGAGGCGCTGACCGGACTCTGGCTTGCCACGCGCGGCCGCAAGGCGGCATAGCTTTCCGGCCTGGAGACCATCATGACCCGCACCGTCCGCCTCACCATGGCGCAGGCGCTGACGCGCTATCTCGCCGCGCAGATGACCGAGATCGACGGGCAACGCCTGCCGATCTTCGGCGGCGTCTGGGCGATCTTCGGCCATGGCAATGTCGCGGGCCTCGGCGAGGCCCGCTGGCACGAGCGCGAGCGCCTGCCGACCTTCCGCGCCCATAACGAGCAGGCCATGGCCCATGCCGCCATCGCCTATGCCAAGGCCAACATGCGCCGCCGCTTCATGGCCGCGACCACCTCGATCGGCCCCGGCGCGACCAATCTCGTCACCGCTGCGGCACTCGCCCATGTCAACCGCCTGCCGGTGCTGCTTCTGCCCGGCGACGTCTTCGCCAACCGCATCCCCGACCCGGTTCTCCAGCAGGTCGAGGATTTCGGCGATGGCACTGTCTCCGCCAATGACTGCTTCCGGCCAGTCTCGCGCTATTTCGACCGCATCACTCGGCCCGAGCAGATCATCCCGGCACTGACCCGCGCCATGCAGGTACTGACCGACCCCGCCGAATGCGGCCCGGTCACGCTCGCGCTCTGCCAGGATGTGCAGGCCGAGGCCTATGACTATCCCGAGAGCTTCTTCGCGGAGCGGCTCTGGACGCCGCGCCGCCCGCGCGCCGACCGCGACGAACTGAAGGCTGCCGCCGAGGCGCTGAAGGCGGCGAAGAAACCGCTGATCGTCGCCGGAGGCGGCGTGCTCTATTCCGGCGCCAGCGACGAACTCGCCCGTTTCTCGGCCGCGACCGGCATTCCCGTCTGCGAGACACAGGGCGGCAAATCCGCCCTGCCCGACGACAACGCGCTCAACATGGCAGCGGTCGGCGTCACCGGCACGGAAGCCGCCAACCGGCTCGCTGCCGAGGCCGATCTCGTGCTGGCCGTCGGCACCCGCCTGCAGGACTTCACCACAGGCTCCTGGGCACTGTTCGGTGCGCAGCAGAAGACGATCATAGGCCTCAACGTTCAGCCCTTCGACGCCGGCAAGCACCGCGCCCTGCCCCTCGTCGCCGATGCCCGTGAAGGCTTGGTTGAGCTGGCCGAGGCCATCGGTGGCTGGAAAGCGCCGGAAAGCTGGACCGACAATGCCAAGACCGGCAAGGCCGACTGGCGCAAGGAAGCCGGCAAGGCGACCGCTGCCAGCAATGCCGCCCTGCCCTCGGATGCACAGGTCATTGGCGCGGTCCAGCGCACGCTGGGTTCGGACGTGATCCTGCTCCATGCGGCGGGCGGCCTGCCCGGCGAACTGCACAAGCTCTGGCAGGCCGGAGCGCCCGGCTCCTACCATGCCGAATACGGCTTCTCCTGCATGGGCTACGAGATCGCCGGCGGGCTCGGCGCCAAGATGGCGCGGCCCGGCAAGGAGGTCGTCGTCATGGTCGGTGACGGCTCCTACCTGATGCTCAATTCCGAGATCGCGACCTCTGTGATGCTGGGTCTCAAGCTTACCATCGTCCTGCTCGACAATCGCGGCTTCGGCTGCATCAACCGCCTGCAGATGGCCACCGGCAGCCAGAGCTTCAACAACCTGCTCAAGGACAGCAGGCACGAGACTCTGCCGGAGATCGACTTCGTCCAGCACGCCGCCAGCATGGGCGCGATCGCGGTGAAGGCAGCTTCCCTCGCCGAGCTTGAATCCGCCTTGGCGCAGGCGAAGGTGAACACCCGCACGACCGTCGTCGTGATCGACACCGACCCGCTGATCTCGACTGGTGCCGGTGGCGCCTGGTGGGATGTCGCGGTGCCGGAGGTCAGCGAGCGTGAACAGGTCCGCGCAGCGCGGGCGGATTACGACACGCGCCGCAGACATCAGAATATCGGCAACTGAAGCCGTCCCATAGACGAGAAAGATCCCTGATATGATCCGCATCGGCGCGAACCCCATCGGCTGGTCGAATGACGACATGCTGGAGATCGGCGGCGACATCCCGCTCGAAACCTGCCTGAAGGAAGCCCGCGAGGCCGGCTTCACAGGCATGGAGCTCGGCAACAAGTTTCCGCGCGAGGCCGGCAAGCTGAAGCCGATCCTCGGCGCTCACGGTCACGCCCTCGTCTCGGGCTGGTATTCGACCGAGCTACTCGTCCGCGACGTCGCCGCCGAGATGGAGGCCGTCAAGGCCCATGCGACGCTGCTGCGCGACATGGGCTGCTCGGTGCTGATCGCGGCGGAGACCTCGAACGCGATCCATTCCGACATCACCAGGCCGCTTTCGGCCCGGCCCGTCCTGCCGAAGAACCGCTGGGACGATTTCGGCGCGCGCTACACCAATTTCGCCGAGACCGTGAAGGCAGAGTACGGCCTCCAGCTCGTCTATCACCATCACATGGGCACGGTGGTGCAGACCGAGGCCGAGATCGACCGGTTCATGGGCGTCACCAGCCCGGCCGTCGGCCTGCTCCTCGACACCGGCCACGCCACCTGGGGCGGCGGCGACCCCGCCCGTATCGCCCGCCACTGGAAGGCGCGCATCCACCATGTCCATTGCAAGGACATCCGCGAGGGCGTGATGTGGCGCTCGAACCGCGAGGACTGGTCCTTCCTCGAATCCGTGCTCGCCGGCGTCTATACCGTGCCGGGCGACGGCCTGATCGACTATGTCCGCGTGCTCAAGGAATTGCAGGGCTATTCCGGCTGGATCGTCGTCGAGGCAGAGCAGGATCCGAAGAAGGCGGAGCCCGCGACCTATGCCAAGCTCGGCCACGCCAATCTCAACCGCTTCATCAAGGAAGCCGGACTGGCTTGATCGCAGCCGTCAGATAGGAAACAGCCGATGTCCCATCTCAAGGTCAAGCCGCAGGGCAAGAGCGGCCGCGTCACCCATGTCACGCCGGAAAGCGCTGGCTGGACCTATGTCGGCTTCGACATGCACCGCCTGAAGCCCGGCGAGACCGTCTCGGCGCAGACCGGCGCCCGCGAAACCTGCCTCGTCTTCGTCACCGGCAAGGGCAAGGTCACGGCCGGCGGCGAGGCACTCGGCGAGCTCGGCCAGCGCATGAGCCCCTTCGAGGGCAAGCCCTGGTCGGTCTACCTGCCCGAGGGGTCCGACTGGTCGGTCACTGCGACGACCGATCTCGAACTCGCGGTCTGCACGGCGCCCGGCCTCAAGGGCGGCCTGCCGGTGCGCGTCATCAGCCCGGACGATCTCGGCCAGGAGATCCGCGGCAAGGGCTCCAATACCCGCCACGTCACCAACATCCTGCCCGAGAGCGAGCCGGCGGATTCATTGCTCGTGGTCGAGGTCATCACGCCGGCCGGCAACACGTCGAGCTATCCGCCGCACAAGCACGACCGGGACGACCTGCCGCGCGAGTCGCACCTGGAAGAGACCTATTATCACCGCCTCAACCCGCCGCAGGGCTTCGGCTTCCAGCGCGTCTATACGGACGACCGCAGCCTGGACGAGGCGATGGCGATCGAGGATGGCGACGTCGTGCTGGTGCCGAAGGGCTACCACCCCTGCGCCACCTGCCACGGCTACGACCTCTATTATCTCAATGTCATGGCCGGACCGAAGCGGACGTGGAAGTTCCACAACGCCGCCGAGCACGAATGGCTGCTGAAGGGCTGATCGACGCCGGGATAAGCTGACAGCGGCGTGGTTCGCTGTCTTCTCAGGGGTTGCACTTGTAAAC
>JAEWKP010000080.1 GCA_023393655.1 Pseudomonadota bacterium | reverse complement strand
GGGTGAAGGACCCCAAGGGCGCGACCGCGATCTCGCGCGCCTCGAAGAACTTCGTTTCGGCGCCGGGCCAGACCTCGCGGACCTTTCCGATCTGGCTGAACATGAAGGCCAAGCCCCTCAACGACGTGAAGGTGCGTCGCGCGCTCAGCCTCGCGACCGACCGCAAGGCCTGCCTCGACACGGTGCTCGGCGGCGCCGGCAAGGTCGGCGCGATGATCCCGGAAAGCCAGGTCGGCGGCTATGACGGCACGGGTGAGATGCCCTATTACAAGCACGATCCGGCCGCGGCGAAGGCGCTGCTGGCCGAGGCCGGCTATCCGAACGGACTCGATCTCGGCGACTATATCGTCGTCGCGGCCAACCCGCTCGATGTCGCCTGCGCGCAGATCCTGCAGCAGCAATGGCAGGCGGCCGGCATCACCGTGAAGCTGGTGCCGATGGAGACCGCGCCGCTTCTCGCGAAATGGGCGAGCGGCGACTGGCCGACGCTGCTCTCGGTTGCGCTGTCCTGGACGCCGGATCCGGACGGCATTTTCCAGTACATCACTTCGACCAGCGGCTACGGCAAGGCGATGGGCTCGAACGACCCCGAGCTCGACAAGATGATCGCCGAGGCGCGGGCCGAACTCGATGTTCCCAAGCGTGCGGCCAAGAACCAGGCGATCCAGAAGCGTATCGCCGAGAACGCCTATGTCATTCAGGTCTACCAGTACCCGCTGCGTTGGGAGATCTGGTGGAACTACGTTCAGGGTTATGTGCCGCTCGCCGCGAATATCCGCTCCTTCGTGCGTACGACATGGCTGAAGAAATAGGCCCGGCCTGCCGCCTCCCGGCGGAGGGCTGCCGATGACGCGTTTCGTCCTCGGGCGTCTCGCCTGGATGGCAGCGATCCTGCTCGGCGTCTCCTTCGTCGCCTTCATGCTGATGCGCGCCATTCCTGGCGATTTCGCCATCGCGGCGGCGGGTTCGCAGAGCGTGGCGCCGGAGGTGCTGGCAACGATCCGGCGCGACCTCGGCCTCGACCAGCCGCTGATGGCGCAATATTTGAGCTGGCTCGGCCATGCGCTGACCGGCGATTTCGGCCGCTCCTTTGTCACCCGACAGCCGGTGCTCGGCGAATTGCTCAGCCGGCTCGCTGTGACCATCCAGCTCACGTTGCTCGCCGCTGTCATCGCCGCGGTGATGGGCGTCGCCTCCGGGCTTGCCGCCGCGCGACTGCGTGGCGCGACAGACTGGTTGGTCCGGCTCTGGAACGGGCTCATGCTGGCGGTGCCGAATTACGTCGTGGCGACGCTGATCGTGCTGCTCTTCGGGCTCTACTTTCCGGAGATCACCGTGCTCGGCTACACGCCCTTTCTCGAAAGCCCGCTCGGCAATCTCGCCAGCCTGCTGCTGCCGGCCTTCGCGCTGGCGCTCGCGGTCTCGGTCACCATTGCCGAGAACACCCGCGCCGCGGTGCTCGAGGTCGCCAACCAGGATTTCGTCATGGTCGCGCGTGCCAAAGGGCTGACCCCGGCCGCGATCCTGCGCGACTACCTGATGCGCAACGCACTGACGCCGGTGATCACCGCAGCAGGCCTCAAGATCGCGGCGCTGCTCGGCGGCAGCATCCTCGTTGAAACGATCTTCGCCATTCCCGGCATGGGCCAGTACCTGTTCGATTCCATCAACAGCCGCGACTATCCGGTGATCCAGGCGATCGTGCTTGTCGCCGCCGGTATCGTCGTGCTGGTCAACACGATGATCGACATCGCCTATGCCCGCGTCGACGCACGGGTGCAGATGTGAGCGGCGCCATGCAGGACAGCGCGCCGGTCGTGGCGGCGCGCAAGGGGGCGGGGATCACGCAGGGCTGGCTCCTGCTCGGCGTCGGCCTCGCCATGCTGGCACTGATGCTTGTGCTGACGATCTTCGCGCCGCTGGTCGCGCCCTACGATCCTTCGGCGACCTCGCCGGATTCACTGGCGCCCGCCAGCGCCGCGCATTGGCTCGGCACGGATTCGATCGGGCGCGATGTGCTGAGCCGCCTGATCGTCGGGGGCCGCACGACGCTGCTCATCACGGTCTCGGCCGTGCTGATCGCGCTGGCGGCGGGGCTGATCCTCGGGCTCGCGGCCGGCTATCTCGGCGGGCGCACCGACGAGATCATCATGCGCCTGCTCGATGTCGTCTTCGCCTTCCCGGTGCTGCTGCTGGCGATTGCGGTCGTGGCGGCGCTGGGGCCGAGCGTGCCGAACCTGATCCTGACCATCGCCATCGTCTACACCCCGGCCATGGCGCGGGTGGTCAGGGCGCCGGTGCTCAGCGTCAAGCAATGGGACCATGTCGAGGCGGCCCGCAGCGTCGGCATGAGCGAGATGCGCCTTGTGCTGCGCCATATCCTGCCGATCGTGGTCTCGCCGATCCTCGTCGCGACGAGCCTGACGCTGTCGCAGACGATCTTCACGGTGACGGCGCTCTCCTTCCTTGGCCTGGGCCCGCCGCCGCCCGATCCGAACTGGGGCGGCATGCTCTCGGAAGCCCGCCAGTTCATGGAGCTCGCGCCATTGACAGTCGTCGGGCCGGCTTTGGCCATCGTCTTCGCGACGCTGACCTTCATCATCATCGCCAATGGCTTGCGCGAGGTTCTCGACGTGGGGAGCGTGCGATGACCGGGCCGCTGCTCAGGGTGCGCGACCTCACTGCGACGGTGACGACGCGCCGCGAGGTGATCCAGGCCGTGCGCGGCATCTCCTTCGACATCAATGCCGACGAGGCGGTCGGCTTCGTCGGTGAATCCGGCTGCGGCAAGAGCGTCACCGCCAAGGCGCTGATGCGACTGGCGCCGGAAGGCGCCTCGATCGGGCTCGGCGGTTCCGTCGCCTTCCGGGGGCAGGAGCTGCTCGGGCTCGGCGAGGACGAGATGCGCGACCTGCGCGGCCGGCGCATCGCCATGGTCTTCCAGGATCCGATGACCTCGCTCAACCCGGTGATGAGCATCGGCGCGCAGATGGGCGACATGCTGCGCCGCCATCTCGGCCTGTCCGCCAAGGTGGCGCGCGAGCGCAGCGTCGAACTGCTCGACCTCGTCGGGATTCCCGACCCGGCGCGGCGCGTCGACGATTTCCCGCATCAGTTCTCGGGCGGGCAGCGCCAGCGCGTGATGATCGCGATCGCGATCTCCTGCGAACCCGACCTGCTGATCGCGGACGAGCCGACGACGGCGCTCGACGTCACCGTGCAGGCTCAGATCCTGCGCCTGTTGCTGCGGCTCCGGGAAGAGCGCGGCATGGCGCTGATGCTGATCACCCATGATTTTGGCGTTGTCGCCGGCATGGTCGACCGGGTGAACGTGATGTATCGCGGCGAGATCGTCGAGGCCGGGCCGGTCGATGATGTGTTCGCACGGCCGCAGCATTCCTATACGCGGGCGCTGCTCGATGCGGTGCCGCGCCTGCAAGGAGCGGGGGCGCTGCGATGACCGAGCCGCTGCTTCAGGTCCGCGATCTCTCGGTGCTGTTTCCGGCGCGGCGCGGTGCTGCGCCGGTCAAGGCGGTCGAGCGCCTCTCCTTCGATATCGCGCCGGGGCAGACGCTCGGGCTCGTCGGCCAGTCCGGCTCGGGCAAGACCACGGCCGGGCGCGCCATCCTCCAGCTCCAGAAGGCGAGCGAGGGCTCGGTCCGCCTGCTCGGGCAGGAACTGACGACGATGCGGGTCGGCGAACTGCGCCGGATGCGCCGGCATATGCAATTCGTGCTGCAGAACCCTTATTCCAGCCTGCATCCGCGCATGACGATCGGGCAGATCCTGAGCGAGCCCCTGCAGGTCCATGGCACGGTGCCGGCGAACCGCATCCGCGAGCGCGTCGAAGAACTGCTGGAGCTGGTCAATCTCGATCCGTTGGTGATGCAGCGCTATCCGCACGAGTTCTCCGGCGGGCAGCGCCAGCGCGTCGTCATCGCGCGCGCGCTCGCGGTCAATCCCGATTTCGTCGTCTGCGACGAGCCGGTCTCGGCGCTCGACGTGCGAACCCAGGCGCAGATCGTCGCGCTGCTGCAATCCCTGCAGGAGAAACTCGGCCTGTCCTATCTCTTCATCGCGCACGACCTCGCGATCGTCCGCGAGATGGCGCATCGCGTCGCCGTGATGTTCCGTGGCCGCATCGTCGAGATGGGTAGCGCGGCACAGGTCTATGACAGTCCGGCGCATCCCTACACGCAGCTCCTGCTCGATGCGGTGCCGGTGCCCGATCCCGTGCTTCAGCGTGAGCGGCTCCGGCGCGCGCCGCCTGATCTGCGCTTCCTCGACGGCGACGGTGGCGCTTGCGTCCATGGCGTCGATCATGCGCGGGCGGGGACGCCTGAATGGCATGAGGTCGTGCCCGGCCATGGCGTCTCCTGCCGCTACTGGCCGAAAGATCGAAGCGCGGCTGCGTGATTGGATGTTCCTTCAGATGGAACATCCAATCCTTGACGCGAAATATCTGGCGCAACTACGCTTTTGACGATCAGGCCGGGCTGAAGAAGTGGCCCGGAACGATGCCCTGAAGTCCGAGAAACCGCTTCGCCCGGCATCGGCCGGAGCAGCGGTCGCAATCCGGGAGGATGCCCGTGCGTCTGGCGCTGATCCACATCGTTCAGGAGACGAACGACTTCAATCCGCTGCTGACGACGCTCGCGGATTTCGAGGCTTTCGGCCTCGTCGAGGGCGAGGAGATCGCCCGGCAATTCGGCGAGATCGGCCAGATCGGCGGTCACTATGCGGCGGTGAAGGAGAGCGGTCTCATAATCGAGACGATCCCGATCATCCGCGCCTGGGCGGTGGCGGGCGGGCGCATCTCCCGCGAGGCCTTCGATTTCTTCCAGGCGAAGATCCGGGCGGGTCTTGAGACGGTCGGGCCGATCGACGGGCTCGTCCTGCACCTGCACGGCGCTTGTGCGGCCGAGGGCATCGATGATGTCGAAGGCGAGCAGGCAGAGCTCTGCCGGAAGATACTGGGACCAGACGTGCCGATCCTGCTCGGGCTCGATCACCACGCCAATGTCACCCACAAGATCATGGCCAATTGCACGGCGATCGTCGGGCACCGGACCCAGCCGCATGACGTGTTCGATACCGGCAAGGTTGGCACCGAGGTGCTGCTGCGCATCCTCACCGAAAAGTGCAAGCCGGTCATGGCTTGGCGCAAGATTCCGCTGCTCTCGCATCAGGAGCAGTTCCTGACCTCGAAGGGCCCGATGAAGATCTGGTTCGACCGGGCCCGCGCCATCGAGGCCGACCGGCGCGTCCTGCAGGCCTCGCACTATCCGATGCAGCCCTGGCTCGATGTCGCCGAGGGCGGCTGGTCGACGATCGTCGTCACTGATGGCGAACAGGCTTTGGCCGAGACGCTTGCCGACGAACTCGCCGATCTCGCCTGGTCGATGCGGGACGATTTCCAGGTGCGCGAGGCGGTCTCCATCGACGATGCCGTGCGCAAGGCCGATGCGGCCGAGCGCGGCATGGTCGTGGTCAGCGATACCGGCGACACCGTCTTCGGCGGTGCTGCCGGCGACAGCAACCTGCTGCTGGAATCGATGCTGCGGCTCGGCATTAGGAGCAGGGCGCTGATCCCGTTGATCTCGCCCAAGGCTGTCGCCACCCTGACGGCGGCCGGCGAGGGCGCCGAGGTGACCCTGCCGCTGGGCGGCGATGCGGCCACCGCCTTCTTCAAGCCGCTGATGGTGACGGGGCGGGTGCGGAAGCTCGGCGGCGGCTCGATCCCGCTCAAGTTCAACCATCAGCCGGAGGTCGACATGGGCCGCGTCGCGGTCTTCGATGTCGGGCCGGTGACGCTACTCATCTCGGAGCTGCGGGGCGTCGCCGGCAACGTACCGGATGTCTACGAGGCCTTCGGGATCGATCTCTCCGACTACAAGATGGCCGTGCTCAAGACGGCCTCGAACTTCCAGTATTTCGACCGCATCGCCTCCGGGCTCGTCCGCGCCGATACGCGCGGGCCGGGGCAATCGGACGTGTTCACCCTGCCGTGGCAGCGGATTCCGCGCCCGGTCTATCCATTGGAGACAATAAGCGACTGGCGGGCGCATTCGTCCCAGCCGGGAGCGGGAACGAGCTGAGACGAAACCAACACAACAAGAGGGGAAAGCGATGACAAAGCTGTCGCGACGTCAATTCGGTATGGCCGGCCTCGCCCTTGCGGGCGTCTCCCTTGCGGGCGCCTCGCCGGCCCTGGCCCAGCAGCTCAAGGGCGGGAGGCTGCGCGTCGCCGTGCTGAGCGAGCTGGCGAACTACGACCCGCAGCAGCTCTCGACGGTGAATTTCCACGTCATCAAGAACCTCTATGACAGTCTGATCGAGTACACGCCGGAAGGGAAGCCGGAGCCGAGCCTGGCGACGGAATGGACGATCGCCCCTGACAAGACGTCGGTCACGCTGAAGCTGCGCAGCGGCGTGACCTTCCACAGCGGCACGCCGTTCAAGGCCGATTCCGTGCTGGCGACCCTGCAGAAGGGTGCTGATCCCAAGCGCGGCAAGAACGTCTTCGCGACCATGTCGATCGTCAAGGACTGGTCGGCGCCGGACGATTCCACCGTGACGATCAACTTCAAGGCGCCGGTGCCCGAGCGGCAGATCCTCGACCTCCTGCAATTCCTGCTGCCGATCGACCCCAAGGGCATCGACACGGTCGAGACCGTGCCGGCCGGGACCGGCCCCTTTACGCTGGTCAACCGGGCCGTCGGCCAGAGCCTGACGCTCAAGGCCAATCCCAAATACTGGCGCGAGAAGCAGCCGATCGTGC
This sequence comes from Pseudomonadota bacterium, assembly GCA_023393655.1. Lineage (GTDB taxonomy): Bacteria > Pseudomonadota > Alphaproteobacteria > Rhizobiales > Beijerinckiaceae > Allobosea. The sequence continues at coordinate 4,228 of JAEWKP010000080.1, read as the reverse complement.
AGGACCTCGTCTTCACCGTGTTCAGCGAAGACGCTTCCGCCAGCGCGGCGCTCGAATCCGGCGCGGTCGACATCGTCTATAACGGCTCCTCGCGCAGCGCGGTCCGGCTCAAGAATGCCGGTTTCCAGGTCTTCGCCGGGCCGGGGCCGCTGGTGCAGGTCTTCCGCATCAACTCGACGCGCGGGCCGTTCCGCAACAAGGCGTTCCGGCAGGCCTTCAACCACCTGATGGACCGCGCGAGCATCCTGCGCGTCGGCTATGCCGGCCTGGGCAAGGTCGTGGCGCTGCCCTGGGCGCCGGCGAGCCCGGCCTACGACGAGAGCTACAATGCGACCTATGCCTACGATTTGGAGAAAGCGAAGAAGCTGATCGCCGCTTCCGGCCTTTCCGCCGACGCGATCAAGGACTGGAAGCTCCTGGTCAACGGCAGCGACGAGTCCTCGGTTGCAATCAGCCAGATCGTACAGGGCTCGCTGCAGAAGATCGGCATCCCGGTCGAGCTCGACATGCGGCAGGGCGCGGAATACGTCACCGCGCTGCTCGGCGGCGATTTCGCCGCGACCTTCGGGGCGGTCGGCAACGTCCAGAAATTCCCGTCGCGCGTCGCCACCAACTCGATCTACCGCACCTCGGGCAATCCGGTCCTGAAGGACCCGCATCCGCATCCCGATTATGTCGCGGCGATCGCCAGGGTCGATGCCGCCTCGGGTGGCGCGGCCGAGGTCAAGGCGGCCTATGACAACCTCAACAAGGTCATGGTGGACGAGGCCTTCGGCATCCCCACCAACTCCTACGATGTTGGCCTGATCGTCGCCTCCGACAAGATCGGCGGCATCACGCTCGACATCGACAACCTCTTCGTCGCCCGCACCATCGGGTTCAAGTGATGCGGCATGACGCGGCCGGGCGGCGCAGAAGCGGCGCCCGGCGATGACGGAAACGCTTGCCCGGCTGAAGCTGCTGCTGCGCCGGCTGCTCGCCCGGCGGGGCGCGGCGCTGGGGCTCGGCTTCCTCCTCCTGGTCGCGCTTGCGGCGGCTTTCGCCACCGTGCTGCCGTTCGATCCGCTGGCGCAAAGCATCGCGGCCTCGCTGCTGCCGCCCTCGGCGGAGAACTGGTTCGGCACCGACGAGCTCGGCCGCGATATCCTGGCGCGTGTCATCTATGGCGCACGGACCTCGCTGCTGACGGCGGCCGGCGCCGTCGTCATCGCCGCGCTGGTCGGCGTGCCGATCGGGCTTGCCGCCGGCTTCTATGGCGACTGGCGCGATTCCCTGCTGATGCGCTGCATCGACGTGCTGCTGGCGCTGCCGAACATCCTGTTCGCGATGGCGCTGATCGCCGTGCTCGGGCGCAGCCAGGGGGCGGCCCTGATCGCGGTCGGCATCGCCGGCATTCCGGGCTTCGCCCGCATCGCGCGGGCGCAGGTCATGGCCCTGCGCCAGCTCGATTTCGTCACGGCGGTGCGCGGATTCGGCGGCAGCCCCGGCTACATCATGTTCAAAACGATCCTTCCCAACGCGCTGAGTCCGTTGGTAGTTCAGGCGATCGTGCTGGCCTCGATCGCGATCCTGCTGGAGGCGGCACTGGCCTTCCTCGGGGTCGGCGTGCCCCCGCCGACGCCGAGCTGGGGCGAGATGCTGCGCACCGGCAAGTCCTATCTCTACGAGGCGCCGACCTATGCGGTCCTGCCCGGGATCGTGCTCACGCTGACGATCCTCTCGCTCGACACGATCGGCCGGGCGCTGACGGCGATCCTCGATCGTGACGAGACCGATGCCAGCGGCGAGACGATTGGAGGGCGGCGATGACAGCCTATGTCCTGCGCCGCCTCTTCCAGATGCTGCCGGTGCTGCTGCTCGCCTCCTTCGCGATCTTCGCGATGATCTATGCCGTGCCGGGCGGGCCGGTCGCGGTGATCGTCGGCGAGAATGCCGGGCCGGAGGAGATTGCCGCCGCGATCCAGCGCTATAGGCTCGATCGCCCCATGGTGGTGCAATATGCCGACTGGCTCGGCCGCGCGGCGACAGGCGATTTCGGCCTGTCCTTGCATAGCCGGCAGCCGGTGCTGCAACTGATCGGCGAGCGCTTGCCGGCGACGCTGCAACTGGCACTCGCAGCGATCTTCGTCGCGCTCGTCATCGGCATTCCCGTGGCGATCGCGAGTGCCGTGAAGCCGAATTCATGGCTCGACCGCCTGCTTAGCGGCTGGAGCGCGCTGGCGCTGGGCGTGCCGACCTTCTGGCTCGGCATCCTGCTGATCCTGCTCTTCGCGGTGGAGTTGCGCTGGCTGCCCTCGGCCTCGCGGCATGTGCCGTTCTGGGAGGCTCCGGTCGATGCGCTGCGCAGCCTCGCGCTGCCGGCGATCACGCTCGGCACCTATGTCTCGGGCATCCTGGCACGCTTCCTGCGGGCTTCGCTGATCGGCGAGGCGCGGGCCGACTATGTCCGCACCGCCCGCGCCAAGGGCGTGCCGGAGAACCGCGTCGTCGGCTTCCACATCATGCGCAACGCGCTCCTGCCCTTCGTCACCATCGTCGGTTTGATGATGGCGAATTTCATCGGCGGGGCGGTGGTGACGGAGGCGGTCTTCACCTATCCGGGGCTCGGGCGCCTGCTGATCCAGGCGATCAGCACCCGCGACTATCCGCTGATCCAGGGCTGCATCCTGGTGATCCTGGTCGCCTATATGCTGATCAACCTCACGGTCGACATGCTCTATGCCTGGATCGACCCGCGGATCGAATACCGATGAGCCCCTCAGCGCAGTTCGGCCGTGGGCCGCGAGCCGAGATGGGTCGAGATGCCGGCGGAGACCTCGCGCAACCGCGTTCCGACCTTGGCCGCCAGCGAATGCGGCATCCGCATCAGCGGGGCGGAGACGCTCAGCGCCGCGACGGGATAGCCGTCCTCGTCGAGGATCGGCACGCCGACGCACATGGCGCCGTCCTCGTTCTCGCCCATCTCGGTGGCGTAGCCGGTGCGGGCGACCTGCCGGAGCTGCCGCTCGATCTCCTCGCGCTCGAGCAGGGTGCGGCCGGTGCGCTCTGTCAGGGGCAGGTCGAGCTGCCTTTGCCGCTCCGCCTCGGGCAGGAAGGCGAGGATCGCCTTGCCGAGCGCGGTCGAATGCATCGGGTGGCTCTCGCCGATGCGGGCCTGCATCCTGAGCGAGCGGTTGGCCTCGATCAGGTCGATATAGACAACCCTGCCATTGCCTTTCACGGCCAGGTTCACCGTCTCGTTGAACTCCTGCATCAGCTCGATCATCGCCGGCCGGGCCAGCTCCCGGACCTTGCTGACGCTGGCATCGGCGCGGGCGATCGAGCGCAGCTGCGGGCCAAGATTGTAGCGGTCGGTCGCTCGGTTGTGGTCGAGGAAGCCGGCGGCGGTCAGCGTCTGCAGGTAGCGGAAGGTCGTAGTCTTCGGGATCCGCAATTCCTTGCTGACGGCAGTAAGCGCGATCTCGTGGCCGTGGCGGGCGACCAGCTCCAGCACCTTCAGCGCCTTCATCACCGGCTGCACGACATAGGGGTTGTCGGTTTTCCTGGGCATGGCCGCTCCGCTGGTCGGGCTCCTATGAAAGCCAGCATGGCCAACCCCAACCAATTCCGCAAGGCGAAACCACTGTTCCTTTACGCGGTTCGCTCTGTCTGGTCTGGTCGGGAGCAACAGCAGGAGGCAACGCAGTGACAGGCAATGGCAGCCAGCAGGCGGGCGCTCTGCGCTTCGACGAATCCGCCCGGCAGATCGCGGCGAACGCGCGTTTCATCGCCGGTGGCGTGAACAGCAATTTCCGGCTGGGCATGCAGCCCGGGCCGCTCGTCTTCGAGCGCGGCGAGGGCGCCTATCTGATCGACGCCGACGGCAACCGGATCATCGATTATTACTGCGGCATGGGCGCGACCGTGCTCGGCCATACCCCTGCAACGGTCATCGAGGCGGTGAAGCGCCAGGCCGAAAAGGGCATCCTCTTCGCTGGGCAGATGCCGGTCGAGGCGGAAGCGGCGCAACTGATCTGCGAGCGCATTCCTTCGGCGGAGCGCCTGCGCTTCGGCTCATCGGGTTCGGAAGTCGCCCAGGCCGCGATGCGCTTGGCGCGCGCCGCATCTGGCAAGCGCACCATCGTCAAGTTCGAGGGCCATTATCACGGCTGGTTCGACAACATCCTGTGGTCGACGGCGCCGGGGCTGAATGCGGCAGGTCCCGAGGAGGCGCCGACGCCGGTGATCG
>JAEWKP010000059.1 GCA_023393655.1 Pseudomonadota bacterium | reverse complement strand
TGACGCGCCGCCCGGCGCGCGCCGCCGCGGGGGCGCCACCGCCCTTGTTCATGTCCTCGCGGTTGGCGCGGGCCCAGGCCTGCGCCTCGTTCTCGACGGTCAGGATGCCGTTACCGAGCGGCATCGCGAAGGCGACCGACAGGTCCATCAGCGCGCGCGAGCTCTCGCCGGCGACGATGTCGTAATGACCGGTCTCGCCGCGGATGACGGTGCCGAGCGCGACGACCGCCTCATAGGGGTCCACAGCCTCGTCGGCGGCGCGCAGGCCGATGACGATCGCCGAGGGGATTTCGAGCGCACCGGGAACGGTGACGACATCGACGCGGCAGCCGGCTTCTTCAAGCACCGCGAGCGCGCCCGCCAGCAATTCATCGGCGTAGTTGTCGTAGAAGCGCGCCTCGACGACGAGGACGCGGGCGCCGTCGATCTCGACGGCCGGAGTTGCGGCCTTGTCGGCCGAGGTCTGCCGGGGTCCGGCCATTTCTTGTGTCCTTCTTGGAATGTGATCGGGCTCGTTACCCTTGCGGGCGCGCCTCCGCAAGCCGCGCGGCATACCGTGCCATCAGATCGACCTCGACGTGAACGGCGTCCCCCTCCTTCCGCTCACCCCAGGTGGTGACCGCGAAGGAGTGCGGGATCAGCAGCACGGTGAAGACATCATCCTCGACCGTGTTGATGGTGAGCGAGGTGCCGTCGAGGCAGATCGAGCCCTTGGTCGCGATGAAACGCTCCAGCCCTTGCGGGGCCCGGATATGGAAACGCGCGGTCGCTCCCCAGGGCTCGTCGGGATCGGGCTCGATCGCCTCGATCTTCAGGATGCGGCCGGGGCCGTCGACATGACCGACGACAAGATGGCCGCCAAGCTCGTCGCCAACCTTGAGCGAACGCTCCAGATTAATCCGCGTACCCGGCTCCCAGGTGCCGACGACCGTCTTGGCCAGCGTCTCGGCTGCGGCCTCGACCTGGAAGATGCAGCCGGGCTCGCCATCGGTGCGGGAGCGCAGCGCCGTGACGGTCAGGCAGACCCCGGCACAGGCGATCGAGGCACCGATCGCGATGCCTTCCGCCTCATAGGGGCAGGAAATGGCGAGGCGCTTGAGGCTCGGCCCCTTGCGCTCGGCTTCCACGACCTCACCGATGGCGGTGACGATGCCGGTGAACATCAGCCTCTCCTCGTGAAATGCTCGAAACGGTCCTGACCGATCATCCCGGTCTCGACAAGGGCGTATAGATCGGGGTCGGCCAGCTCAGCGGCAAGCCCCGGACGCACGGCAAGGATGCCGGGCTGCCCCAGCGTTTTCGGGGAGGTCGAGACGATGACCTCGTCGGCCAGCCCTGCGAGCGCGAGCTTCTCGCCGATGCGCGGCCCGCCTTCCGAGAAAACGCGATTGATGCCGCGCGTGCCGAGCAGCGTCAGAGCCTCCCGGAGATCGAGATGGCCGCCGGCGCCGAGCGAGACCCGCATGACCTCGACGCCGGCCGCGACCAGCGCCTGCTCCGGCTCGACCGGAGCGGTTTCGGCCGCGATCACCCAGACGGGAACCTCGTGAGCTGTGCGGACGAGCTTCGAGGTCAGGGGCAGGCGCAGATGCGTGTCGAGGATGACGCGGATCGGCGAGCGGTCCGCCATGCCGGGAAGGCGCACGGTGAGCTGCGGATCATCAGCCAGCACCGAGCCGATGCCGAGCATGATGACGTCGTGATGAGCGCGCTGGAGATGGACCCAGCCTCCGGCGACCGGGCTCGATACGGCGAGCGGAACGCCTCCTGCCCCGCCGGCATAGCCATCGGCGGTGCGGGCGATCTTGAAGGTCACCATCGGGCGGCCCTGCGTGATGCGCGTGAGAAAGCCGCGATGGGTGCGCCGCGCCTCGTCCTCCAGCACGCCGACCGTGACCTCGATGCCGGCCGTGCGCAACAACGCATGGCCGAGCCCGGCGATGAAAGGGTTCGGGTCGGCCATCGCCGAAACCACGCGCTTCACGCCGGAAAGGATGGTGTGCTCGACGCAGGGAATGCCGCCGCGCACCGAACGATGCGAGCAGGGTTCGAGCGTGACATAGAGCGTGCCGCCCATCGAGGCCGCACCCGCCCGCGAGAAGGCATGCGCCTCGCCATGCGGGCGGCCGCCGGGCTGGGTATGGCCACGCGCCACCACTACGGGACCGTCCGGCGTGTCGCGGGTAATGATGGCGCCGACAGACGGGTTGGTCGAAGTCGTGCCGAGACCCCGTGCGCCATAGGCCAGCGCCTGGCGCATGAAGGCGCGGTCGGCCGATTGGTTCTGTTCTGGCGCATTTCCCCGATGCGAAGCGGTGCCCGCCTCGCGCGAAAATGCTCTGGGATCAGTCATCGGCGCGGGGCGGCGGGGCGGAGATGCCCTCCTCGTCGATGGTGCCGAGCTGGCCGAGCAGTTCCTCGAAATCCTTCGCCTCGCGGAAGTTCTTGTAGACCGAGGCGAAGCGGACATAGGCGACGTCGTCGAGGCCTTTCAGCCCCTCCATCACCAGTTCGCCGACGGTCGAGCTCGGGATCTCCGCCTCGCCCGAGCTTTCGAGCTGACGCACGATGCCGTTGACCATGCGCTCGATCCGCTCCGGCGTGACCGGGCGCTTGCGCAGGGCATGCGCGATCGAGATCTCCAGCTTGTCGCGGTCGAAGGGCGTCCGCCGGCCCGAGCGCTTCACGACGGTCAGCTCGCGCAATTGCACGCGCTCGAAGGTGGTGAAGCGGCCGCCGCAATCGGGGCAGACCCGGCGGCGGCGGATCGAGGCGTGATCGTCGGTGGGACGGGAGTCCTTCACCTGCGTGTCGAGGGAGCTGCAATAGGGACAGCGCATTCCGGTTCGCTAGCCTTTCTCAGAGCCCCTTCAACGATGCCTCAGTAGATCGGGAAGCGCGCGGTGAGCGCCTTGACCTTGGCGGTCACGGCCTGCTCGATCGCAGCATTGCCCTCCTCGCCATGGGCCGCGAGGCCGTCCAGCACCTCGGCGATCAGTTCGCCGACCTGCTTGAACTCGGCGATGCCGAAGCCGCGCGATGTCGCCGCCGGGGTGCCGAGGCGGATGCCCGAGGTCGTCATCGGCTTCTCGGGGTCGAAGGGGATGCCGTTCTTGTTGCAGGTGATGTGGGCACGGCCGAGCGCGGCCTCGGCCGCCTTGCCGGTCAGCTTCTTCGAGCGCAGGTCGACCAGCATCAGGTGGTTGTCGGTGCCGCCGGTGACGAGATCGAAGCCCTTCGACTTCAGCGTCTCGGCCAGCGCCTTGGCGTTGGCGACGACGGCATGGGCATAGGTCTTGAACTCCGGCTGCAGCGCCTCGTGGAACGAGACCGCCTTGGCCGCGATGACATGCATCAACGGGCCGCCCTGGATGCCCGGGAAGATCGCCGAATTGACCTTCTTCGCGATCGCCTCGTCATTGGTCAGGATCATGCCGCCGCGCGGGCCGCGCAGGGTCTTGTGCGTCGTGGTGGTGACGACATGGGCATGCGGGAACGGCGAGGGATGCGCGCCGCCGGCAACGAGACCGGCGAAATGGGCGATGTCGACCATGAAATAGGCGCCGACCTTGTCGGCGATCTCGCGGAAGCGGGCGAAGTCCCAGTGGCGGGCATAAGCCGAGCCGCCGGCGACGATGACCTTGGGCTTGTGCTCGACGGCGAGGCGCTCCATCGCGTCGTAGTCGATCATCTGGTCGACGACGCAGACGCCGTAGGACACGACGTTGAACCACTTGCCGGACTGGTTGACCGGCGCGCCATGGGTCAGGTGACCGCCGGCGGCGAGATCGAGGCCCATGAAGGTGTCGCCCGGCTGCATCAGCGCCATGAAGACGCCCTGGTTGGCCTGCGAACCGGAATTCGGCTGGACGTTGGCGTAGGTGCAGCCGAAGAGGCGCGTGGCGCGCTCGATCGCGAGCTTCTCGGCGATGTCGACGAACTGGCAACCGCCATAGTAGCGCCGGCCCGGATAGCCCTCGGCATATTTGTTGGTCATCACCGAGCCCTGCGCCTCGAGCACGGCGCGGGAGACGATGTTCTCGGAGGCGATCAGCTCGATCTCGTCGCGCTGGCGACCGAGCTCCAGGTCGATCGCGCGGGCGATCTCGGGATCGGCATCATGCAGCGAGGCGCCGAAGAAGGAGTTCGAGAGGTGCTTGTCCAGCGCGGCTTCGGTCATGTCCGGCTCCTGAAGTTCAACGGCCGGTCGACGCCCGGCTCCGTCGCGGCTCCCCTATCATGCGGCGGGAGGCTGTCCAAGCGATAGATGGACACAGGCGGGCAGCGCTGCCTCCGGCGTCGTCAACGGCCCGTCTTTCGCCCCCTCGCTTGCGGTTTCGTCGCGGGTTCGGGGCGCGATGGACGATAGACGAGTGGCCGTCGCGAGGCCGTCTTCAACAGCGCCCGAAAGGTCGGGCACTCCAGGTGAGTCGGCGCACGGCAATCCGCGACATGGCGCAGAGCATCGCGCAGCACTCTCAGCCCGAGCATCTGCCGCTGGAGCTCGTCGGCCCGGGCCCGCAACTGCTCGCGCGGAATGTTCGGCTGTCCATCCGCACCGAACATCGCGGCGATCTCCTCCAGCGAGAAGCCCGCGGTCTTGCCGAGCCCGATCAGCGACAATCTGAGCAGGACATCGGGGTCGAACTGCCGGCGCAAGCCGTGCCGCCCTTCCGAGCGAATGAGGCCGACCTCCTCGTAATAGCGCAGGGTCGAGGCCAGCACGCCCGAGCGCTCCGCGACCTTTCCAATATCCAGCAACAGCATGCTTGACCTCAAGTCGACTTGAATTCGTAGGCTCTCCCGAACGTATCATTTCGGCAAGTGGAAAAAGCATGGAAAGCATTGTTACAACACGAGAAAGACCGGTCTGGGCGGACCCGCGCGCCATCGCCTTGCTGCTGGCCGCATCGCTCACCACGATGGCGAATGCGACGATCAGCCCCGCGCTTCCGGGTATCGAGCGCCTGTTCGCCGAAGACCCCGATGCGGCGCTGCTGACGCGGCTCCTGGTGCCGGCGCCCTCGCTCAGCGTCGCGCTGTTTGCGCCGCTCGCCGGTTTCGCTGCCGACCGGATCGGCCGGCGTGCGATGCTGCTCGCCGGCGTCGTGCTGTTCGTGATCGCGGGTTGCGCCGGGTTCGCCCTGCCCGACCTGACGTCGATCTTCGCGAGCCGCCTCGTGCTCGGCGTCGCCGTCGCGCTGATCATGACGGCGCAAACCGCGCTGATCGGCGATTATTTCACCGGCGACGACCGCAACGCGCTGACCGGCCTGCAGATCTCGGCACGGAATTTCGGCGGGCTCGTCTTCATCTCGCTGGCCGGCTGGGCAGCGACCCTGTCGCCTCGCCTGCCCTTCGCGATCTACGGGCTGGCAGCAATCTTCCTGCCGCTGATGTGGCTGGCCATCGTCGAGCCGCCGCGCAGTGCTGCCGCTTCGGGCGCCACCCCCGCCAGCGACCATGACGGACATCCTTCCTGGCGCAGCCTGCTCGCTGCGCTCGTCCTGCTGCAGGGCGTGACGAACATGATCTTCTTCCTGATGCCGACGCAGATTTCGTTCTTCCTGGAAGCGCGGGGCTACGAGAGCGCGGTCATGACCGGGACAGTCCTCGGCCTGCTGATGATCTCCGGCGGCTGCACAGCCCTGCTCTATCGGCATGTCCGGCGGGCGAGCGGTGCGGCGGGCGTTTTCGCGATCGGCTACGCCGCGATGGCGCTCGGCTTCCTCGTCCTGTCGCGCACGGCGTCGATGCCGGGTCTGTTTGCGGCGGCGCTCCTGATCGGGGCCGGCTACGCGTTGGTCTCGCCGAGCTTCGTCGCCATGGCGCTCGATCTCGCACCCCGGCGTTCGAGGGGCATGGCGGGGGGCATCCTGACCGCATCGATCTTCATCGGCCAGTTCTGCTCGCCTCTGGTCAGCACACCGCTGATCGCCGCCCACGGGTATGGCGAACTGTTCCGCGGGACGGCCTGGCTGTCGACGATCATGGCGCTTGCGGCACTGCTGGCAAGGTTCGGGACGATCTTCCGCTCGAAGCGTTGATCGTCCGCCTTTCAAAGTGAGGGGCGGTCGACGCCGTCGCAAAGACCTCGGGCCGCCATCATGGTTAACGATTTATGGCTTGCAGCTTGCTGCGCATGACCTAGCGCAACACTGGATGCCTCTCGATGACACAGAACGCCCCAAAACAGAACGCGAGCCGTGTTCCAGCTTCGAGCCTGCCGATCTCCAAGCAGATCAGCAAGGCATTTCTCGGCAGTGCGAGCGTCTTCGTCCTGTCAATGCCGCTGATCAGCCAGGATGCCGCAGCAGAAGGCTGGCAGGTGACCACGCAATACTACCCGGGCGGCTCGACCAGCGTCCATCGCTGGTTCGACGGCGACGGCGACGGAAGCGTCACGCGTCTCGGCAACCCCGCCCCCCGAAACAACTGCCCCGTCCCGGCCTTCGAGGTCATGAATCCAGCGCCCGGAGAAGCGCGCTGCGTCGGTTACGTCATGCCGTCCTGGCTGACGCGCTGAAGCCTGCCGGCGCCGGCTTCTCCAGTCTCGCAGGCAGCCGGCGCCACGCAATCGCAGTGCAAAATCTCATCGATATTCCTCCTAACCTGTCTTGTCATAGAGCGGATCAGTCAAGATCGCCGACTTGCCAGAATCATGGACAGAGAGCCGGCTATTGAACAGGCAACGACAATTTAGTTGGCAGCCTTTCATTGGAGCATGACCCCTCGACATCACGAAACGCTTGCCGTTGCTCACGCCATGCCCGAAGGTAGGTCCTCCAATAGCTTCAGGGAGGGCTGACATGCGCGTACTCATCACCATGATCACCTACGTCGCCGTCGGATATTCGACACTCTCGGCCGCCCAGGCCGCCTGCACCGGCACCAACGGCAGGGGCTGGGGCAGCGGCAACGGTGCCGGGCAATTCGAGATGACCACGGCAGACAAGTCATGCCGCATCAGCCATCCGGGCTTCGTCAACGACAGGGCGGGAACGCGGATCGTGGCAGACAAGGTCACCCTCACCAGGGCGCCCAGCTCGGGCAAGCTCGCCGTGTCGAGGGGCGGCGTGATCTATACGCCCAACAAGGGTTTCACCGGCAGCGACACCTTCTGCACCAGCAACACCTCGCCCAAGATGCCGGGCCAGACCCTGTCCGGCTGCGTCACGGTCTCGGTGCGATAGGCCCTGCCGCCACGCCAAAGAAAAACCCGCCGGCTTCCCGGCGGGCTCGATGGAAGAAGCGGGGAAGGCCGCGCGTCAGATGTCCTGATCGCCCTGCAGCGCCGCGACGGGCGCCGGCCCGAGGCCATCCTTGTTGTAGATGTCGTCGCGGAACTGCACGCCACCATCAGGCGTGGCCCAGGCGGTGATATACACCCAGTAGCAGGCCACCGGATCGGCGATGCGGGCGTTGACGCGCTGGCCGGACTGGATCGTCTCGTCGATCTTGGCGCGATCCCAGCCGGGCGTGTTCTTCAACAGCCAGGCGACGTAGTCGCGCACGTTCTGGACACGCATGCAGCCCGAGGAGACGAAGCGATAGTCGTCCCCGAAGATGCCCTTCGACGGGGTGTCGTGCATGTAGACACCGTGCGGGCTGGGAATGTTGATGCGCACGAAGCCGAGCGAGTTGAACTCGCCGCCCGGGTCCTGCCGGAAAGTGTAGCGCGTCGCCTCGTCGGAATTCCAGTTCACGCTGGCCGGCGAAATCTCGCTGCCGCTGGACGAGATGATGCGAATCTTGTTCTCGGTGAGATAGCCCGGCTCCTTGCGCATCTTCGGGATCAGATCCTTGCGGATGATCGAGGCGGGAACCGTCCAGGTCGGATTGAAATTGACTTCGGGGATTCGGGTCTGGAGCAAGGGCGACTGGCGGTCGATCTTGCCGACACCGGCCGCATGGCGCGTCGCGACATGGCCGTTCTCGACGGTCTCGACCATCGCGGCGGGAATATTGGCGACGACATAGCGGCCGCCGAGATTGCCGGACCAGCTGCGCAGCCGGACGACATTGGTCTCGAGCTGGCGGATGCGGCGGTCGATCGGCACGTTGAGGGCAGCGACGGTCGCACGGTTGATCGCGCCGGTCGTCGACAGGCCGACGCGCGACTGGAAGCGGCGCACGCCCGCTTCGACATAGGAATCGTAGATGCTGCTTTCGCCGGCCGCGGCATCGAGATCGCCGGTGATGATCAGGCGGCGACGCAGGGCCACGACGCCCTGCCCCTTGGCCCCCACGCCCATGCGATCGGGCAACTGGACCTGCGGCCAGCCGCCGCGCGCGGCGAGGTCACGATAGGCCACGATCGCCTGCTCGGTCGCCTGCAGGGCCTCGGCCGACAGCATCGGCGTCGAGGATCGCGCCACGGCATTGCGCGCGCCGGCATCGTAGCTCTGGCGCCACTCGGCCTGCTGGGCGAGCGCCGGTGCAGCGGCGACCGTGGCGGCGCCCGAAAGCAGGGCCAGCACCGTTTCGCGGCGGGTCAGGCTCAATTGCGACATCTCTTCCCTCTTCAAGGCTTCACGCTTGCAACGCAGGTCACAAGAAAACGCCGCCTGATGGGGCGACGCTGGCGACGCAATGGTGCGACGGGCGACCTCTCGGCGATCGACGGTGTCCTAGCACAGTTAACGAGGCGTGATGACAGAGGCGATTTTAGGGCATGGCCACGTTTTGCCGCATGCATGGCAGCAAAACCACAGTCGAGCCCCGGCATCGACTGAAACGCGCCGGCGCGACCGGGACGTCGTCCCGGCCGCGCTACGGCAGGCGGATATGATGCGGCTGCAGGAAAGCCGCTGATATCTCAGAGCTTGTAGCGGATCTGGTCGGTCCAGAAGCGCTCCAGGCGCAGCAGGGCGTTGTTCATGCGCTCGAAATCGTCGGCAGCGATGCCGCCGATCTGCTCGACCGTGCGGACATGCTTGTCGTAGACGCCCTTCACGATATCGTGCACGGCGGCGCCCTTCTCGGTCAGGCTGATGCGGACCGAGCGGCGGTCGATGCGCGACCGGGCATGATGGAGATAGCCGAGCTCGACCAGCTTCTTGACGTTGTAGGAGACGTTAGAGCCGAGATAGTAGCCGCGGGTCCGCAGCTCGCTGGCCGAGAGCTCGGCATCGCCGATATTGTAGAGCAGCAGCGCCTGCACGCTGTTGACGTCGTCACGGCCGCGGCGCTCGAATTCATCCTTGATGACATCGAGCAGGCGGCGATGCAGCCGCTCCACCAGCGTGAGGGACTCAAGATAAAGAGGCTTCACGTTGAGATCGGCATCACCAGTCTTGGCAACATCCGAAGTCTTGACGCTCGCTTTCATGGTATATCCCGCCTGTTGTGTGTCGGCCAGGATTTGTCTCCCGGTCCGCTTCTGAAACACACCATAAGCTGGACCGGATGAAAACGAGTTTAAATATCAGGATGAATCAGGGATTTACCCCTTTGGGTGAATCGTAAGTGAAGCCAGAAACGCTTAAGCTAAAGCGATTCTTACCATGACTCGGCGCAATCGAGGGGTCGAGCGAGCCGGCCGGGCTGCCGCGGCACCCGCTATTCCGCCTCGTTCTCGGCCGCCCAGGTCGCCAGGAAGTAGACGGCGATCAGCCCGATATAGAGGCCGACGAGCCAGGCCGTCATCGGCACGAAGCGGGGGAAGAGGAAGCCCAGCAGCATCTGGCTGATCGCGGCCAGCAGCCAGAGCACGCCGCCCCAGGTCGAGGTCAGCCACAGGCCGACGGCGGCAACGAGGTCGATCACCGCGAAATAGACGATAATCGCCTGATAGCTCAGCAGGCGGTTCTCGAAGGGCGGTTGCGGGTTTCCAGGCAGACCGAAGATCACGGCCCAGGCGGTCAGTCCCTTGGCGAGCCAGAAGGCCGAGAGCAGGCGCAGGAACCAGACGAGGACAAGCCGCCACCGGCTCGCCTGCTTGCCCTCGACCTCGCCCGTCCGGGCGCCGCGCAGGGCCTCGCCGTCTCCGCCCAAGCTCAAGCTCAACCCTCCAGCTTCAGTTCGTCGACACCGAGCGGCGCGAAATAGGCAGCGATAGCAGCCGGATCGACCGCATCGAGCGTCGACGGCTGCCAGCGTGGCGCCTGATCCTTGTCGATCACCACGGCGCGCACGCCCTCATAGAAATCATGGCCGCGGGCGATGCGCGAGACGATGCGGTATTCGGTGCGCATCGCTTCCGCGAAGTCGAGGCCGCCGCCGCGGCGCATCTGCTCAAAGGCGATGGCCACGCTGGTCGGCGATTTGACCGCGATGGTCTGCAGCAGCTTGCCGGCAAAGGCACTGCCGTTTTCGGCAGCCTGGCGCAGGCGCTGGATCACCTCCGGCAAAGTCGCCGCGGTGAAGGCCTCGGCCATCATCGCCCGCTCGCCATGCAAGGGGCCGGGCCCGCGCTGGAGCGCGAAGCCGGCGAGAATGTCGTCGACCGAGCCCGGCCGGGTCAGCGCATCCGCGAGTTCCGCCATCCGCTCGCTGGGCACGCCATGGGTCGCCAACCCGGACGAAGTCGCATCGGCCGCGCCGACGCGCTCGCCGGTCAGGGCCAGGAAGCTGCCGAAGCCGCCTTTCAGGCGCGGCAGCGCATAGGTCGCGCCGACATCGGGGAAGAAGCCGATGCCGACCTCCGGCATGGCGAAGAGATAACGGTCGCCGGCGATACGGTGGCTGCCATGCAAGGATATGCCGACGCCGCCGCCCATGACGATGCCGTCGATCAGCGCGACATAGGGCTTGGGATAGGTCTTGATGCGGTGGTTGAGGATGTATTCCTCGCCCCAGAAGGCGAGCATCTCGTCATGCCGCCCGGCCTTGCCGCAATTATGCAGCCAGCGGATATCGCCACCGGCCGAGAAGGCCTTCTCGCTGGTGCTGATGACGACGACACGCGCGACCTGCGGATCGTGCTCCCAGGCGTCGAGCGCACGCGCGAGCTCGCGGACCATGCCGAGGCTCAGCGCGTTCAGCGCCTTCGGCCGGTTGAGCACGACGACGCCCGCAGTGCCGCGAATCTCGCAGATGATCTCGCGATCCTGAATCATGGTCCGATCCCGCTTCGATGGGCTGCGGTTCTGGAAGGCGAGGCAAAGCTTGTCAACGCGACGGATCGGCGGGCAGCGGGCGGCCATGACAGGGGCGATGCCGGCAAACTTGCGACCATGCGCCCTGTTTTGGAATCGTTCCGATGTGATAAGGAGAGCATCGGCCGGTCTCGCCCGCATGACGAACGCCGCGCCTGTTCCGTTCATCGCTTGAGGCAATTGCCATGGAATCCCCGGTCGTGCGGCCTTTCCCGACCCCGAAATCCCGCCATGACGAGGCGCCGTCGCTCGGCCTGACGCGCCGCATGCGGCGCAACCGCAAGGCGGACTGGTCGCGCCGGCTGGTGCGGGAATCGGCGCTGACGACCGATGACCTGATCTGGCCGATCTTCCTGATGGATTCATCCGAAGCCCGCTCGCCGGTCGAGTGGATGCCCGGCGTCGACCGGCTCAATATCGACGAGGCCGTGCGCCAGGCGGCGGAAGCGGCCGCGCTCGGCATCCCGGCGATCGCCCCCTTCCCCTTCATCGACAAGGCCCTGCGCGACCCCACCGGTTCGGAGGCGCTCAATACCGGCAACCTGATGTGCCGCGCCGTGCGCGCGATCAAGCGCGAGGTGCCGAGGATCGGCATCATCTGCGACGCCGCGCTCGATCCCTATACCTCGCATGGCCATGACGGCGTGATGGAGGGCGAGCGCGTCCTCAACGACGCGAGCGTCCAGATTCTCGTCGGGCAGGCGCTTGCGCTCGCCGATGCCGGGGCCGATGTCATCGCGCCTTCCGACATGATGGACGGGCGCGTCGGCGCGATCCGCGCGGCTCTCGACGGCGACGGTCATGAGGACGTGCAGATCATGGCCTATGCGGCGAAATACGCCTCGGCCTTCTACGGCCCGTTCCGCGATGCGATCGGCACCAATGCCACGCTGGTCGGCGACAAGCGCACCTACCAGATGGATCCGGCCAATTCCGACGAGGCGATCGCAGAGGTGATGCTCGACCTCGAAGAAGGCGCCGACATGGTGATGATCAAGCCCGGGCTGCCCTATCTCGACGTGGTGGCGCGGGTGAAGGATCACTTCCGCGTGCCGACCTTCGCCTATCAGGTCTCCGGCGAGTACGCGATGATCATGGCCGCCGCCAACAATGGCTGGCTCGACGGCGACAAGGCGATGCTGGAGAGCCTGCTCGCCTTCAAGCGCGCCGGGGCCGACGGTGTGCTGACCTATTTCGCGCCGCGCGTGGCGAAGAAGCTGAAGGCCGGCGCGTAGCGGTATCGCATAAGGGTGTCATCCCGCACGCTCTGCGGCACGCAGCGCCGCTGTGCAGATGCGGGACCGCGCTCCGGAAAGGCGCCTTCTCGTCATGCGGTCCCGTGTCTGCGGAGCACCGCTTCGCGCTGCACCGCGCACGGGATGACAGCGCGCTCGAAAGAACATCTACGGTTGCGCCATGACGACGGATGAAAGCCAGAGCTTCCTGGCCATGCTGAAAGCCGACCTGCGGGCGGCGATGCGTGAGCGGAAAGCCGCCGAGATGACGACCCTGCGCGGCTTGATCTCCGCGATCGACAATGCGCAGGCCGTTCCCGTCGGGGACCGGCATGACACATATGTCTTCCATGCCTTCGGCGACAGCGCCGTCGAGGTTCCGCGCCGGGCGCTGAGCCGCGACGACATTCGCGAGGTGGTCGAGGCCGAAATTCGGGTCCGCAACGATGCGGCAGCGGACTATCGGCACCTGGGGCGAGACGACAAGGCGCAGGAGCTGACGGACGAGATTGAGACACTGAGCCGCTACCTCAACTCGCACGGCTCGAGCTAGCGTGTCATCCCGCACGCTCTGCGGCACGCAGCGCCGCTGCGCAGATGCGGGATCGTGCCCCGGAAGGGGCGCCTCTTTCTGCCTACGGTCCCGTGTCTGCGGAGCACCGCTTCGCGCTGCACCGCGCACGGGATGACACCCTTGCCCCGCAAGCGCTACCGTGGCGCCAGCATGCGCCCGCTCCTCCTGTCGATTCTGGCCGTCGTCACGCTCGCCCTCGCGGGCTGCGGCAGCGATTTCGACACCGACCAGATGCGACTCTGCCGGCAGGCGATCCCGCCACTCAATCCGCCGAACGCCCGCATCGAGATCGAACGGACCACCAACGGTCCAGTGCCGCGGACGCTGCGGCTGTTCTACCGGGTCGAACTCGGCGACGGCCTCTCGCGTCATCGCAGCATCGATTGCCTCTTCGCCGGCGAGGGCAGCGGGCCTAGCCGCGGCGCGCTTGTCGGCATCGCTTCCGATGGACGGCCGATGGCCGATGCGAGCTTCTATCTGCTGCGACGCTTCTACCTGGAGGATCGGGCCTCGCCGCCGCCGGACCCGGCCGAACCCGCCGCCGAGACGCTGCCCGCGATCCCCGCCAGTCTCGCCTATGGCCTGCAGCAGGGTCTGAGCGCCCTGCCCTCTGCCGCGATCTATGGCATGCTCGCGGCGGCCTATGCCCTGGTCTACGGCCTGACCGGGCGGATCATCCTGAGCTTCGGCGAATTCGCTGCGCTCGGCGCACTCGCCTCCGTCGTCGGGGTCGCGCTATTGCTCTCGCTTGCGATCTCGACGCCCATCTCGGGCCTTGTCGTCGCCTTTGCCGTCGCAGTCGCCGTCTGCGCCCTGCACGGCTTCGCCATGGGCCGCTTCGTGCTGCGCCATCTCGAACGCGCCACCGGCCAGCAGATGCTGATCGCCACGATCGGGCTCGCCATCGCCATGTCCGAATATCTCCGGCTGGCGCAGGGGCCTGAACTGCGCTGGCTGCCGCCGGTGTTCAACACGCCGATCGCGCTGGCGCATGCCGGCGATTTCGTGGTCACGCTGAATCCGCTCGCCCTCGCCCTCGCCGCCATCGGGCTTGGTGCCACGCTCGGCGTCGTCCTGCTGATCCGCCGTACGGCCTATGGTCGCGCCTGGCGGGCCGTATCGGACGATGCGAAGACCGCCGCCCTGTTCGGCGTCGATGCCCGTGCGGTCCATGACGTCGCCGTCATCATCGCCTGCGCCTGCTGCGGCATCGCCGGCGTCATCGTCACCGCGATCTATGGCGGCATGGGCTTCGCCGGCGGGTTCTCGCTCGGTCTGAAGGCTCTCGTTGCGGCGATCCTCGGCGGCATCGGCTCGGTCAGTGGGGCGGCGCGCGGCGGGCTCTGCATCGCCGCCTTCGAGGCGGTCTGGTCGGCGACCCTGCCGATCGAGCAGCGCGACCTCGCCGTCTATTGCCTGCTTGCCATCGTGCTGATCTGGCGGCCCGGCGGCTTTTTCGGCGACGGTGAATTGACGCCGCGGCGGGTGTGAGGCCCTCTCCTTCGCGCCCGCCGACTGGAAACGAGACCCGAGCATGAGCGAGAGCTTCGCGATCACCCCCGAGGATATCGACGCAGCCGCCGGGCGGATCGCCGGGCATGTGCTGCGCACGCCTCTGGTGCCAGCACCGCGCCTGTCGGAGCTCACCGGCGCGACCGTGCTGGTGAAGCACGAGAACATGCAGGCGACCGCCTCCTTCAAGGAGCGCGGCGCGGTCAACAAGCTGCTCTCGCTGAGCGACGCCGAGCGGGCGCGCGGGGTCATCGCGATGTCTGCCGGCAATCATGCCCAGGCCGTCGCCTATCATGCCAGGCGCTTCAGCACGCCCGCGACGATCGTGATGCCGGAGACGACGCCGCTGGTGAAGGTCGAGAACACCCGGGCCCATGGCGCCCGCGTCGTGCTGCATGGCGAGACGCTGTCCGAATCCGGACACAAGGCGCACGAACTCGCCGGAGCCGAACAGCTCACCTTCGTCCACCCCTACGACGACGCCGCCGTGATGGCCGGGCAAGGCACGGTCGCCCGCGAGATGCTGGCGGACGAGCCCGATCTCGACGTGCTGG
>JAEWKP010000310.1 GCA_023393655.1 Pseudomonadota bacterium | reverse complement strand
GCCGAGACCCGCTTTGCCATCTGGTTCGAAATCGAAGCCCACGCGACCACCAAGCTGGCCGAACTAGGCGTAGTCCCGAAGGAATCGGCCCAGAACATCTGGGACGTGATGAACGCCCGCAAAGCCGAGCACGGCGACTACGCCTTCGACGTTGCCCGCATCGACGAGATCGAGCGCGTCACCAAGCATGATGTCATCGCCTTCCTGACGCATCTGGCCGAGATCGTCGGGCCGGAGGCGCGCTTCGTCCACCAGGGCATGACCTCGTCGGACATTCTCGACACCACGCTCTCGGTCCAGCTCGCGCGCGCCACCGATCTCCTGATCGCCGATGTCGATGCGCTGCTCGCCGCCATCAAGCGCCGCGCCTTCGAGCACAAGCTCACCCCGACCATAGGCCGCTCGCATGGCATTCATGCCGAGCCGGTCACCTTCGGGCTCAAGCTCGCGCAGGCCTATGCCGAGTTCGACCGCTGCCGCGCCCGCCTCGTCGCGGCCCGCGCCGAGATCGCGACCTGCGCGATCTCGGGCGCTGTCGGCACATTCGCCAATATCGACCCGCAGGTCGAAGCCTATGTCGCCGAGAAGATGGGGCTCGCCGTCGAGCCGGTCTCGACCCAGGTGATCCCGCGCGACCGGCACGCGATGTATTTCGCGACGCTCGGCGTCGTCGCCTCCTGCGTCGAGCGCCTGGCGACCGAGATCCGC
Organism: Pseudomonadota bacterium; assembly: GCA_023393655.1. Classification (GTDB taxonomy): domain Bacteria; phylum Pseudomonadota; class Alphaproteobacteria; order Rhizobiales; family Beijerinckiaceae; genus Allobosea. Next base: position 10,061 of record JAEWKP010000310.1, on the reverse strand, counting down.
CATCTGCAGCGCACCGAGGTCTACGAGGCGGAAGAGTATTTCTCGCCGGGCCAGAAGGGCTCCTCGGCGATGCCGCACAAGCGCAATCCCGTGCTGACCGAGAACCTGACCGGGCTTTCGCGCCTTGTGCGCGGCATGGTCACACCGGCGCTTGAGAACGTGGCGCTCTGGCACGAGCGCGACATCTCGCACTCCTCCGTCGAGCGCATGATCGGCCCTGATGCCACCGTGACGCTCGATTTCGCGCTGGCGCGCCTCACCGGCGTCGTCGACAAGCTGCTGGTCTATCCGCAGAACATGCGCAAGAACCTCGACCGGCTCGGCGGGCTGCACAATTCGCAGCGCGTGCTGCTGGCCCTGACGCAAGCCGGAGCCAGCCGCGAGGACAGCTATGCCATGGTCCAGCGCAACGCGATGCGCACCTGGGAGCATGGCGAGGACTTCCTGACCAACCTGATGGCCGACAAGGACGTCGCGGAAAAGCTCTCGGCCTCGGAGCTCAAGGCGATGTTCGACGAGGGCTATCACTTCAAGCATGTCGACACGATCTTCCGCCGGGTGTTCGGCGAGGCGTGACACTCTGGACTTCGGCGTCGGCAGGTCTATCTAGGCCTGATGAAATCCTCCGACGTCGATATCCTCATAATTCCCGGTTGGTCGGGCTCCGGGCCTGATCATTGGCAGAGCCGCTGGGAAACCCGCCTCAAGACGGCGCGCCGTGTCGAGCAGGCGGATTGGTACAAGCCGTCCCGCCATGTCTGGGCCGATGAGATTGTGAAGGCCGTGCGCAGCGCGACACGGCCCGTCGTGATCGTCGCGCATTCAGCCGGTTGCAGCGCCGTTGCCTTCGCCGGCGAGCATCTGCATCCCGGCGAGGTCGCCGGCGCCTTCCTGGTCGCGCCGGCTTCCGAGAGGGCCAAGGGTGCGGTGCCCGGCATGGGACCGGATTTCATCGCGCATCGCCGTGAGAAGCTGCCGTTTCCCTCGGTGCTGATCGCGAGCGCGACCGATCCCTATTGCACGCCGGACGAGGCGCGGGCGCTGGCCGAAGCCTGGGGCTCGGAATTCGTCGAGGCCGGCGATAGCGGCCATCTCAACAGCGAATCCGGGCACGGTCCCTGGCCGGACGGGTTGCTGCGTTTCGCAGGCTTTCTCAAGAGCTTGAGCGTGGTTCCGCAGAAAGTGAATCAGTAGGCGGCCTGCGATCTGGCCATTACCGCTGCGACCTGCCGGGACAACCGCCGGGGCGGACCGGTTCCCGCCATGGCGGGTTCGCCAACGAAAAGCCCGCCCCGGACGATCCGGGGCGGGCTCTTTCGTTCAGGAGGCCGGATCAGCCGCCGAGATCAATTCTCGACATAGGTGATCTTGCCGTCCGCCTGCTTCTTCCAGGTGTAGACGGTGTAGTCCGGACGGGTGATGTCGCCCTTCTTGTCGAAGGCGATATCGCCGATCACGGTCTTGACAGGCTGGCCGCCATGCAGCGCGGTGGCGATCTTCTTCGGATCGACCGAGTTCGCGCGCTTGGCGCCTTCCGCCATGATCTGGACCGCGGCGTAGCTGTAGAGCGTGTAGGCTTCCGGCTTGAAGTTCTTGGACGCGAACTTCTTGATGACGGCGGCAGCCTCCGGGCGCTTCTGCGGGTCCGGCGGGAAGGTCATCAGCGTGCCTTCGACGCCGGGGCCACCGATCGTGGCGAACTCGTCGGTGGTGATGCCGTCGCCGGAGACGAGGATCGTCTTGAGGCCCTGGTCGCGCATCTGGCGCACGATCAGGCCGCCTTCGGTATGCAGGCCGCCCCAATAGAGGTAGTCGGCGCCGGAGGCCTTGATCTTCGAGACGAGGGCCGAGAAATCCTTCTCGCCGGCATTGATGCCTTCGTAAAGCACTTCCTTGACGCCGCCGGCGTTGAGACCCTTCTTGGTCTCGTCGGCGAGGCCCTGGCCATAGGTCGTCTTGTCGTGGACGATGGCGATCTTCTTGTCCTTGAAGTTCTTCAACAGATAGGCCGACGCAACGCCGCCCTGCTGGTCGTCACGACCGCAGACGCGGAAGGTGTTCCACAGGCCGCGCTCGGTGATCTTCGGGTTCGTGGCCGAAGGCGAGATCATCAGGATGCCGTTCTCGGCATAGACTTCCGAAGCCGGCATGGTGACGCCGGAGTTGAAGTGGCCGACCACCCATTTCACGCCGTCGCCGACGAACTTGTTGGCGACCGAGACGCCCTGCTTCGGATCGGAGACGTCGTCGCCGACGCTGACCGCGATCTTCTGGCCGAGGACGCCGCCGGCGGCGTTGATGTCCTCGGCGGCCTGCTCGGCGCCGTTCTTGAGCTGCGCGCCGAACGCGGCGTTCGGGCCGGTGATCGGGCCGCCGACGCCGAGCTTGATCTGCGCATTCGCCACGCCGGAGAAGGCGAGGACCGCGCCGAGCGCAATGCCGCCCAACAGCAGTTTCTTCATGTGATGCAACTCCCCTGTATTGATTGATCAACGGGCTGGACGGGCCGCCCGTCTCGGCGCGTTCTGGCCATCGCGAGCCGCAGTCTTGCGCTTTTCCGATGGTCTGTCACGCGACAAGCTCGCAAAGTTCCTAGAGCAGTTCGGGCCGGATCACGGCGCCGGCGCGGGGCTTCCAGCCGAAGGGGCCGGCGGGCTCGAACAGCCAGTGATATTGCCGCGTCATCTGCTTGGCGCGGGTATAGCGCCAGCCGGCATAGCCGAAGGCGATCAGCACGATCGTGTCGACGATGTAGTAGTGGACGGTCAGCAGCGTCGCCTCGAACAGCGCGAAATGGATGAAGCGCACGAACAGGCCGAGGACCAGCATGTAGACGACGAGCTGCCAGTCCGGCCGCCAGGTCAGCGCGATGGCGCGGCCGGCCATCCAGGCGAGCCAGCCGCCCATGACGACGGTCACCAGCAGGAAGAGCCAGATCGTCGGTTCTTCGTAGAGGATGCCCTGCATCTCGTGCTCCCGGCTTCATGCGGCTTTGGAAGCGGCTGACATCACCACAGCGATGACATGGGTGGCGTGCAGCCGTCTCTCATCAAAAAGTTGCAGCGGAGGAACGGCCTCCGCCGTCTCATCTCAGTGCCGGCCGCCGTCGAGATAGGCGGCGCGCACCTGCGGATTGGCGAGCAGTTCCTTGCCGGTGCCGCTCATCGTGACCACGCCGTTGACCATCACATAGCCGCGATGGGCGAGCTTCAGTGCGTGGAAGGCGTTCTGCTCGACCAGGAAGACGGTCAATCCTTGCGTCTTGTTGAGCTCGCGGATGGCCTCGAAGATCTGCTTCACGATCAGCGGTGCGAGGCCGAGCGAGGGTTCGTCGAGGAGCAGCAGTTTCGGGCGCGCCATCAGCGCTCTCGCGATCGCGACCATCTGCTGCTCGCCGCCCGAAAGCGTGCCGCCGCGCTGCTGCAGGCGCTCCTTGATACGCGGGAAGAGCACGCAGATCTTCTCGAGATCCTCCTCGAAGTGCTCGAACTTGCGGACCGCGGCGCCCATCTGCAGGTTCTCGAACACCGTCATGCGCGGGAAGATGCGTCTTCCTTCTGGGGATTGAGCAATACCCAGTCTTGCGATCTCGTGGCTCGGCAGGCGCGTGATGTCGCGACCCTCATAGGTGATCGAGCCTTCGCGTGCCTGGGGATTGCCGAAGATCGTCATCATCAGCGTGGATTTGCCGGCGCCGTTGGCGCCGATCATGGTGACGATCTCGCCGGGATTGACGTCGATATCGACGCCCTTCAGCGCGATGATCTTGCCGTAATAGGTCTTGACGCCGCGGACGGCCAGAAGAGGCTGGGCTTGAGTCACGAGATGCCGACCTCCGCTTCGACCTCTTCGACCTCCTCGTCATCGACGCCGAGATACGCGGCGATGACCTTCGGGTCGGCCTGTACTTCGGCCGGCGTGCCGTCGGCGATCTTGGTGCCGTAGTCGAGGACCACGACGTGGTCCGAGATTTCCATGACGACCGACATGTCGTGCTCGATGAGCAGCAGCGCCGTGCCCAGATCCTTGCGGATCGAGAGCAGGAGATTGTTGAGGTCGAGGCTTTCGCGCGGGTTCAGGCCCGCGGCCGGCTCGTCGAGGCAGAGCAGGACCGGGTCGGTGCACATGGCCCGCGCGATCTCCAGCCGGCGCTGGTCGCCATAGGGCAGGTCGGCGGCGGGATCATCGGCACGATGGGTCAGGTTGATCTTGTCGAGCCAGAACTTGGCCTTCTCGATCGCCTGCTTCTCGCTGGCCTTGTAATTGCCGACGCCGAGCACGCCGAGGAAGGTGAAGCCCGAGGCCAGCATCAGCGGGTTGTGCTGGGCGACGAGCAGGTTCTCCAGCACCGTCATGCCGCCGAACAGGCGGATGTTCTGGAAGGTGCGGGCGACCTTGGCCTTCCAGGAGATGCGGAAGTCCGGCATGCGCTCGAGCAGGTAGCTCGTGCCATCGTCATGGTTGAGCGAGACCATGCCCTGCGTCGGCTTGTAGAAGCCGGTGATGCAGTTGAAGCAGGTGGTCTTGCCGGCGCCGTTGGGGCCGATCAGCGCGGTGATCTCGCCCTTGTGGGCCTGGAAGGAAAGGGCGTTGACGGCGGTGAGGCCGCCGAAGCGCATGGTGACCTGCTCGATCTCGAGCAGGGCGCGGCCCTGCGGCGTTGTTCGGGGAGCGATCATGGCCATCAGCCGTGTCCCTCCTGCACCATGTCGGCGGAGATCGCCTTCTTCTCCTTGAGGAAGGCGGTGGGCTCGCGGGTCGAGATCAGGCCGCGCGGCTTCCAGATCATGATCACCACCATGGCGAAGCCGAAGATCAGCATGCGGTACTTCGTCGGATCGAAGTCGTTGCCGAAGATCTGCTTCATCCATTCGAGCTCGCGCAGGAGCTCGGTGCCACCGATCATCGCGATCGCGGCGATGGCGCAGCCCCAGAGCGAGCCCATGCCGCCGAGCACGACGATGGCGAGGATGACCGCCGATTCCATGAAGACGAAGGATTCAGGCGAGATGAAGCCCTGCCGCGCCGAGAAGAACGCGCCGGCGAAGCCGCCGAACATCGCGCCGATCGAGAAGGCGGTGAGCTTGGTGTTGGTGGTGTTGATGCCGAGCGAGCGGCAGGCGATCTCGTCCTCGCGCAGCGCCTCCCAGGCGCGCCCGACCGGCAGCCGGCGCAGGCGCAGCGTGACGAAGGCCGTCAGCAGGGCCAGGCACAGGATGAGGTAGTAGAGGAAGATCGTTCGATAGAGCGGCGTGAATTCCAGCCCGAAAACGGCGGCGAAACCATCGTCCGCCGCCGTGAAGGGGATGCCGAAGAAGGTGGGCCGGGGAATGCCGGAAATGCCGGCATAGCCGTTCGAGAAGTCGGTCCAGTTGATCAGGACGAGGCGGATGATCTCGCCGAAGGCCAGCGTCACGATGGCGAGATAGTCGCCGCGCAGGCGCAGGACGGGGAAGCCGAGCAGCATCCCCCAGAAGGCGGCGAGGATGCCGGCGAGCGGCAGCAGCAGCCAGAAGGACAGGCCGAAATTCTTGGCCAGCAGCGCGTAGGAATAGGCGCCGACCGCGTAGAAGGCGACATAGCCGAGATCGAGCAGGCCGGCGAGGCCGACGACGATGTTCAGGCCCCAGCCGAGCATCACGTAGATCAGGATCTGGACGCCGAAATTATCGATCCATTTCAGCGCGCCGCCCCAGCCGGCGAGCCCGATCGCGATCGCCGGGAAGGTGGCGAGGAAGCCGAGCCCGAACAGCGAGAAGACGCGCGAATGACGCTGGAAGAAGGCGATGGTGCCGTGTGGCAGGATGCGGACGGTGGCCTTGCCTTCGTCCTTGCTCTGCTTGCGCAGCGCGACCAGGAAGCGGCCGACGAAGACGATGCCCACCGCCCAGGCGACGGCGTCCCAGCGCGGATCCAGAACCAGGACGTTGTCCATGTTCTGGCGGGTGCCCCAGGCGATGATCGGGATGCAGAGGCCGAGCGTCACGAGGGCGGCGAAGCCGGCCTCCTTGAAGGCCGCCTTCAGGTCGCGGCCGGGAGCGGCCGGGTTCGCGGTCGGATTGTTCGCCATGGTCTCAGACCTTCTCGACTTCCGGGCGACCGAGCAGGCCGGAGGGCATGAAGACCAGCACGATCGCCAGGATGGCGAAGGCGGCGACGTCCTTGTAGTCGATGGTGAAATAAGCCGACCACATCACCTCGATCAGGCCGATCAGCAATCCGCCGATCACCGCGCCGGGGAGCGAGCCGATGCCGCCGAGCACCGCCGCCGTGAAGGCCTTGACGCCGGGCACGAAGCCGTCGGCGAAGTTCACGACGCCGTAGAGCACGAGATACATCACGCCGGCCACCGCCGCGAGCGCCGCGCCCATGACGAAGGTGATCGAGATGGTGCGGTCGACGTCGATGCCCAGCAGGGCCGCCATCTTGCGATCCTGCTCGCAGGCGCGCTGGGCGCGGCCGAGTGGCGTCTTCTGCACGATGTACCAGAAGGCCGCGAGCAGCACCGCCGTCGTCAGGATGATGACGATCTGCTTGTAGGAGATCTGGACCGAATAGGTCGTGCTCTCGATCAGCGTGATCGACTTGTTGAGCAGTGGCGGGATCGATTTGTTGCGCGGGCCCTGCACGACCTGCACGAAGTTCATCAGGAAGATCGACATGCCGATCGCCGAGATCAGCGGCGCCAGGCGGAAGGAGCCGCGCAAGGGGCGGTAGGCCACCCGCTCGATCGTCCAGTTCCACAGCGAGGTGACGAACATCGCCAGGCCGAGCACCACGACCAGCGCCAGCATCACCATGCCGGCGCCGGTGCCGACCAACGCCGTGATCAGCATGAAGAAGATCAGCGCGACGAAGGCGGAGAGCATGAAGATGTCGCCATGGGCGAAGTTCACCATGCCGATGATGCCGAAGACCATCGTATAGCCGATGGCGATGAGACCGTAGATCGATCCCAGTGTCAGCCCGTTGATGAGCTGCTGCAGGAAGACTTCCATTGAAAAACGCCGACCCCTCGAACCAGCTCCCGTTCTCGTCACCGGCATGACGCCGGCGCATGCGGGATGCGATTGCCGTGCAGAGCTACCAACGGCTCGTGCCGGGGACAATCGCTCCACGCCAAATTTCTGTCAAAAGCAATTACGAACGGCGTGCCCTGAAAATGTGCAGAATACTCTGCGGAGCAGCGGGTGTTATGCGCATGATGATTGCGTTGCAGGCTGTGAAAACTCGGCCGGACCGCAGTTTCTGCCGCAGCGGCGATGGCCGTGAGTTATGCGCCCGGGGGCAGATCATCCGAAAGACGAATACGAAAAGCCGATCGCTGGATTGGAAAAATGCATGGAATCGCGCCGCGCCGCCGCGAGCTTCGGTCGTATGCGAGGTCGTCACGTGATGGCCATCACGGCACCGAAAGTTCCTTGAGGGCGCCGGGTTGCTTCACCTCGATCTCGACGAAGGCGATGGGATGGTCCGAGCCGTTCATGACGTCATGGCGGATGCCGGCCGGGCGCATGTAGGCCTGTCCCTGTGCCAGCGGTACATCCGTCACATCGGTGCCGTTATGGATCCGCAGCGTTCCGGCGACGAGCATGACGACGAAATAAGGCCAGCCATGCTCGTGCCAGCCGGTCACGGCGCCGGGCTCGAAATCCCAGCGGGTGATCCTGATCGTCTCGTCGTCCTGCTGGACGGTCGGCGTGGCGGGAATCGTGCAGGTAAAGGCCATCGGGATCTCCATGGTCGGAACGCCGACATGCCACAGTCCCGATCAGGCTCCGGCCCGGCCGCTGGCAGCCGACATCGCCCCAGCCTGATGGATCGCCATCGCGATATCAAGTTGCAGCGGTGCGGCCGCTGTGGCGCCCGGCCCGTTAACGGAAGGGTGCTATATCCGGTGGCGTGCCGGAGCGAGGCCGGCTTCGCCCCTGGGTGGCGCCGGCGGCCTCAAGTCTCTACATGGACTGCTGTTCCGCCGGATACCCGGGACATCGAACCGATCGAGCTGATGACGAAGACCGTTCACCCCCTGCCGCCTCTGGACCATCCGGACGCCCATGCGTTCCGCGATGCCATGGCGCGAGTCGCGAGCGCCGTGCATGTCGTGACCACCGACGGGCCGGGCGGACGCATCGGGCTGACGGCGACGGCCGTCGCTTCCGTCTCCGATTCGCCGCCGACGGTGCTGGCCTGCATCGCCCGCGGCAGCCGCACGCTGGCGGCGATCGAGGCGAGTGGGGTGTTCTGCGTCAACACCTTGCCGGAAAGCCTCGTCGATCTCGCAGAAATCTTCGCCAGCCGGCGCGGCATCGAGGGCGAGGCGCGCTTCGACACGGCCCGCTGGGGCCGGCTCGGCACCGGGGCGCCTGTCCTGCTCGATGCGATCTCGGCTTTCGACTGCCGACTGGTCACGACGCATGACGCCGCCAGCCACCGCATCGTGATCGGCGAGGTCGTCGGTCTCGGCGGTGCAGGGCGCGGGGCGGGGCTGATCTATCGCCACCGCCGCTTCAGCGCGGTCTAGAGCGCGCTTTCGATCTCAAGCGACGGTGAGCACACCTTCTGCCGAGATCGTGATCTTGTGGCCGGCGAGCCCCTTCTGATCAACGGCGGGCAGGCGGAAGGCGGGCGGCGTCGGCCAGCCCATCTCGCGGGCGACGACGAGGCCGAGCAGGAGGATCGCGTCGGGTGCATCCATCAGCAGGGCGGCCGGCGCCTTGCCGGCATGGACCAGTTCCAGCAGCACGGCGGAAGCCGAGGATGAGCCGATCGTGCCCGGCAGGGCGAGGATGCGACCGGCGACGGTCTGTCCGCGCTCGGGATGGCGGGCATCGATGATCGCGCCGCTCGCAGGATCGACGCCACCCCAGAAGCTGATCGGGGCGGTGAGAGCCAGGCAGGCGCCGGTGACGGCGTCGCCGGGGAGGAGAATTTCCGCCTTCAGCGCCATGCGCGGGGCTCCCTGACGAGCCGACCGGCGACAGCGCTCTCGACGCATTCCGAGAGCGAGCCATAGGTCACGGCGTAGCCGGTATTCCCCGGCGCGTAATGGGCGAACTTGCCGGAATTGGGCATCAGCACGGCGCCCTCCAGCTCCGGCAGGATCGGGGTGACGACGACGCAGGTGTCGACGACGAAGACGACGCCGGCCGCTTCGAGCGTTGCGCGCCGGCCCTGCGCTTCGAGCGGGCCGGCGACATGCCGGCCGGTATTGGCGTAGAGCGGCACGCTCAGCCTGCGTCCGGCCATGAGGCGTTCGAGTTCGTCGATCTCGGCCAGCGAGAGATGCGGCGAGCCGATCGCGATGGCATCGACGCGGTCCGTCGATCCGGCTGTCGAGAGGCGGGCGAGGGCGGTGACGATGTCGTTCGGTGCGAGCGCGATCGTCTCGCGCGGGGCGGTCCCGCCTAGCGCAGCTTCGGCGTCCGGGGCCTCGGGCGTCACCCCCGCAACATGGAAGAGCCCGACGCCGCCGGCCGAAGCGGCGGCCGCGCCCAGCGCCTTGAGCCGGTCTTCGGTGGTGCAGCCCTGCAGGCCGTCAATCACGGCGACGTCGCTGCCGGCGCGGCGGCCGAGGATGGTGCCGAGCACGGGATAGAACACGTCCGACGAACGGAGTTCGCTGGAAAGGCCGCCGAGATCGATCAGCAGGGTCGCGACCCGGTTTTCGGGGCGGTGCAGGCCGTAGTCCGGAGCCCTACCGCTGATCGCGCAGGCGATGTCGAGGAAGTCGCCATAGCGGTTGGTCCGGGCACCGAGCACCGAATTGCAGAACACGACCGCATTGGATTCGCCCCATGCGACATCGGTCCCCTGTGCCGGTCTGTGTCCCGCCTGATAAGGCGCGCAGGTCCATGTCGGCTCGCAGCCGAGCTTGATATAGGCGCGCATCATGCGCCTGGCCATATCCGCCTCGTGAGCCGGCAAAAGATTATGCGAACAGCCGGTCAGATCGATGGAACCGACATTGAGTGTGGCGCGCACCCTGACCTTCGCGCCGCCCTCTACAAGCTTCTCAGCAAAAAGCGTTCCGCTATCGCCGTGATAGAGCGCCCCGTCGA
>JAEWKP010000288.1 GCA_023393655.1 Pseudomonadota bacterium | reverse complement strand
CTTCTGGAGATGCTCCGTCGCCAGCGTCGTCTCGTATTTGATCGAGTAGGTATAGACGGCCGAGGAGACCAGCGCGCCGATGGCGATGATATGCAGGAGCTTGATCACGCTCAGGATCTCCGGCGCGGCTGCGGGTCGGGAACGGTGGAAAGCGCGACGAGCCCGGCATCGGCCCGGCGCGCCGGCGCCGTATTGCGCTCGGCCGCGCGCAGCTTGGCCGAGCGCGCCCGCGGATTGGCCCGCATCTCGGCTTCGGACGGCGCGACCGCGCCCTTCTCGACGAGCCTGAAGGTCGGCTGCGCAACCGCCACGGCCGGAGCATGGCGCGAGCCCGCCGGCACCCGGCCGGAACGTTCGGCGAAGAACTGCTTGACGATGCGGTCTTCGAGGGAATGGAAGGTCACGACGACCAGCCGCCCGCCGGGCTTCAGCACGGTCTCGGCCGCGTGCAACGCCCGGACCAGTTCGCCCAGTTCGTCATTGACTGCGATGCGCAGCGCCTGGAAGACGCGCGTCGCCGGATGCGCGCCACCGGGCTCAGCCCGCACGATCCCGGCAACGAGATCGGCAAGCTGCTTGGTCGTCGCGATCGGCGCCTTGCGGCGGGCCTCGACCACGGCGCGAGCGACGGCACGCGAGCGGCGCTCCTCGCCATAGTGGTAGAAGATATTAGCGAGCAGCCCTTCCTCGGCCTCGTTGACGAGGTCGGCCGCGCTCTGCCCGGAGCTGCTCATCCGCATGTCCAATGGCCCGTCGAAGCGAAACGAAAAGCCGCGCTCGGCCTGATCGATCTGCATCGAGGAGACGCCGATATCGAGCACGACACCGTCGAGCGGCGCCATCCTGAAGCGCTCTGCCTCCTCGGCCAGTTCGCCGAAATTGGCCTGGGACAGGGTCAATCGTCCCGCCATCGCTGCGACGAGATCAGCCCCGCCGGCGATCGCCGAGGGATCGCGGTCGAGCCCGAGCAGGGTTGCATCAGGCGCGGCATCGAGGATCGCGCGCGAATAGCCCCCTGCCCCGAAGGTGCCGTCGAGATAGCGCCCGCCGGCCTGCGGCGCGAGCGCCTCCAGCACCTCGGCGAGCAACACGGGCACATGACGAACCGGTCCGCCAATGGCTCCGCCGGAACGGTCGCCATGGTCCGTCATGTGCCCGAGCCTCCGGTTGCAATCGTCAAGCTGCCGAGCGTGCGCTTCACGTCGCGCAGACGCGTCCGCGCCGTCTCGAGATGGGCGCGGAACCGCTCCGGCTCCCAGATCTGGAATTTGTGGCCGTGCCCGACGAAGGTCACGGCGTCGCCGATGCCGGCATGCGCCTTCAGCGCCTCGCTCAGCACCATCCGCCCCTCCGTATCGACCTTCAGCACCTCCGAGGTGCCGTTCAGCGCCGTCGAGAGCAATTCCCACTCGTCCGAGAACGGCGAGAAGCGCGCGAGGATGTCGTCGATCGTGGCGCGGAGCGCATTGCCGCCTGCATCCAGTGCCGGCAGGTCGAGACCCTGATGAACGTAAAGGCCCTCGTAGCCATCCTTCGCCAGCACCGACCGGAAACTGGAAGGAATGGAGACGCGCCCCTTGGCATCGAGCCGGTTCGTGAAATTCGAGACGAAGCGGTCCGTCAACGCCGCCTCCCGGCCTGCTCTTCAAGGCGCCACCGCTGAGATGGGCAAGCGGCGAAAAGTCCCCCCGTCGAAGCGGGCAAGGCACGCCCGCAAGCCAAGTTCCGCGCGGCACACGGAGCCTGACCCTTGGATTGCCTGCCGGCTTCGACGGGATGATTTGGGATAGCATGGGCCTTTATGGGCGTCAATGGAATCGCAGGCGCAGCGACGCACCTGCCGGGACTCTCCGGCATCACAGCTTGTTAAGGTTAAGTATCCGTAAGCACGCGCAATTCAGCGGCGTCCGACCTCCCCGGCCGGCGAAGACGCATCAGCGCTGTGAAAAATTTTTACGAAAGCGCGCCGCTATTTTCGGCTCGCCCGAAGACGTACGGACCGGAAGCCTTCCGAGAGCATCATCCGCTTGTCATTCCGGGGCACGCAAAGGCGTGAAGCCCTGGAATGACAATTGTAGCGGCTACGACGAAACGGCGACGCGCTCAGTCCTCGCGCGATGCCCCCAGCAGGGCATCGCGGACGAGACCGAGCTGGTCGCGTAACCGCCCCGCATCGCCCGCCGTCCCGCCCAGCGCCTCGCCGACAGCCTCCTGGACGCAGCGTCCCTGCTCGCGCAGCCCCTCGCCCTTCTCGGCAAGATGGATGCGCACCTGCCGCTCATCGCGGACGTCGCGCACGCGCCGGATCAGGGCGGACGCTTCCAACCGCTTCAGCAGCGGCGTCAGCGTGCCGGAATCGAGCATCAAGCGCTCGCCGAGTTCCTTCACCGTGAGCCCGTCCTGCTCCCATAGCACGAGCATCACGAGATATTGCGGATAGGTCAGCCCGAGCGCGGCCAGGATCGGGCGATAGGCCCGGTTGAAGGCGTGGCCGACCTGATAGATCGCGAAACAGAGCTGCTGCTCCAGACGCGGCATCCCGTCCCCGGCCCTATCCTGCTCAGCCATCATACCTCGCCCTTAGCCCAGCTTCACGGAAAGCCGAAAGCAACCCAATTATCAACCACCCTTAGCTTTGATGCAAATTAGTTGTTGACAATCTAATTGCGCACAATCTAAATGACAACCATCAGCTCACCCGAGGAAGGACATCGATCATGAAGACGCTCTACACCGCCCATGGTTCCGCGACCGGCGGCCGCGAAGGCCAGGCAGCGACCGACACCGGCAACGTTAAGCTCGTCCTGAACACGCCCAAGGAACTCGGCGGCGGCGGTGGCGACGGCACCAATCCCGAGCAGCTCTTCGCCATCGGCTATTCGGCCTGCTTCCTCGGCGCGCTCAAATTCGTCGCCGGCAAGGAGAAGGTGAAGATCCCGGATGATGCGAAGGTCTCGGCCGATATCGGCATCGGCCCGCGCGACGACGGCCAGGGCTTCGGCATCACCGCGAAGCTGACCGTCTCGGTGCCCGGCCTCGACAAGGCCGCAGTCGAGGACCTCGTCAGGAAGGCCCATGTGGTCTGCCCCTATTCGCACGCGACGAAGGGCAACATCCCGGTCGAGACGGCGGTAGCCTGAGGCCACCATCAACGACCACGTGCGTCATCCCGGACGTAGCGAAGCGGAGATCTGGGATGACGCGCCTATGGGAATTACGTCGAGAAGTCAGAAAGCAAGGTGCCAGCCGGCCTGTAAGCCGGGTTCTGGATGGCTACCGGATTGCTCCGATAACGTGACGGCCATTCCTCTGGGACGCGCATTGCTGCGTGCCTCGAGCAACCAACCCGGACGACCAGGCACAGAAACCTGCCCCTTCCCGCTTGCGCGGAAAGCATCGTCCCTATTCGGTTTTGCTCCCGGTGGGGCTTGCCATGCCGTCCCCGTTGCCGGGTCCGCGGTGCGCTCTTACCGCACCTTTTCACCCTTACCCTGCCGGAAAAGCCGAAGCTCTCCAGCGCAGGGCGGTTCGATCTCTGTGGCGCTTTCCCTGGGGTCGCCCCCGCCGGACGTTATCCGGCACCGTGTTTCCGTGGAGCCCGGACTTTCCTCCCTCGCGAGCGAGAGCGGCCATCCGGCCGACTGGCGAGCGGGAGATGCGCGCTGGCGCGGCCCGCGTCAAGCACAACCGCGCGGCGAGAGCATCGGACCGGAAAGTGGAATGCACTTTTCGGAAAAATCCGATGCTGGATTAAAGAGCTGGATCGCCCTTTGCGTCCGATAGGACGCGAGGCGCTCCAGGATCAGTTGCGGGCGGTAATGGTGCGCACCTTGGCGCAATAGGCGCGGTTGGCACCGCTCATCCGGTTCGTCATATGGCCGCTCTGGTACTTCATCACCGTGCGGCAGGTGTCGCCGCCAGCCATCTTGTAGGCCATGGCGAGATATTTCATGCCGTAGCGCGCATTGGTCTCGGGATCGAGCAGGCCGCTGGCGCTGCCGGAATAGCCCAGGCCGCGCGCCGTCTGGTGGCGGATCTGCATCAGGCCGTAATTGCCCGCATGCGAAGCGCGGGGATTGTAGCGGCTTTCGACGCGCACGACCGCATCGGCCAGCGAGAACGGCACGCCATTGGCGGCGGCATGCCGCGCGACGATGGCCTTGATGCTCTCTGTTCCGGCCGGGGCCGCCAGCGCGCGGCTGGCGCGGCTCTCGTGCTTTTCGGTCTCAACCTTGACGGCTTCTGCCTTGGCGGCGCGGGTCGCGGATCTCGCCTTGGGAGCCTCAGCCTGGGCCTCTTCGCCCTTGCCTTCGGCGGCCTTGGCGCGGGCGATCTCGGCGTCGCGAAGAACGATAGCCCTGGGGTCCGTTTCGGCGTTGACGAAATCCTCGGCCAGAGCAACCCCGGAGAGGCTAATCAGGCAAGCAGCCGCGAGAACACCACAGATATATCGCATGTCGAATTGAACCCCATTGAGCCATGACTGGCCGATGGGGGCGCTCAACTGATGGTCGAATGTGTCGATAATCTGACATATTCAATAGGAAAACCCGCAATAATCAGCGTAAACAGGAATATATTCTATATTTAACTATTCAGTATTCATATGTATTTGCCCTGCTGAAAAACTTCGCCGGCTCCCCGCCCCCGGTTGCGAATCAAGCAGGCGAATCAGACGCCGCATTCCGGCCGCATTCCCGGGCGGAACTGGATTTTTGGCGCGGCAGGCCGTCGCACCGGGTGCTCTTGCGCGAACAACCCCCCTTCTTCCATCATCGGCGCATTCGGATTCACCGGGATCGATTGTGTGATGGCTTCCTCTTTCTGGGGCGCTCTGGGCGGCGGCGGGCTCGGGCTCGTGATCGGCGGCCCGCTGGGGGCGCTCGTCGGCGCGCTCGCCGGCCATGTCCTGGGCGATCGCGAGGGCGCGCCGTTCGGCCCGGCACCGCGCGAGCTCGTCTTCACCACCGGCCTCGTCGCCCTCGCCGCCAAGATGGCGCGCTCGGACGGCGTCGTGACCTGCGACGATATCACCGCCTTCCGCCGCATCGTCGAGGTCCCCCCCGAGCAGCAGCCGCGCATCGAAGCCCTGTTCGATCTCGCCAAGCAGACCAGCGCCGGCTTCGAGGCCTATGCCTCGCAGATCGCCGGGGCCTTCAAGGACGAACCTGCCCTGCTGGAGGACGTACTCGACGGCCTCTTTCTGATCGCCGCTGCCGATGGCGCGATCCACGAGGCCGAGCACGCCTATCTCCAGTCGGTCGCCGGCATCTTCGGCATCGCCGAGCCCGATTTCGCTCGGATCGAGGCTCGCCATGCCCGCCGCCCCGACGACCCCTATCTCGTGCTCGGCGCCAGCCGCGAGATGGACGACGCCGAGCTGAAGCGTCATTACCGCCACCTCGTCGCCGAAACCCATCCCGACCGCGAGATCGCGCGCGGCCTGCCCGCGGAGGCGATCGCCATCGCGACGCGCCGCATCGCCGCCATCAATGCCGCCTGGGACGCGATCCAGAAGGAACGTGGCATGAGCCGCAGCCTCGCGCCCCAACCCGCCTGAGCCGCCCCCTATGACCGATATTGCCCCGCCGGACGTCGCCAAGCCCGACAGCCGCTTCGCCGCGAAGATATTTCCCTCGCCGAACCACGGCGAGCGCAAGCACCCGGACGGCACGCCCGGCCGCCGGCCCGACATGCTGATCCTGCATTACACCGGCATGCCGGTCGCTGGCGAAGCGCTGCAATGGCTCTGCAACCCGGTCGCGCAGGTCTCCTCGCATTATTTCGTGTTCGAGAACGGCCACACGCTCCAGCTCGTGCCGGAGGGCCGGCGCGCCTGGCATGCCGGCGCCTCGCATTGGGCCGGCGAGACCGACATCAACTCCTGTTCGATCGGCATCGAGATCGCCAATCCCGGCCATCCCGGCGGCTTGCCTGACTACCCGGAAGAACAGGTCGTCGCGACGCTGAACCTCTGCCGCGATATCTGCGAGCGCTGGTCGATCCCGCCGGAGCGCGTGCTGGCCCATTCCGACATCGCGCCCGGCCGCAAGATCGATCCCGGCGAGAAATTCCCGTGGCGGCGCTTCGCCGAGGGCGGCGTCGGCCTGTGGAGCGAGCCGGCCCCGATCCGGGGCGGGCGCTTCTTCGCCCGCGGCGAGAGCGGCCAGCCGGTCGAGGCGCTTCAGGCGATGTTCGCGATGCTCGGCTACGGCGTCACGGTCGACGGCGTCTTCGATGAAAGGCTCGAAGCGATCGTCGCCGCCTTCCAACGCCATTGGCGCCCGGAGAAGGTCGACGGCATCGCCGATTCCTCGACGATCACCACCCTGCGCGACCTGCTCGCGGCCACGCGAGGCGGGCGCACCGCCTGAACCGCGAACCGTACGCCGCAGCCCATGAAACGGCCAAACGTGCCACGAAGCGCAAGGGTCGCTTAACGCTCGCGGCCTAGGCTGCCCTCGATTGTCGACCGGCAGGAGGGCGCCGTGGATAGCCAGCAGCTCATCGCAGCCACTATGCCGCTCTACGAGCGCTCGCTCGCACCTGCCGCGCTCGGCGCCTGGGAATGCAACCTCGCCAACGAGAGCCTGAGCTGGACGGACGGCGTCTACGACCTGTTCGGCCTGCCGCGCAGCAGCGATATCGACCGCAAGTCGACCCTTGATCTCTACGAGGAGGGGTCCCGGCGCGAAATGGAGCAGCATCGCAGCAGCGCCATCCGCACCGGGCAGGGCTTCGCGCTCGATTGCCGGATCAGGGCGGTGAACGGCGACAAGCGCTGGATGCGCCTCATCGTCGGCGTCGGCTATCAGCATGGCCGACCGATCCGCATCTTCGGCTCGAAGCAGGATGTCACCGCCGAGAAGGGGTTGTGGAGCGGCGTCTCCAGCCTCACGCGAACGGAGCCCCCGGCGAGCTCCGCAGCACGCCGCAGCTTCACCGACATCCTCAGACAGTTCCGGCAGGATCAGGGCCGGGCACCCGAATGCCTCACTCTCGCGATCTTCGAGATCGATCGCTTTCCGACAATCGTCGAAAACCATGGCCGGGCCGCCGGCGACGACGTCATCCGCTGCTTCGGCGAGCGCCTGCGCCGGCTCTTTCCCGATGCCCTGGCGATCGACCAGACGGGCCCGGCCGCTTTCGCCCTTTTGCTGCGAATGCCGGGCGACAAGGCTTACCTGGCCGCGATGCTCACCGGTACGCGCAAGCTGCTGTGCCGGCCGATCCCGCGCGGCTATCTCGTCATCGATTTCACGGCCTCGATCGGCGCGGCCCTGGTGAAGACGGAGGGCTACTGCGAGCAGAACGAGATCTTCGCGGAAGCCGAGGCGGCACTCCACGTCGCGGGCCTCGCCGGCGGAGACTGTATCCGCGTCTTCGACGGCCCGGTCACGGCCGTGAACCGGACAGCGCTCGCGGGCTAGGAAAGGCCCGGTTTCCGCAAGGCCACCCCGTCATTCCGGGCTTGTCGGGAATGACGACCCAAAAACTCACAACTGCCGCGTGAAGACGATCTGCCCGTCGAGGCCGCGTCCCATGTCGCGCCAGCCATGGCGGACATAGAAGCGCTCCGCCCGCGTGCCGGCCCCGGTTTCGAGCCAGGCCTGGGCATGCCCCGCCGCCTTCAGCCTGGCCAGCGCCGCATCGATCAGCGCGCGGCCATGGCCCCGCCCTTCCTGCGCCGGATCGATGAACAGCGCCCAGATCAGGCCGGTCTGATGATTGGCGCAGGCGAAGCCTGCGATCTCGCCCGCCGCTTCTGCGACGAGGAAGATCGCCTGCTCGCGATACCAGGCGACATCCTCGTCCGTGACCTTCGTGGGGTCGCTGAGGATGTTCTCGCGGACGCCCATGCGGATGGCGCGGATGCGCGGCTCATCCGCCGCCACCGCCTTGCGGATCGATCGCCCCTTGTCAGTCGTCGTCACGAACGCCCTCCCTCGCTGCGGCGGGCGTGATGCCCGCAACAGCGCCGGAAGGCAACTACTCGGCCGCCTGCAGGCGATAGGCTGATGTGTCGTAGTTGAGGATCGGCGCCAGCCAGCGCTCGACCTCCTCGATCGTCATGCCCTTGCGCGCGGCATAATCCTCGACCTGGTCACGTTCGACCTTGGCGACGCCGAAGTAATACGCCTCCGGATGCGAGAAGTAGAGCCCCGAGACCGAGGAGCCCGGCCACATCGCATAGCTCTCGGTCAGCTTCACGCCGACGCGGCGCTCGGCCTCCAGCAGCCGGAACAAGGTCGCCTTCTCGGTGTGGTCGGGCTGGGCCGGATAGCCCGGCGCCGGGCGGATGCCGCGATACTCCTCGCGGATCAGGTCCTCGTTCGAGAAGGCCTCATCCGGCGCGTAGCCCCAGAACTCCTTGCGCACGAGCTGGTGCATCCGCTCGGCAAAGGCCTCGGCGAAGCGATCCGCCAGCGCCTTGACCATGATCGAGCGATAGTCGTCGTTGTCGCGCGCGAACTTCTCGGAGATCCGCTCCTCCTCCGCCCCGGCCGTGACGGCGAAGGCGCCGATATAGTCAGGCGCCCCGCCTTCCGGAGCGACGAAGTCGGAGAGGCAGAGATTGGGCTTGCCGTCGCGCCGCGTCAGTTGCTGGCGCAGGCCGTGGAAGGTCGCCAGCTCCTCGGCCCGGCTCTCGCCGGTATAGAGGCGGATGTCGTCGCCGACCGCATTCGCCGGCCAGAAGCCGATCACCGCCTTCGGATTGAACCAGCGCTCCTCGACGATGCGCTTCAGCATCGACTGCGCATCGTCCCAGAGAGCACGCGCGGCCTCGCCCTGCTTCTCGTCCTGCAGGATCGCCGGGAAGCGGCCCTTCAGTTCCCAGGTCTGGAAGAACGGCGTCCAGTCGAGCACCGGCACGAGATCGGCGATATCGTAGGTGCGGAAGGTCCGGGTGCCAAGGAAGCTCGGCTTCGGCGGCTGGTAGGCTGCCCAATCCGTCTTGAAGGGATTGGCGCGCGCCTTGGCCAGCGGCAGGCGCTGCTTGTCGGCTTCCGAGCGGCGATGCGCCTCGGCAACCTTGGCGTACTCGGCCTGCACGCCGGCGACATAACCCGGCTTCTGCTCCTGCGAGAGCAGGCTCGATACCACGCCGACGGCGCGCGAGGCGTCGTTGACATGCACCGCCTGGCCGGCGTTGTAGGCCGGGTGGATCTTCACGGCGGTATGGACGCGGCTCGTCGTCGCCCCACCGATCAGCAGCGGGATGTCGAAGCCCTCGCGCTCCATCTCGGAGGCGACCGTCACCATCTCGTCGAGCGAGGGCGTGATCAGGCCGGAAAGGCCGATGATGTCGACCTTCTCCTTGCGCGCCGTCTCCAGGATCTTCTGGGTCGGCACCATCACGCCAAGATCGATCACCTCGTAATTGTTGCACTGGAGCACGACGCCGACGATGTTCTTGCCGATGTCGTGGACATCGCCCTTGACCGTCGCCATCAGCACCTTGCCGGTGGCCGAGCGCTCGGAACCGCCGTTGAGGCGCTTCTCCTCCTCCATGAAGGGCATGAGATAGGCGACGGCCTGCTTCATCACGCGAGCGGATTTCACCACCTGAGGCAGGAACATCTTGCCCGCGCC
>JAEWKP010000179.1 GCA_023393655.1 Pseudomonadota bacterium | reverse complement strand
CCGTTGCCGTATTCGACGCCGGCGAAGATCACCAGCGGCACCTTCTCCGCCTGGTACTTCATCGCCGCGTCGTAGATCGGCAGCTCTTCCTTGCTGGGATAGTGGATGGTGTAGCCGCCCTCGCGGCCGTTCGGGCCGAGCATGTGGTTGCGGATGCGGATATTGGCGAAGGTGCCCCGCATCATCACCTCGTGGTTGCCGCGGCGCGTGCCGTACTGGTTGAAGTCGGCCACCGCGACGCCATGCTCGGTCAGGTAGGCGCCGGCCGGCGAGGCGGCCTTGATCGAACCGGCAGGCGAGATGTGATCGGTGGTGATCTTGTCGCCGAACAGGCCAAGGATGCGTGCGCCCTTGATGTCGGTGATCGCGTCCGGCTTCCGGTGCATCCCCTGGAAATAGGGCGGGTTCTGCACATAGGTCGAATCGTCGTCCCAGGCATAGGTCTCCGAGGTCGGCGCATTCACCGCCTGCCAGTGCTGATCGCCCTTGAAGACGTCGGCATACTTGGCCTCGAAGATGGCGCGGGTGACGTTCTGCTGGATGAAGCTCTGGATCTCCTTGTTGGAGGGCCAGATGTCCTTCAGGTAGACGTCCTTGCCGTCCGAGCCCTGGCCGATCGGCTGCGTGGTCAGGTCCATCTGGACGGAACCCGCGAGCGCGTAGGCGACGACCAGCGGCGGCGAGGCCAGGTAGTTCGCCTGCACGTCCGGCGAGACGCGGCCTTCGAAGTTGCGGTTGCCGGAGATGACGGCGCCCGCGATCAGGCCCTTCTCGTTGATCGTCTTCGAGATCGGCGCCGGCAACGGGCCGGAATTGCCGATGCAGGTGGTGCAGCCGAAGCCGACCAGGTTGAAGCCGAGCTTGTCGAGATCGCTCTGCAGGCCCGACTTGGCGAGATATTCGGCGACGACCTGCGAACCGGGCGCCAGCGAGGTCTTCACCCAGGGCTTGACCTTGAGGCCCCTGGCGACGGCGTTGCGGGCGAGCAGGCCCGCCGCCATCAGCACCGAGGGGTTCGAGGTGTTGGTGCAGGAGGTGATGGCGGCGATGACGACGTCACCATGCCCGAGGTCGAAATCCTCGCCCTCGACCTCGACGCGGCGCGCGAGCTCGGCGCCCTTCTTGTACTCGGAATCCATCGCGGCGGCGAAGCCGGCCTTGACGCCGGAGAGATCGACGCGGCCTTCCGGACGCTTCGGGCCGGCCATCGAGGGCTGGACCGTCGAGAGATCGAGCGCGAGCGTGTCGGTGAAGACCGGATCGGCGGTCTCGCGGGTGGCGAACAACCCTTGCGCCTTGCTGTAAGTCTCGACCAGCGCGATGCGATCGGCCGCGCGGCCGGTGGTGGTGAGATAATCCAGCGTCTCGGCATCGACCGGGAAGAAGCCGCAGGTCGCGCCGTATTCCGGGCCCATATTGGCGATCGTCGCGCGGTCGGCCAGCGTCAGGTTGTAGAGGCCCGGGCCGAAGAACTCGACGAACTTGCCGACGACGCCCTTCTTGCGCAGCATCTGCGTGACCGTCAGCACGAGGTCGGTCGCGGTGATGCCTTCCTTGAGCGAGCCGGTCAGCTTGAAGCCGATCACCTCGGGCAGCAGCATCGACTGCGGCTGGCCGAGCATGGCGGCCTCGGCCTCGATGCCGCCGACGCCCCAGCCGAGAACCGCGAGGCCATTGACCATGGTGGTGTGCGAATCGGTGCCGACGACCGTGTCGGGATAGGCGACCTCGACCTCGGCGCCGTCGATCGTCTCCTTGCGGGTCCAGACGGTCTGGGCGAGGTATTCAAGGTTGACCTGGTGGCAGATGCCGGTGCCGGGCGGGACGACGCGGAAATTGTCGAAGGCGCCCTGGCCCCATTTCAGGAACTTGTAGCGCTCGGCATTGCGCTCGTATTCGAGCTCGACGTTCTGGGCGAGCGCCTTGGGCGTGCCGAACTCGTCGACGATGACCGAGTGGTCGATGACGAGGTCGACGGGAACGAGCGGGTTGATCTTCTGGGCATCGCCGCCGAGCGCCTTGACGCCGTCGCGCATCGCGGCGAGGTCGACAACGGCCGGAACGCCGGTGAAGTCCTGCATCAGCACGCGGGCAGGGCGGAAGCCGATTTCCTTGCCGCCCGTGCCCTTGTCGTCGAGCCAGGCGACGAAGGCCTCGATATCGGCCTTGGTGACGGAGCGCCCGTCCTCGAAGCGCAGCAGGTTCTCGAGCAGCACCTTCATCGAGAAGGGCAGCTTCGAGATGCCGGCCAGGCCGTTCTTCTCGGCGTCGGGGAGGGAATAATAGGTGTAGGTCTTGCCGCCGGCGGTGAGCGTCTTGCGGGCTTTGAATGAGTCGAGCGAGGCCATTCGGGCTTGATCCTGATCAAGGGGTTGCGGTCGCGACCGGCACGTCTTCAAGGGATGCTGCCCTTGCGGACGATGCCGTTCGAAGGCCTAATGCGCATGACGCGCGCGCCGCCTCGGGAGTGCCCGAGCCCCGCGCCGGATCGGCGTGCGGCGTAGCCGCGGGTTCTATAGAGCAATTCCAAGAAGCGCGCTAGATGAACG
>JAEWKP010000158.1 GCA_023393655.1 Pseudomonadota bacterium | reverse complement strand
CAAAATCAAAACCCCCCCCGCACCCACCGCCGGGCGGGCTTTCGGATTCAATCCTGGATCAGCGCGGAGCGCGCTTGGCGAGAATGCGCTGTAGCGTCCGGCGATGCATGCCGAGGCGGCGGGCCGTCTCCGAAACATTGCGGCTGCAGAGTTCGTAGACGCGCTGGATATGCTCCCAGCGCACCCGGTCGGCCGACATCGGGTTTTCCGGCGGCTGCGGGCGGGCGTCACGCTGCGCGGCAAGCGCGGCATGGATCTCGTCGGCATCGGCGGGCTTGGCGAGGAAGTCGAAAGCGCCGAGCTTCACGGCGCTGACCGCGGTCGCGATATTGCCGTAGCCGGTCAGGACGACACCGCGCGCGTCGGGGCGGCGCTCCTTCAGCCGGGCGATGACATCGAGCCCGTTGCCGTCGCCGAGGCGCAGATCGATCACGGCAAAGGCCGGTGCCGCCTCTTCCACGGCAGCCATGCCCGCCGCGACGCTGTCGGCGATACGGACCGCATAGCCGCGGCCTTCCATGGCGCGGGCGAGGCGGGTGAGGAACGGCTTGTCGTCATCGACCAGCAGAAGGGACATGTCGTCCGCTGGCCCGGCCCTGTCGGTTTCGCTCGCTGCATCCTGCATCGTCTTCTCCTTGCCGCTTCTCGGCGCGCTGCGGCGGCGCGCATTAGGGTTTCGGTTTTCCGGCGCTCCCCGAGGAGGCCGGCTCAGTGACCTTCATTTAAGGCCGATGCACCCGCCTGGGTACCCCCATCGCCGGGCAGGTCGGCCTCGAAATCGTCGCGGGACCAGGTAATCCGGATCGAAGCACCGCTCGCAGGAGCCGGCCGGTTCGAGAATTCCAGCGTGGCACCACCCCGCTCCAGCAGCGTCTTGGCAATGAAGAGACCGAGCCCGAGGCCCCCGCCGGCCCGGCCTTCGCCCGCTCCGCGCGAGAGATAGGGGTCGCCTGCCCGCATCAGCACATCGGGCGGGAAACCGGGGCCGTCATCGGCGATCACCAGCACGACCTGGCTCTGGTTCCATTCGGCCGTGATCGCCACGGTCGAGCGCGCGAAATCGACGGCATTGTCGACGATGTTGCCGAGGCCATAGATCATGCCGGGATTGCGGCGGCAGACCGGCTCCGGCTTGTCGCCGGTCATGGTGATCTCGAAGGGCACACCGAAGGGCCGTTGCGGGCCGGCTGTCTCCTCGATCAGCAGGCGCAGGGTGAGCTGGCCGAGCGGGCCGGCATCCTCGTCCTGCAGGCTGGAGAGCTTGCCCAGGATGCCGCGGCAGCGCTCGACCTGTTCGCGTAGCAGGGCGATATCCTCGGCCATCTCGCCCTCGGGGGGAGCGAGGCGGGTCAGTTCGCGGGCGACGAGCGCGATCGTGCCGAGCGGCGTGCCGAGTTCATGGGCGGCGGCGGCGGCGAGGCCGTCGAGCTGCGACAGGTGCTGCTCGCGCGCCAGCACGAGCTCCGTCGCGGCGAGCGCGTCGGAAAGGTCGCGCGCCTCCTTGGCGACGCGCCAGGCATAGATGCCGGTGAAACCGAGGCCGAGCACGAGAGCAGCCCAGTTGCCGAGCTGATAGAAGGCCGGCAGCACCGGCCGGTCGTCGCCGGCCCAGGGCAAGGGCAGGTGATAGCGGCTGAGCAGGGTCGCGAGCCCCATCGCCAGCAGCCCCAGGACGAGCGTGCGTTGCGGCGGCAGCGCCGTCGCCGAGATCATCACCGGCGCCAGGAACAGGATCGCGAACGGGTTCTGCAGGCCGCCGGTCATGAACAGCAGCGCCGCGAGCTGGGCGATGTCGAAGCCGAGCAGGGCGGTCGCGGCCCTGTCGTTGAGGCGGTGGCTCAGCGGAAAGCGGATGCGCAGCGCTATATTGAGCCAGGCCGAAACCGCGATGACGCTGAAGCACCAGCCGAAGGGCAGGGGAAAGCCGAGGCCGAAATGCACTCCGGCGACGGCGAGGCTCTGCCCGGCAATGGCGAGCCAGCGCAGCCTGACCAGCGTATCAAGGCGCAGATGGCGGCTGGAGCGTGCCAGGGCCGGGGCGGAGAAGTCCGGGAAGCTCAAGGTTTGGTGGTCTCCTGCGCGGCGCCTGCCGTGGGCTTTTCCCCGGCTTCATCCACATCGCAGGAAAATCTTAGCCTTTAGCCGGGTTG
Organism: Pseudomonadota bacterium; assembly: GCA_023393655.1. Classification (GTDB taxonomy): domain Bacteria; phylum Pseudomonadota; class Alphaproteobacteria; order Rhizobiales; family Beijerinckiaceae; genus Allobosea. Next base: position 9,512 of record JAEWKP010000158.1, on the reverse strand, counting down.
AATGAGAACAAAATCAACGTAAGGTGCGATGCTGCGTCGCATCATTGCATGTTGCGCCGCCGGAAGGACATTCATCGTATGTACGGGGCCGCCATGTCGTTTGCCTACCATGCCTACGAAGCGGTTCACATGATGGTGAGCCCGGTGCGCGGGGTTTCGGATGCGATGCATCTGGCCTTCAAGAACCCGGCCAATCCGCTGACCTACACCCCCTTCGGCCGGACCGTCGCGGCGTCCTGCGAATTGTTCGAGCGCATGACGCGCCGCTACGGCAAGCCGGCCTTCGGCCTCGACGAGACCACGATGAACGGCGTCAAGGTCGCCGTCGAGGAGCGGGTCGTCTGGGAGCGCCCCTTCTGCAAGCTGGTCTATTTCGACCGCAAGATCCCATCCAGCCGCCGCAAGCCGCAGCCGAAGGTGCTGCTGGTCGCGCCGATGTCGGGCCATTACGCCACGCTGCTGCGTGGCACGGTCGAGGCCTTCCTGCCGGGCCACGAGGTCTATATCACCGATTGGGTCGATGCCCGTCTCGTGCCGCTCTCCGAGGGCCGTTTCGACCTCGACGATTACATCGATTACGTCATCGGCATGCTGCAGATGCTGGGGCCGGACACCCATGTCATGGCGATCTGCCAGCCTTCGGTGCCGGTCATCGCCGCGGTCGCCCGCATGGAGGCCGAATCGGACCCCTGCGCGCCGCGCTCGATGACCCTGATGGGCGGCCCGATCGACACCCGCCGCTCGCCGACCGCCGTCAACCAGCTCGCGATGGAGCGTGGCACGGACTGGTTCCGCCGCAACTGCATCACCGTCGTGCCCTTCCCAAGCCTGGGCGCATTCCGGCAGGTCTATCCCGGCTTCATGCAGCTCTCGGGCTTCATGGCGATGAATATCGACCGCCACGTCACCGCCCATTACGACATGTTCAAGCATCTCGTCAGCGGCGACGGCGATTCCGCCGAGAAGCATCGTGATTTCTACGACGAGTATCTCGCGGTGATGGACCTGACCGCCGAGTTCTATCTCCAGACGGTCGACACCGTCTTCGTGAAGCACTCCCTGCCCAAGGGCGAGATGATGCATCGCGACAAGCCGGTCGACCTCACCGCCATCCGCCGCGTCGCGCTGATGACGGTCGAGGGCGAGAACGACGATATCTCCGGCGTCGGCCAGACCAAGGCCGCACATGACCTCTGCGTCAACATCCCGGCCGACAAGCGCGTGCATTATCTCCAGCCGAAGGTTGGCCATTACGGCGTCTTCAACGGCTCGCGCTTCCGCGCCGAGATCCAGCCGCGCATCTCCGACTTCATGGTCAGCCTCGAAATGGAAGCGGCCAAGGAGCGTCGCGACGACAGCGCCAAGGAGCAGCGCAAGGCGCTCAAGATCGCGGGCTGAGCCCACTTTCGTATCGCCCGCGAATCCCGCACAATCGCCGACGATGCGCATCTCCCTGTTCAGGCGCCAGCCGGACCCCGACCGGATCGAGGTCGTGCATGCCGGCACGCGCTATGCCGTTCTGGTCAAGCGCCGCGCCGCCGCGCGGCGGATGACCTTGCGCGTTTCGCAGGCGACCGGCGAGATCACCCTGACCCTGCCTGAGCGCGCGGATTTCGCCGCCGGCAGGACCTTCGCCGAGAACCATGGCGGCTGGATCGCGGCGCGCATGGCCAAGCGCCCGCGCCCGGTGCCCTTCGAGCCCGGCCAGAGCGTCCCCTTGCGCGGCGTGCCGCATCGCATCGTCCACTGGTCGAAGGCGCGTGGGCTGACGCAGGCGATGCGCGACGCCGACGACGCGCCCGTTATCGCGGTCGCCGGCGATGCCGCCCATGTTGCGCGCCGGGTCAAGGATTTTCTGAGAAAACGCGCGCTCGAGGATATCGAGAAGGCGGTGCGGCGCCATACTGCGACGCTCGGCATTCCCGCCCGCAAGATCACAATCCGCGACACGACGAGTCGCTGGGGGTCCTGCTCATCGCAGGGTCATCTCAGCTTCTCCTGGCGCCTGATCCTGGCGCCGCCGGCGGTGCTCGACTATCTCGCGGCCCATGAGGTGGCTCATCTCAAGGAGATGAACCACTCGCACCGCTTCTGGGCGCTGACTCACAAGCTCTGTCCCGGCACCGAAGAGGCGGAGGCCTGGCTCAAGCGCCATGGCGCCAGCCTGCATGGCTATGGTTGAGCGATCGCTGCCGCCGCAATTCTGCCGTTAACCACTTTCTGAAACCTGTCCCCGCACACTGAAGGCCGATTCGCTTTCAGCGTGAGTATGCCTATGGGTCAGGTCATCGCGTTCCGTCTTCCGCAACAGCCGGCCGCCGCCGCCGAGCCGGTGCTCGGCCTGATGTCGGCCGTCGATTTCGCCCTGCGCGATCTCGCCGAGATTCTCCCTCATATCGCGCTGGATTCGGCGCGCCAGCAGGCCGAGGCGTGCCGAGCGATGCTGGCGCAAGCCTTCGACGCCGAGGTCGAGGCTGAGCTGGGTAGCTGATCCGGCTCCCGCGCATGCCGCCCCCGGCGATGACGCGGGTTGCCGAGGCGGCTGAAGTGTCGAACCTTTCCGGGCAAGAGCCGGTGATCCGCCGGCCAAATAGCCCGGGAGGCTTCATCCGTGTTCTTGACCAACAGCGATATGGTCGATCTCGTCGATCTCCGGCATCGGCTGCATCGCCGCCCTGAAATCTCGGGCGAGGAACGCGAGACCGCCGCGACCATCGTCGCGTTCCTGAAGCCGACCGGCCCGGACCGTATCGTCACCGAGCTTGGCGGCCATGGCGTCGCGGCGATCTACGAAGGCACCGAGCCCGGCCCGCCCGTGCTGATCCGCGCCGAACTCGACGCATTGCCGATCGAGGAACTCTCCGACAGCGGTCATCGCTCCGAAATCCCCGGCAAGGGTCATCTCTGCGGCCATGACGGCCATATGACCATCCTTGCCGGTCTCGCCCGCGGCTTGCAGCGCAATCCGCCGCAGAAGGGCCGCGCGATCCTGCTGTTCCAGCCGGCCGAGGAGACCGGCGCCGGCGCCGCTGCCGTGATGGCCGATCCGAAATTCGAGGAGATCGTGCCGGATTACGCCTTCTCCCTGCATAATCGTCCGGGCGTCCCCGTCGGCCATGCCCGTATCTCGGAAGGCGCCGCCAACTGCGCCTCGCGCGGCATCAAGATCATCCTGACCGGCGAGACCTCGCATGCCTCGACGCCCGAGCACGGCCGCTCACCCGCGCCGGCCATCGCGACGCTGATCCCCGCCCTGACGGCTTTAGGGCCGGGCGGGCCGCTCGACGCCAATTTCCGGCTGGTGACCGTCACCCATGTCGAGATCGGCGAGCAGGCCTTCGGCATCGCGCCGGGCCATGGCGAGCTCTGGGCGACACTGCGGACCGTCAACGACGCGCAGATGGGCGCGCTCTGCGAGGCTGCCGAGAAGCTGGCCCGCGAGGCGGCTGAGGCCGGCCGGCTCACCGTCGAGATCAGCTATCACGACATCTTCCACCACTGCGAGAACGAGCCGGAAGCCGTCGCGATGCTGCGCCGGGCGATGGACGAGGAGAAGGTGCCACACGGCCCGACGCCGCCCTCGCGCGGCTCGGAGGATTTCGGCTTGTTCGGGCGTCGCTCCAAATCGGCGATGTTCCTGCTCGGCTCGGGCGAGACCGCGCATCTCCACAACCCCGATTTCGACTTCCCGGATGATGCGATCGGCCCTGGCGCGCGCGTCTTCATGCGGGCCTTGCGCAATCTGCTCGGCGAAGCCCGGCCACAGGGTTGAGGGAGCACGACATGGCTCTGGACTGGACCCGCGCCGCGACCAGCGCGCAGGAGATTGTCGCCAACTGGCAGCGCGCGGCGGGGCCGGGCGGCGCCGTCGTGATCTTCGACCGTGACGGCGTGCGCGAGAGCTTTGCGGGCGGTCTCGCCAGCATCGAATATGGCGTCCCCTTTACGCCGCAGACGCCGAACCGCTTCGCCTCGATCAGCAAGCACGTCCTGGCGGTCGCATTGCTGCGCGCCGGCATCCCGCTCGATGCTTCGCTCGGCCGCTGGCTGCCGGAATTGCCGGCGCCGCTCGCCGCGGTCGAACTCGGCCGTGCCCTCGACATGACCGGCGCCCTGCCGGACATGATGGAAGCCTTCTGGCAGCAGGGCGTGCCCTTTACCGCGACGTTGAGCGCAGAGGAGGTCTTCGCGCTCGCCAGCCGCTTGCCCTCGCTATGTGCCGAGCCAGGCACCGAGATGGCCTATTCCAACACCGGCTGGCGGCTGGGCCAGCGCATCCTGGAGCAGGTCACGGGCAAGCCCTACAAGGAGATCGTCGCGGAACTCTCCGGTGAGCTCGGCCTTGCCTTCCGCCTACCCTATGACGGCTCGGAGATCGTGCCCGGCCTCGCCACCGGCTACTGGAACGACGGGGCGGGCTGGCGGCGCGGTCATAACGGCCCGCATTTTTCTGCATCGGGCGGTCTCGTGGGGTCCGCCGCCGATCTCGCGGGCTGGGCCTCGGCCCTGCTGGCGGGGCGCGGCCCGCTCGACGGCATGCTGGAACGCCTGACCGCGCCGCGCCATTTCGCGGATGGCACCGAGAGCGTCTATCGGCTCGGCCTCGTCGCCAGCCGGCTCGGCGAGACCGCGATCGTTGGCCATGGCGGCTCGCTCGCCGGCTATCGCAACCATTTCTGGATGTCGCCGGCCCATGGCGTCGGCGTTGTCGTGCTGACCAATCGCGAGGAAGAGGCGCTCTGGCCTGCCCTGACGGTGCTGGCGGCCCTGCTCGGACAGGATCTGCCGACGATCGCGCCCGCGCCGGTCGGCCTCTTCGCCAGCGACGAGGGGCCGTTCTGGGCCGAGCTTGCCGTGGATTCGATCAGCTACATGGGTGGTTTCGAGCGTCTGATCGCCGATGGCGATAGCGGTCTGCGCAGCCTGCCGGCCTATCTCGATATCCGCCTGAAACGGGAAGGGGAGGGTCGCCTCACCGGCCTGATCGGCGGCGTGCGGCGTTCGCTCGCGCGCGTGCCGGCCGACACCCCGCTCGATGCACGATTGATCGGGCGTTGGCGCGATCCGAATTTCGGCACCGAGATCGAGATCCGGGCTGACGGCACGGCGCTGATGCCCTGGCCTTCCGGTGGGACGGTCTCGCGCCTGACGCCGTTGCCGAATGGCCGCGCGCTCGCCGATCTCCTGCACGGGCCCTGGCGGTCGCGGCCCTGTCTCTGGCTCGATGCGGAAGGCGGGTTGCGGGTCGCCAGCCATCGGGCAAGAATCCTGCGGATGAAACGAGTCTGAAACGCGCCGGCTGAGGCGGCTCCGCTGAGGGGCGGGCCGCCAGGCCGGTGACGAAGGAGGAGAACGCCTGATGAAACTGCCCCGTTTCACCGCCGCGCTGCTACTGACGGCAGCCGCGCTCCTGCCGCTTTCGGCGACGGCGCAGTCGCAGCCGGCTGCCAACCGCATCCTGCGCGTCGCGCCGCATGCCGATCTCAAGACGCTCGATCCGGTCGCGGCCTCCATCGTCATCACCCGCATGCACGGGTTGATGATATATGAGACGCTCTTCGCCTGGGATTCGAATCTCCAGCCGAAGCCGCAGATGGTCGAGAGTTTCGAGACCTCGCCGGACAAGCTGACCTGGACTTTCAAGCTCCGTCCCGGACTGAAATTCCATGATGGCCAGCCGGTGACGACCAAGGACGTCATCGCCTCGCTCGGCCGCTGGATGAAGCGCGACACGATCGGCGGCAAGCTCGCGGAATATACCGACGGCATGGAGGCGGTGGACGACGCCACCTTCAAGCTCAAGCTGAAGCGGCCGATGGCGCTGGTTCCTTTCGCGCTGGGCTCGGCCGTCGGCCAGATCCCGGTGATCATGCGCGAGTCCGACGCCAAGTCCGACCCGATGAAGCCGATCACCGAGACGATCGGCTCCGGCCCGTTCAAGTTCAATCGCGAGGAATGGCGCAGCGGTTCGAAGGTCGTCTACGACCGCAATCCCGACTACGTCCCGCGTTCCGAGCCGGCCGACGGGCTTGCCGGCGGGCGCGTCGTCAAGGTCGACCGCGTCGAATGGCAGATCATGCCGGATGCAGCGACCGCGGCTGCCGCGCTCCAGACCGGTGAGATCGATATCTGGGAGCAGCCGAGCCAGGATCTGATCCCGGTTATCTCGACCAACAGCCAGGTCAAGGTCGAGCGCTACTCCAACCTCGCCAACCAGGTAATGCTGCGGCCGAACCATCTCTATCCCCCCTTCGACAACCCCAAGGCCCGGCTCGCCTTGGCCTATGCGACCGATCAGGCCGATTTCCTCGCGGCCGGCTTCGGCGACGAGGAATGGTGGAAGCGCTGCAACGCCTATTTCGTCTGCGGCGGCCCCAACGGCACCGAAATCGGCACCGAAGGCTATGCCAAGCCCGATCTCGACAAGGCGCGCCAGCTCCTCAAGGAAAGCGGCTACAAGGGCGAGAAGCTCGTCCTCTCGACCAGCAACGACATCGCCCCGATCGGCCGCATGGCCGAGGTTGCAGCGGCTTCGTTGAAGAAGGTCGGCTTCAATGTCGATGTCCAGTTCGCCGACTGGGGCGCTGTCACCACGCGCCAGCAGAACAAGAGCGCGCCCGATCAGGGCGGCTGGAACCTGTTCGTGACCTATGCCTCGGGCGCGACCATGCAGTCGCCGCTGACCAATATCGGCACCAACATGGCCTGCGAGCGCGCCTGGGCCGGCTGGCCCTGTGATGCCGAGGCCGAGAAGCTGCGCGGCGCCTTCGTCGATGCTCCCGACGATGCCAGCCGCAAGATCGCGCTGGAGGCGCTGCACAAGCGCCTGGCCGAAATGCAGCCCTATCGCGTACTTGGCCAGTTCGACCAGCCCTATGCAAGGCGCACCAATGTCTCCGGCGTGCTGGCGGCGCCGGTCATGCTGTTCTGGAACGTCGAGAAGAAGTGACGCGCTAAAGCGCTGCACGCCAGATGAAATCGCGGCTCTCGCCCGGCGCCAATTTGAGGATGCCGGGCTTCTCCGCGATTTCGCCCTGCCAGCCGGCGGGGCTCGCCATGCTGTACCAGGGCTCGATGCACAGGAACGGCGCGCCTGTCGGCTTCGACCAGATGCCGAGGTCCTTGTAACCCTCCCAGCTCACGGTCAGGGCGCGGCTCTCCTGCCCAGACGCATCGAGCGCCGCGAAGCGCACCGAGCGGTTCGCCGTATCCGGAATCACGATCGCGTCGTTGACGAATAGGCTCTCGTCGAGCGGCAGGTCCGTCCCGGCGAAGGGCAGAGGGATCGGTGCGGTGAGCAGGCCGGCCTCGACGCCGCGGCCCTGGCCGGGCTCCGGCTGCGGGAAGGTCAGGCGATGCGCTTCCTTGGCGATGCCGTCAGCCAGCGGCCAGAGGAAGGCGGGATGCGCGCCGACGCCGCAGACCAGCGGCACCTCGGCCGGATTGCTGACCCGCGACGTCACGGTCAGCGTGTTGCCCGCGACCGCGTAGATCATCTGCAGCACGAAGCGGAACGGATAGATCGCCAGCGTCTCCGAGCTTTCCTGCAGTTCCAGCACGGCCCGATCCGCGCTGCGCTCGACCCATGTGAACAGGCTGTCGCGGGCGAAACCGTGCTGGGTGAGGCGGTAGGAGCGCCCCTGATGGATCAGCGTGTCGTCGGTCAAACGCCCGACGATCGGGAACAGCACCGGCGCATGGCGCGGCCAGTCCGGCCCGCCGTTCCAGAGCGCGGGCCCGTTCGCGTCGGCAAACGCGATCAGTTCGCCGCCCTGCGCACGGACCGTCGCGCGCAAACGGTCGGAGGCAATCTCATGGGTTTCGGTCATCGTCGTCTCCGTCGGCGGGCATCCTCCCGATAGCCGATCGGCGCCGATGAAATCCACTGGGGTTTCCGACGGAGTGCGCTCGCCTCTTGCGGCGGGGCGCGTTTCGCGCGATCCCGCTGCAAGCGCCGAAGGAGGCACGCCTTGCCGATCACCCGCCGTCAGTTCGCCGCCGCTTCGCTCGCCGTGCCCGCCATCCTGACGGGCGGGCGGGTTTTCGCCGCCGGCCGGCCCGTGACCGTCGCGTCGCTGCTCGGCGAGGACAAGCCGGAAACCAGGATCTGGCGGCGCATCGCCGAGGTTCTGGCGCGCACGGCGCCGGGGCGCTTCGATCTGCGGATCGTGCCCAATGCCGCGCTCGGCGGCGAGAAGGAGGTGGCGGAGGGCCTGCGCCTCGGCTCGATCCAGGGCGCGCTCTCGACGGTGTCCTCGCTCTCGGCCTGGGTGCCGGCCGGGCAGGTCCTCGACCTGCCCTTCCTGTTCCGTGATCGCGATCATCTCGCCCGGACGCTGTCCGGGCCGCTCGGCACGGAGCTTCGGAAGCTCTATGAGGCGCAGGGCTTCGTCGTGCCGGGCTTCATCAATTACGGTGCCCGCCATCTCCTGGCGAAGGAGCCGCTAACCACCCCCGCTTCGGTCAGGGGCAAGCGTATCCGCGTGATCCAGAGCCCACTCCATACCGCGCTCTGGTCGGGCTTCGGCGCCTTTCCGACGCCGATCCCGATCCCGGAGACCTACAACGCGCTGAAGACCGGCGTGGTCGACTGCATGGACCTGACCAAGTCTGCCTATGTCGGCTTCCGTCTGCACAAGGTCGTGCCGATCCTGGTCGAGACCGGTCATATCTGGGCAAGCGGCGTCGTGATGTTCGCCGCGCCGTTCTGGAAGGCGCTGACGCAACAGGACCGCGAGGCGTTGACCGCCGCGGTGGCCGAAGGCATGGCCTATTTCGACGAGTTGATGCGGGCCGACGAGGAAGCCTCGATGGCGCGCGCCAGGGCCGAAGGCGGCAAGGTCGTGCCGGCCGAGGATCGCCAGGGCTGGCAGGACGGCGCGCGCAAGGTCTGGGAGAGCTTCGCGCCGCAGCTCGGTGGCATGTCGGCTATCGAAACCATCGCGCAGAGCCCCTGACATCAGCATCGAGGACGAGAACCATGCCGCTTTCAATCGACCATATCGTCATCGCCGTGACCGATCTCGACGCGGCGATCCGCGATTATACGGCACTCGGCTTCACGGTACTGCCCGGGGGCGAGCATCCGCGTGGCTCGCGCAATGCGCTGGTCGTGTTCGAGGACGGCGCCTATCTCGAAATCATCGCTTTCCCGCGGCCGGTGGCGGATTTCCGCTGGTGGCAGGTTCTGGATCGCTCTGGCCCCGGCCTCGTCGATTATGCCGTGCTGCCGGATGATCTCGATGCCGATCTCGCCCGCGCCCGTGCCGCCGGCATCGTCATGGACGGTCCTCTCGACGGCGGACGGCTCCAGCCCGACGGCACGCGCATCGCCTGGCGCTCGGCCCGCCCGCCCGAGCCCGACATCCCCTTCCTCTGCACGGATGTCACGACTCGCAGCCTGCGCGTTCCCGAAGGAGCGGCACGGCGCCATGCCAATGGCGTGACCGGGGTCGCCGGCGTCACCGTGGCGGTGCAGAATCTTGCGACCTCGGTCGCGCGCTACCGCGCCC